>NZ_AP023183.1:300000-600000 GCF_013426915.1 Paraburkholderia sp. PGU19
CGGACGCGATCATTTACGCGGACCGGTCCGAAACGATCCAGCGCTGGAACGCGACGGCCGAAGTTCTGTTCGGGCACAGTGCCCCCGAAGTGATAGGCAGCAACCTCGATCTGATCATCCCGGAGCGTCTGCACGCCGCATATTGGCGCGGCTTTTGCAATCACGAACGACACGACGCGTCTGCACGGCTGCGTCACGCTGACCCGCGCGGTGCGCAAGACGGGGCGCAAGCTCTACGTCGAGATGACTTTTGCACTGGTCCGTGACAATCAAGGTGTGGTGTGCGGATCGGTCGCCATCGCGCGGGATGTTACGGCTCGTGTCGGACAGGAGAGATCGGCTGAGCGCCGTGGCGGCGACGTATGACGTGACTTTGCCGGAAAGCGGGAAGCGTTTGGGCCGTCACAAAGCTTACGCTTTGTCACCACTCTCGGGTCAACTCCTTCCGTTGGGCTTCCGTTAAACGGGCAGCGCTGAATTTCCTCGGGCGCCTAACAAGGAGTCACTTATGAAGACGATTTACGCCGCTCTCGCTTCCGCTCTGCTCGTTTCGACAGCTTTTGCACAGACCGCTGCGCCGACGCCTTCGACCGCCGCAACCGCTGCGGCGCAAGCCGGCCAGACCAACTTGAAGGCCAGCACCGAAGTGCAAACGGACGCATCGAAGATCAACGGCGCGGCCAAGGAAGCCGGCAGTGTGACCGACAAGGCAACCAGCAAGGCGACTGATAAGGCTAGCGCCGAAGTTCACGCGAACAAGAAGCCCGCGGTGCACGTCAAGAAGACTCAAGCGCACAAGCTGAGCAAGAAGGAGCCAGGCAACGAAGCGGCCGCGAATAAGACCAAGATCGATGCCGGCAACGAAGTCTCGACGGCGCCAGTGAAGGCCGACACCAAGACCGATGCCGTGACCACGACGCAATAACGTCACCGGGCTTCGGCACACACCAGCCAGTAGGCATAAAGCTGGACGTGCATTCAAGGCGAGTCCGACTCGCCTCTTTTTTGACCGTTTCGCTTTGGGTTGTAACGACAAGCGACAAAACACAAGACGGGCCCGTTCACGCGCATCGACTTGAAGTGTCATGCTCAGTGCGACGACAAGTGCCCCGGCGTGCTTTGCATCTATTGATGCCATCTTTGAGGCCGCGACGTAGGCCACTTATACCTTCATGTCCTCAAAAGACTCCCAGCGCGAAACCTGTCTAGCCGGTCGCTGGCGTCGGCAAACGAAGAAAAAGGGGGCACGCGGAAGCTGTCGGTCGCAGGTAGTCAACAATGGCTGCGAACTGCCTAAAGCCATCGTCATCGAGTGATCAATTTCCCGAATCGCAACCGCGGTCGAATGGCGTCGAGATATCCGTTCTCGCGTCCCATATCGCGCTCGATGTGATGCGTCGTGGGCAACATGAACACCGCGCAGACGCTATGTCTTGCCATGATGCTTACCGGATTGCTGGCGGAGGCTAGCTACGGGATTGCGACGACGAGATTCCAGAACACAATGCAATAATCGACATGGGCAATGTTGCCTGAGAGGAAGAATCAGAATGACCCGTAGAAGAATGCTGCCGACGGCGCTAGCGTGTGCAGCGCTCACTGCGTGTGGGTGGCTGCACGAAGGGCCGGGTACATCAGACATCGATGGCGCCGTCCGTCGGGCGCTGGACGCGGCGAACAAGGGAGGCCTGAATGCCCTTGCGGGCAATCCTCTGCCGACGTCCGACACGGTGGCATCAGTGAAATCCGATGCTGACTGCGCGAAAGCATCGAACGCGGCCAGTAGCCTTGTATTCACTTGCAACGTTAGCATCGTCCTACGGCCGGATCAGTCAAATGATCCAGGCGCGACCCTTCACGCAGAATTGCAGTTCGCAAGAGATAGCAATGGTCGTTGGCAGACCTCCGACATCGACCGCGCGCTTGTTGTTGGCACCGCGAAATCGATCATTGATCAGGCGAGTCACGCGCTGTCTGGACAGGCTGCATCGAGCCCACAATAACCCTGAATATAGTTCCGAGTCCCAGACCGTCAGCGGGGTCATGCTGGTCCGGTCCGATCGCCTCACTGAATCGCATCACCAGCAAGGCCGCTCGGAAGGCGCTCACCAAGGCACAGCTGTTGCCACTGCCGCTGACCAAAGTCCCTGCCATGTCGCTTGAGTGCGACATGGCGCTCGTCACAATGCGAAGTGGTCACAGTGGCGTCAAACAGATGAGCTGTCTGCTCTCGGCGGAGCACGCCCCACCCACATTTTCTCGGAAAAGCGCGACGCACCCATTGCGGGGTGCGTCGCGCGCTCCAACGCCTGCAGTTCGAAGTCATGCATCGGCAGTTCCAGCGCCGCAGCTGTCGACATATCGCCTGTCACGAGTGGCGAACGCATGACCTTGCTGCAATTGAGCCGGCTCCAGTCGTCGCGTGACGCCGTGCAGCCTAAAATGGATGCACGCCTGCGCCGCGAACTGCGACGCTTCAGCGAATCGACGACGCGAGGAGGGGCTATGCTTCGCGCAAAGATCATACGCCGGCCAATTGCTGTGGTGGGTGCACTGACGCTATGGGGGTGCGTCTACTATGGCCCATACAGCTACTATCCGGGCGCCGGTGGCTACTACGCCTGTACCAGCGCCGCGGCAGCATCTGCTGAGGGTCAGCAACCGGCTTTGGCGAGCAGCCGCGTCGGCGCGGCGACAACTCCAAATGTCCTGCCGTCATCCGGCCAGAACTGCACGTTCGTGTCCGTGCCGCCGCCCGCGTACTATCCCAACCCCATTTATTACGGCTACCCGGCGTATTACTACGGCTATCCGTGGCCTGCATATTACGCATGGTAGGGGTCGTGCGTGGCGATCCTAGACTATGGAGCCGTAGAACGTATCAATTCTGTCAACTTCGAACTGGACGTGGCGCACACTGTCGCCGCCTCTCAGAGAGGAACGTCACCGGCAGATCGCTTCGAGCAATGGTATCCCGCTTTGGCGCGTGCAGACCGCGCAGGCCGACGGCATCACGATCGTCATCGAGCCGATCAATACGCGCGGCACATTCCGGGCTTCTTTCTGGCCGCCAGGACGACGCGCAGGCGATCTGCGGGGAGGTCGGCGCGCCGAAGCAGGTGCAGTTCGATTGCTACCACAATCGTCGAAGGCGATTTCGCGGTGAAGCGGAAGCGCGACATGCCGCGCATCGGCCTCATCCAGATCGCGCGCGTGCCCGAGCGGCACGAGTCGGACATTGGCGAACTAAACTATCCGTATCTGTTCGATCTGATCGACGCGCTCGGCTACGAAGGCTGGACTGGCTGCGAATAACGGCCGCGCGCGGGAACGTCGGCGGGGCTCGGCTGGGTGAAGCCGTACCTGCACCGCAATGTCTGACTGATTCTGTCTGAACGGAACGAAGGACATCATGAACGTACTGGTTACCGGTGGCGCCGGATTTCTCGGCCAGCGTCTCGCGCGTGCACTGCTCGCACGCGGCGCACTGAAGAGCGCGGACGGCAAGCGTCAGCCGATCACCGAGCTCGTGCTGCTCGACGTCGAGCGTCCCGCTGATTTCGGCGACAGCCGCGTGCGCACGGAAGTGGGCGACATCGCGGAGCGCAGCGTGCTCGAGCGACTGATCGACGACAAGACCGACGCGATCTTCCATCTCGCCGCGATCGTCAGCGGCCAGGCGGAAGCGGATTTCGATCTGGGCATGCGCATCAATCTCGATGCGTCGCGACTGTTGCTCGAAACGTGCCGGCAGCGTGGGCATCGGCCGCGCGTCGTATTCACGAGCTCGGTCGCCGTGTACGGTGGCGATCTGCCCGACGTCGTGCAGAACGACACCGCGCTGAATCCGCAATCGTCGTATGGCACGCAAAAGGCCATTGCGGAGCTGCTGCTGAACGACTATACGCGGCGCGGGTTCGTCGGCGGCCGCGTGCTGCGGCTGCCGACGATCAGCGTGCGGCCCGGCAAGCCGAACGCCGCCGCGTCGTCGTTTGCGAGCGGCATCATCCGCGAGCCGTTGAACGGCGAAGAGGCGATCTGTCCGGTGACAGGCAGCACGCGCCTGTGGCTGCTGTCACCGCGCAAAGCGATCGAGTGCCTGATCGCCGGCTGCGAGCTCGATGCGGCCGCACTTGGCAACCAGCGCGTGGTGAATCTGCCCGGTATCTCGGTCAGCGTGGACGAGATGATTGCTGCGTTACGTGAGGTGGCGGGCGAGCGCGTCGTGGAGCGCATCGAATGGAAACCGGATCCGCGCGTCGAGACGATCGTCGGCAGTTGGCCTGCGCGGTGGGACACGTCGCGCGCGGAGCACCTCGGGCTCTCCGGCGATCATACGTTTACAGCCGTGATCTGCAATTACATCGAAGACGAAAACGTGCACGTCGTCTGACAACCCGGCGTCGAACCACACCGCATGCCGGCCCGCGACAAGCCAGTCGCCAACGGGCTTGCCGTGGTGGAAAGATGAGGAGAAGCGCCGGGCGGCGGGACTGCGACGCACCACAATAACGCCCGAGCAGTTGCGTCGGGCACGGGCGCAGGCGGCAGAGCAGCAGCGGCGAGCGTTGTATCAGAGAGCATGTCACGAGGCGCGCGCTAAGGGACTTACCCATGTCAGTTGCGAGGAATTCAAGCAACAGGGCTGGGTGTACGAGACTCCGGCGACGCAAGAGGCAGCGCTACGCAGGACCGTCGCGCCTGTCGAGCGCTGGGAGCCTGCAAACGGCGGGCGCTGGTGGAGCCGGATTCGAGTAGTGAGGGGTTGAGCATGGCCACGTGCCGAGGCCTCATCCTTCATGGATGGCTGCTACGCAGTGCCTCGTTCATTCAGGCACCGTCGTTCCCTGAATTGTCCGTTGTCGAATCACCAGGATTCGGCTTGCGACCGTCAGTTCCCGATTTTATATCGGCCCACGACATCCGATGACGCTTGACGGTCTCGCTGTGCCGCCCATCATCTTCGGAATAAAGGTAGAGACTCCTGGTGGTCGAGGAGGCGTGGCCGAGATTGTCGCGGACAGGTGCTGCGCGTCGCGATGGTGATACGCGCGGGGCGAGCATCAAGCGAACCGGAAAGTCGCTTCGATATCCTATGCGCTTCGACATGAACCGGGATTATCAACTTTTGTATTGGGATACCTAACTTATAGCGTGCGGCGAAATCGGCGCTCCACCTTCTGCCGGTATGGGATGGGAAACATCCGCGGTCTGGATCTTGCGAATTTTAATAGTGTGGGACGAGCCCCGACGTATCGCAGCGATTCGCCGTAATGCGGAGGGTCCGGGCGAAAGCCCTTGCATGGGTGAGGCGACATCTGGATAAGCAACAGGAGTTTCCACCATGAAATCGACGATTTTCGCACTCGCCGCTGCGACGCTTCTCGCTGTTCCGGTCGCAGCCTATTCACAAACTCAGCAGGGTCCGACGCGCGCACAGGTCCGTGCAGAACTCCAGCAGCTCGAGCAGGCGGGCTATAACTCGGCCAAGGTTGAAGATCCCCGATATCCAGCGGATGTTCAGGCTGCCGAGGGGCGTATTGCCGGGCAGCGAGGCATGACCGAGTACAGCGATGGATACGGCGGTACGACGGCTGGCTCCCGGTCGACCGGGTCTCGCGCCGCCGCGCAGCCCGCATCGGATGAGCGGATGCATCAGCTCTACGGCAACGGCGGCCACTAGCGGTGATGCACCGGGTGCAGGGATTTCACTGCGCCCGTTCGCGTGTTGCCCGGGTCGCCTAGACAGCGTGAGGCCTTAGCTGTCCGGCACGGCCTATACTGGAGGCATATTCCGGACGGGTGCCGAACAGGAGGCAACCATGGAAGCGTGCCTTGCTTGTCAAACGTTGGTCGGGATGCCTTCAGGGCTCCTTCCGCACAGGGATCTCTTGCGTGTCGGGACCGGTGTTTTTGGTACGCCCCAAAAGCCAATAGCGCGTTACGTCCAGTATCGCTGCAGGGCTTGCGGTACATGGTTAAATCAGAACACCGCCGAGGGATCGCCGGCCGGTATCTGGTCCGCGTGTGGCTTGGCGGCCGCACAGATTTACGAATCCAAAAGTCTCGCGCTTGACGCACGGAGGGCGGCAGCTACTGCAGTCGCCGCGGTAATCGGCCGGCCGCGCTAGCGCCGCTCGTATCGCGCGGCGCAAATCCGATCGACGCGATTGCCTTCGACATCGGGATAGAACGGTTTGTGGGAAGCAGTCCGGTGCCGGTACGCCGCCCAGGCCATCGGGGACTGCGCCGCCGACTGAGTCAGGCAATACCAGCGAGGCAGATCGCATATGCACCGTGGACAACGAGAACCCGCGGTTCTTCTCGGTCTATGCCCGCCTGAAGCCGCAAGGCGACTCGCGAGGCCTCGCATGTTTGGGTGACTTCGAGTCTCACGCACTCGCTCAGGGTTACGCCTACGAACTCGCGCAACAACACGGATGGCCGGTGCACGACTACGTACCGAGCCAGTTCCGCCAGCAGTAATAAGGCCACACGCACGCGCGATCGGGTTTTCCAGAAGCGCGTGCCTGGTGCACCTCGGGGTATTCGTCCTTTTCGTGGTGCGACACGTGTCGCCGTCGGCCGCGCGTCAAGCGGCATGTAGTAGGCGGTAAAGCTCGTTTCTGTCTAGTTCACTTGCGTTGTGCATGCGGAATTTGCCTGGCCTTCACACCATGCGCTGCGTCGCGTTCGTGAATGAGGAAGCGCCGTTTTTCTTCCGCGGCGACATGGGCAGTCTGCGATATGCGAGGGCCGCGCGTCTGCGCGGGGATCGCATTCGCCTGATGCTGTCACTCGAGATGCTGGGCTACTATCGGAACGAGCCGGGCACCCAGACGTATCCGCCGCTGCTGCGTTACTTCTATCCGTCAAGTGGCAATTTCATCGGCTTCGTTTCCAACCTTCGCTCGGCGCAGCAACTCAGATGGTTAACCAATGCGTTTCAGGCCTCGTCGGATTTTCCGCTGCAAAGCGCGGCGTTGCCGTGGTGGGTGCCGGGCGTCGCGTTGAGCAATCACTCGTCTTTTTGGCGCGAAGGCTATCCGGCTGTGATGGTCACGGACACCGCGTACCTGCGCAACCCACACTACCATACCGCGCACGCTGTCCCAGCGACGCTCGACTATGGCCGCATGGCTGCCGTGACGCTCGGCCTCGCAGCGAGCGTCGCGTCGCTCGCGCCGACGCCCGCCGGACCCGGCATGCGGTGAGCCCAATCCTGCTCGTGAACACGCGGGTCCGTTCGGAACGGCGCCGAATCAAGCCGGATCATGCAGATTCAAGGGTAGGCAGCCGCCGCCGCAAGATAGAGCAGGACCGCTATCACGACCACTGCGGTAAAGCCCAGATGAATGGCTAGTACCGTCGCCAGAACCGCGGCCACCACGGAAGTGCACGCGTTGACGCCCCAAGCCCACGGCACGAGCGTGTCGGCGCCGGCAGCAACGCGGCTGAGTCCCAGTGGAAAGGGCATACCCATCGCAAACGCGAGTGGCGCGACGAGCAGCACGGCGATCACGATCCTGGCCGGATCGGATAGCGGGATCAGCAACGGGAACAGAGCGGGAAGCACGAGCAGGTAGAAGAACGAGATGGCGGCGATCGTAACGATCGCCGTCGCCGCGACCGACGAGCGATTCGTGTTCCTGCCCGACCGCGGTGCGTGGCTGGCGAAGGGCGCCTCGCGGCCCTGCAGGCGCTGTGTGTACCGGCTTCCAAGTCCCGCGAACGAAAGGAACGCGCATAGCACGACGGCGACAGCGTAGAGCGGGTGACTCAGGAGCAGGACGAACTTCTGGATGAACGCGATTTCGATGAACATGAAGGCGAAGCCGATCGCGACGAAATAGATCGCGACTCTACGTCCGGATATCGCCGCAGGCGAAGGCGTGGTTTTACTGCGGGAAGCAGCAATTAAGAGAGGCGAACCATGAGCCGTGCGTTTGCGGCGCGTCAGCACCCAGAGAGGAAAGAGGATCAATGCCATGGCCGTCAACGTGGCCTGAAACAGCGTCGCGATCAGTACCGGATAGCCCCATTCCAGCAAGGGCAAGCCGCCTCGCCCCTTCAACGCGATAAATTCGGGCAGCGACCGCCATTTGAAGAAGTGAAAGAAGTACGGCCGGTCGTCCGTGGCAGGACGGACGTCGAACTTGTAGCGTGCAAAGAACGTGTCTCGCCCGGGGCTCAGCAGAGCGCGCGCAGCATCGAAGAAGTAGGGCCTTTCAAGCACGTTGTAGCGATTTGCTTCGGCGGCCTGCATCCCCGGGTAGTATCCGACGTCGAACGAGCGGGCACGGCAGAAGCGGCCCAGCGCGGCGATGTCCGCGTCATCGAAATCACCGTTCTTGACCAGCAGCGTCGCGGTTTTCCAGCCTCGTATCAGCACGAGCCGGCGAGCCGGTTGCGTCACGCCGGTGTTCTCCATCGCCAGCACGCCCGTCGCAAACAGCTTCAGGACATCGCGCGGGGGCAGCGTGACCCAGCGCGTGATCGCCAGCATGCCGCCCGGGTTGAGATGGCGCAGATAGTCCTGAAACGCCTGCACCGTGTACAGGTAGCTCTCGGAAAGTGCGTAAAGGCCGGCCGAGGAGGCGCTGAACGAATCCAGCAGCGCGACCTGAATGAGGTCGTAGCGCTCGTCGCGCGCGGCAACGAAGCCACGCGCTTCGCCGGTGAAGACGCGAACGTGGGGTGCGCTGTAAGGCTTTCCGGAAAAGTCGGCGAAGCGGCGCTGCACGACGTCGACTATCTGCGGATTCAGTTCCACCGCGTCGATTGCGCTCGCTTCGTGGTACAGCGCCTGCAATACGTCTGACCCCGCGCCGCTGCCAAGCACGAGGACCTGGGGTCGTCGCAGCAGGTGATAAGGCAGCGCGGAGGTCAGATAGTCGAGGTAACCGAGCGGTTCGCGTCGTCCGTCATAGCGATTGAGCGCGGACAGTCCGTCGCCGTCGGTAAACACGCCGAGTTGATGCGGCGGCTCCATCGTCGCGTTGAGGCTCAGCCCGGGCGCATGGCGGAAGGGGATCAAAGGGCTCTCCACCACCGTGACGAGACCCAGCGGGCTCGAGCTTTCCGCGACCACGTGCGCGTCCTTGATGTGCAGGGTCTGGCTCAATTCTTTGTACTCCGACGGCCGCAAGGCGAGCCAGTCGCGCGGCAGGCCGGCGGCCAACACGGCCGCGGCGCCGAGCAAGAGGGCCGGCAACCACCACCGGTGCCAGCGGCATTCGGCACATGCCAGCGCCGCTGCCGTGATGCCCGCAGCGCCCAGTAACCGTAGCGCATCCAGCGGACGGAGCGCGAATAGCGCGCCAATGATCGCGAGGCTGCCCAAGCCCGCTCCGCCAATGTCGAAACTGTAAATGCGGGGAATCTGATCGTTGAACCGTGTGAACGTGAGACAGACGCTGGTCGCGGCGCAAAAGAACGGAACGAAGAGCAGCAGATAGATCAGGAGCAGGCGCAAGGGTTCGCGCGGGTCCCACAGAATCTCCAGCGGGTTGAACGCGACACGCTGAGCGAAAGTGAACGAGGCAACCGAGAAAACGCCGAACAGAATCGCGCCGCCGACGAACACGGTTGCGAACCGGGTCACGAGCCAGCGCTGCGCGAGCGCGACCACCGCACCGGCCGCTCCGTAACCCAGCAGTGCGACGCTGATCATCATGTACGCGAAGTGATGCCATTGAATGATCGAAAAGAGCCGCATCAACAGAATCTCGTAGCCAAGCGTTGCGGCCGAAAGCAGGGATAGGGCGAACAACGGCACGGCGGGCATGATTATGTGTACCTGAAGGGGATGCGGGACGGGGCGCGCTCAGCCCATACTGTTGCGGGTTCGCGCTGTCCCGTCGCGTCGCCTGATTCCCGCGCAGAATCAGTGCCCGGCGAGCGGCACGAAGCTGACGGGCAGAATCTGCCGCGTGGAGACCGTGCCGTCGTTCGCCTTCGTGATCAGCAGCAGATACTGCGTCAGAAACTGCGCGCCTACCGGAATGACAATCCTGCCGCCCGGCTTCAACTGCCGCACGAGGGGAGGAGGGACATGGCTCGCGGCGGCGGTGACGATGATGGCATCGTAGGGCGCGTGGGCTTCCCACCCGTAATAGCCGTCTCCCACTGTGGTTTCCACCTTCTTGTACGCGAGCCGCCGCAGACGCTCCTGTGCCGCCTTGCCCAAAGGCTCGATGATTTCAATCGTATAAACCTCTCGCGCGAGTGTCGAGAGGATCGCCGCCTGATACCCTGAGCCAGTGCCGACCTCCAGCACGACGTCAGTGGGCTTGATCATCATCAGGTCGGTCATCATCGCGACAATGTACGGCTGCGAAATGGTCTGGCCGTAGCCGATGGGAAGCGGCCGGTTCTCGTAGGCGTTGCGCTCCTCGCCAGGCGGAACGAACTGGTGGCGAGGCACCCGGTCCATCGCGGCGAGCACGCGCGAATCGATGGCGGGTCTGCCGGTTTCGGCGAAGGTTTCGGTCGTGAGCTCCGCGATGTCCTTGATCATTTTCGCGCGAAGGGGCGCAAAATCGTCGGCCGCGTGAACGCCAGAAGACATCCACACCAATGCGATTGCTGGAATCAGGGTGCGCAGCCAGCGCAGCATGACTGGTTTCACCGTGCGGTCCCTGTTGCCTGACCCGCTTCAATTCTAAGCCCGCGCATGCGAGGTCGGGCAGGGCGCATCCGACCGCCCGCCGCGTGTCAGGCGCACCCCCGAGCCCGTCGCTGTATCGCTGCCGCAGAGCGGCCGGGCGGCGCGACCGGTCTTGCTTTGCGGCACGTGCCAAGCAAATATAAACCCGAATGACCGAAGAGCCGTTGAGAGCGGTCTTTGATCTCTTGCAATCGCGTAAGTCTGTTCCGGGTCGCAAGTACTCGTTCACTCGCAACGGTACCTGACATTCGTGGCTACGACGGCGCGAACGGCGGCAAAGCCCTGATCAGCGGGCGTACCAGGCGGCGTCGGGGAGGGAGGGCGCGGCGAGTCGGATGAGGCCGCTTGACATAAAAGCCGTTAGGTCGCCGGCAGGAAGCAAATACAAGCGAAATGAAAGCAAGTCTTCGCGCCGGAAGGGTAGGGCTCGGGCGCATGCAGCCACTAACGGATCAATTTGTGCGGAATTTAGCGAAAGGGCTGGTTTTTTTCGAATGGGCGTTCGGCACGCCGTTGCGCTGACCCGTACTTGAATCGGATTTATCAGCAAAAGTCGGAAGTCGTGCAAACCCGGACGACTTTTTCTCTTCTAAATCAACGAGGGCACGGTGTGATTTCGTCTCACCGTGAGACTGACAATGACAACGTACGCCAAGACATTGGACGCGAACAGTTGACTACGCGAAACCGCGCGATGGATTGCTGGGCGGGCCGGGGGCTTCCACCCGCTGAAGTTTGACCTGTGGCGGTCGCATTCCCGGTATCAAAAGCGCTGCCATTTCGTGCCACATTTGCGAACTCCTTGCGAACTAGGGGCGTACCAAGTGCGTACCAAGTGCGAACTCCTTGCGAACTATCTGCGTACCACGTGAGAACTCCTTACGTACTAGATGAGTACTATGTGCGAACTACTTTGCGAACTAGATGCGTACCGTGTGCGAACTCGCTGCGAACTAGGTGCGTACCGCGTGTGAACTTCGCGCGAACCATTTATGAACTTTGCGGGAACCACTTTCGGACTAGCGCGATCGAGGTGCGAACCGGTTGTGAACTTTGCTTTGACTCCTTTACGAACTACGAAAGAACTAGGGCTGCTAATCAGCCGCTGGCGTGGGCGTCAGCAGGACTTGCGAAGAGCGGGCGACTATGCTCTACTTCGAGCCAGCGCTGCTTCGAGGTGTCGAACCCGAGAGCGACAAAGAATTACACCGCGCCGCGGTTAAGCGGCAGTCGTACGTTCCGTACTCGCACGGAACACCCATCAAAGATTCCGCGGAGCTATCCGCGCGAACTAATTTTTCGACAGTCGACGCCCTCACGGGCGTTTTTTTCAGCCCATAGCGAATCCCCGACATATCCACACAGAGGCAAGGCGCAAACCCTTGACGAGTGCGGCCGAGCGGGATGTTTGACTCAACCGTCGTACGACATACGCGTTGGGGAAAACGTGGCAGATTCGCAAGAACCGTAGGCGTAACCGTTCGATGGCGGACGGACTATTCACTGGTCGCGAAAGCGTCGGGGTGAGTGGGGGTGCCTTGCCCGCCAGCCATGGCAGGGAAGATCAAACACTGGAGATACGTGCGCTATCTCCGACCGTTCCTCTCGCGAGGAATGGAAGCGCGCAGGATTGGCTCCCCTTTAACAGGTTGCTGAAATACCGCCGACGCGCGTCATCGCGGCGGGCCGTAGATGCGTTGATATGAGGACCTTACCCGCCCCCTTGGAGATCATGCGCGGCGCTGACACGTTTACCGAGAGTTTGTTTTCTTTTCGCAAGCTGGACGACTTCGTTCCGGCCTCGCATCCGCTGCGTGCGATCCGCGTCATGGCGAACAAAGCGCTCGCGAAGATGGATCGACTGTTTGCCGGGATGTACGAAGCCGACATAAAGGGCGGGCGGCCGAGCATCGCGCCGGAGAAATTGCTGCGAGCCATGCTCATTCAGGTGCTTTACAGCATCCGCTCGGAGCGCCAGCTCATGGAGCAGGTGCAATACAACCTCTTGTTTCGCTGGTTCATTGGCCTGGCAATGGATGATGTGGTGTGGGTGCCCACGGTCTTCACGAAGAACCGCGAGCGGTTAATCAAGCACGACGCAGTGATCGAATTCTTCAACGAGGTGGTGAACATCGCTGAGAAGAATGACCTGCTCTCGGGTGAGCATTTCAGCGTGGACGGCACGCTGATCCAGGCGTGGGCGGGGCACAAAAGCTTCGTGCGCAAGGAGGGTGACGATCAGGACAACGACGGTGGCAGTGCGGGTGACTTCAAGGGTAGCAAGCGCAGCAACGAGACGCACCAGTCGAAGACCGATTCCGATGCGCGTCTTTATCGCAAAGGCAAGACGGCCAGCGAATTGCGGTACATGGGCCATACGCTGACCGATAATCGGCACGGCCTGGTAGTCAACGCGCGCGTGACCAGTGCTGACGGGCACGCTGAACGCGAGGCAGCCAAGATCATGATCAACGATGCAAGGCAAGTGGCAGAAGACCCCGACGTGGAAATCACGCTGGGTGCGGACAAGGGTTACGACGCACAGGAATTTATCGAGGCCTGCCAGGCGATGAAGGTTACACCGCACGTTGCACAAAACACTTCGGGCCGGCGTTCCGCGGTGCCCGATACGATTGCCTCAAGCGTGGGCTACGCCATTTCGCAGCAAAAACGCAAGTTGATCGAACAAGGTTTCGGATGGGCCAAGACCGTGGGACGTATGCGCCAGGTCATGGTGCGTGGCTTGAAGAAGGTGGACCAGATGTTCGTGTTGAACATGGCGGCCTACAACCTCGTGCGCATGCGTTCACTGGGACAAGTCCGCCCGTAGTGGCGGAAATGGCAGAAACGAGCCCAGAAATTGGCCTCAGGTCATCGAAAATGATGTTGAATCCGCGCTGAAATTTCGCAATGCGAAAAAGCTTGAAACAGAAGCTGCGTAAGCGGAGGGGTGCTGCTTTCACTGATGGGTACTTCAGCAACCTGTTAAAGGGGCCGGCGCCTGGTCGAGTACCAGGTAACCTCGTGACCGTAAGGGCGAGGCGTGAGCGGAGTTTTGAGAGGTCAGGCTACCGCCGGAATGCACATTTTTACGACAGACCGACCTTTTCACATTGTGATATGCGGGAGTTGCTTCCTCCCGGGTGCGCACTACAGGCGTACCGAACTCAGACCGACCGCGAGATCGGATAAGAGGAACGAGCTTCAACGCATAGGTGCGCGGCGTATCCACGCGAACCGGTCATCCGGTGTCCTGAACCCAAGGCACAGGGGCGACATTTCACATTGTGGGGGAGAGAATGTCTCGGTATAAGTCGAGGAGTCGGGTTCCCGGACCAGAGGTGGACGACGCTGCGTTCGGAGATGAGCCAGATGGCTGGCGCTCGCGGGTAGAGGCAATTCTGAAGGCCAACGTTTATCGGCGCGTCAATGGACGTGTGGCAGCCCATCGTACGGTGGAACACAACACGACGGTCATCTTCTGCGCGTTTGATACGTGGCACAACAAGCTCAACCACAAGATCAAGATCCCGCAAAAGCTGACCGACCGGCATGTGCAGGTGCTGGTGCGGTACTGGTACGAAGAAGGCAAAGCGGCGTCGACGATGAACAACGACCTTTCCGTGCTCCGGAAGTTTTTCGGGTGGATGGGGAAGAAAGGGATTGTGCGCTCGCTCAAGGAATATCTTCCCGACGCGCCCGCCGATCGCATTGAGCGCCGTAACATGGCCGCAACCGGAAATAGGTCGAAGTCGTGGAGCGCAAATGGGATTGATGTCGAGCAGAAGCTCCAGGAGGCATTTGCGCTGGATGAGCGCTTCGGAATCATCCTTGCGATGCAATTCGCGTTCGGCTACCGGCGCAAGGAGACGATCAGCATTCGCCCGTGGATCAACGACCTCCGGCCGCTGGGACAGAACGCGTTCATGATGTATGAGCGAGACGGCACCAAGGGCGGGCGGCAGCGGCTGATCCGACTCGAGTTCCCGTTTCAGGTGTGGGCTCTTGACTATGCGAAATCGCGCATTTCCAAACGCGCCCATCTTGGGTGGCAGAAAACGCGGCGCGGTGAAAATGCGACTTTGGAATACAGCCTTGAGCGATACAAGGAGTACATGAAAAAGCTCGGCATTTGCAGAAAAGATGTCTTCGTGACGGGCCATGGTGGGCGTGCGGAATATGCGGAAAACTGCGCGCTCCTTCGCGGTTTCGTCCCAGTCCCGGCGTCTCTTGGTGGAAAGGCTAACCAGATGCCGCGCGAAGACCTCGAAATTCTGGAGAAACAGGTCAGCGAAAATCTCGGACACAGCCGCGCCCGGATTACGCGGGATAGTTACTACGGCACTCCGGACAAGGCTGAGCCACAAGCAGCCAGTTCGGAGCAGGTGGAAGGAAGTGGAAGTGGCACACCGGGGGGCGTCGCTGACAACGCATCGCAGCGACCGCCCGTTGGCACTGCGATCAGCCTGGAGGAGCGGCTGGCTGCCGCGTGCGAACCTCCGAAGGGATTTTTGGACCTCGCGACTTCCTATTACCGCACGATGCCGGCAGGGCGCGTTCGCCCGGACCCTTCGAAACCTCCGGTACCAGGTGTCGGCAGGTTTGCGGCAAAAGCCATCAGTGAAAAAGCGAAGGCCGAGCCGGTGAAGCGTAAAGGTGGTGTAAGGAGCCGCCCATACGATGAGATGAGCGTCGGCTGCGTTTGCCATTCGGGGTAGTCGTCCGATCATCGTTTCTTCGGCGGTCGCCGACACGCAGCACCTTTGATGCAAGCAACTTTGCGCGCTGCTACCGTCAGATTCACGAAAAGGATGACTACCCCTGATTGCACTCTTGTATTTTCGGCCCGAAACGGCGCTCGTGGCGTGCGTCGTGTCCGCGTGTCCTTCAACATGAAACGCAGATCCATTGCCACGTCGACGCAACTGCGCATTGCGTTTTCCTGACGCGCGAAAAGGAGCACGCATGACGCTTTCGAAATGCCTGTTGCTGATCGCGTTGTCGCTGTCCGGTTGTCACGCGCAATCCTCGAAGACGTATTTCGGCGATGGCCAGACCCCGCCGCAACACGGGCGCGCCTCTTCGCCGCCGCCACTTCCTGGAGCCGAACTGATACAACCACTGCCTCCAGGCGAACCGCCTCCACAAGCGCAGCAGAAGGCAAAGCCGCAAGCAAAGGCAAGCTCAAAATCGAAGTCCAAACACAGGCAGCACTATCGGCATCCCCCGAAACACCATTCGCCACATCAGAGTCAGTATTCGCATCCCTGATCCGGTCGCATGTTCAATAGTTCAGAAATGCGCGGGTCCATCGCTTTTCCGGTGCCTTGTGTTGATTTGGACACGTGTGCATTCGATCCGAAACGGCGCTCGAGGCATGCGCCGTGTCCGCGCGCCCTTCGACGCGAAACGCAGATCCATTGCGACATCGAGCATTGCGGTATCCTCACGCTCCTATTGAAAAGGAGCGCGCATGAAACTTTCGAAATACCTGTTGCTGATGGCATTGTCACTGTCCGGTGTCGGTCACGCTCAAACCTCACAGACGTATTACTTCGGCGAAGGCCAAGGCGCGCCGCAAAGCGGGGGTGCCACTTCGCGCGATCGGCATCACACGAAGCACCATTCACACCATTCGCCGCATCGGAACCGAAATTCGCATCCCTGATCCGGTTAGCGTGTGCGCTGCGCATGAGTGGTCGCACTTGTGACCTGGTGTTAGCGCCGGTGTAAAAGCGACGCTAAACGACGGCGCAAGGCTGAGCGGTTCACTCAAGTACAAAGGGGCCGCGCGGGCCCCTTTCGTTGTATGCGCAGCGTTGATCAGAACGGCGGGTCGTGCTCGTTGAACGGCGGCTCGCGTTGCCGGCGATCTTGGCGCAGGACCTGCTGCATGTCGGACAGATAGCGTGCGCAGATCACTTCACGCAGGTCGTCGAGCAGTTCAAACACGGCGAGCGCCTGTTCGGGCGTCCAGTCCGCGGGGACGATGAAGCTTAAGCCGCGGGTGCGGCCGGAAGGCAGCGGCGGGGCTTTCATGAGGACTCGCCTCCTTTGGCGGATTTACCGGGACTGCGCTGGCGGGCGCGTTTGTCGGCCCGTTCACGCGCTTCCTTCAAGCGATACGATTCGCCTTCGATCGGGATGACCTCGGCGTGATGCACGAGGCGATCGACGAGCGACACGACACAGGCGGCGTTCGGGAACACCTCGTGCCATTCGGCAAACGGTCGATTCGATGTAACGATGGTGCTGTTGTTCTGGTATCTCCGGCTGATCAGCTCGAACAGCAGATCGGCGTGGCGATTCGAGTACGAGAGGTAGCCGACCTCGTCGATTACAAGGACGTCGGGCGCAGCATAGCGATGCAGGCGCCGGCGCAGCGTTGAATCGCTATCGAGCGCAGCGAGTTCGCCCAGCATATTGCCGGCGGTGGTGAACAGCACCGTGTGTCCATGCACGAGTGCCTGATGCGCGACGTTCTTCGCCAGTGTCGACTTGCCCACGCCGTTTGGGCCGATGAGCACGACGTTCGCGGCGTCCTTCAGGAACCCGAGTGTCATCAGATCTTCGATGGCGCCGCGATCACACCGCGACGGCCAACTCCAGTCGAAGTCGCACAACGCCTTGAAGCCACCCAGATGCGCATCCTTGATGCGCCGCTCGAGTGATCGGCGCGCCCGTTCGTCTTCCTCCCACTGCACCAGCGGCGCGACCCACGGTTCATGCGCAACCTCGGGCCAGTGGGCAAGCAGCCCGTGCAAACGTAATTCCTGCGCACGCATACGTAATGATTCAAGCGAGCTCATCGGGACCTCCAGCAAGTTGATCGTAGGTATCGAGCCGGTGGGGTTGAACCGGCGCGTCCTTCTGGCGCACGTGCGGCGGTAGGCACACGGCCAGCGGCGGGGGTAATTGACGCGCTTCGCGACGGCGCTCCAGCGCCAGGCGCACGGCATTCGGGTGGGGCACACCGCTTTCGAGCGCATCGCCGATCGCGGCCTGCAATTGCGCGGCGCCGTAGCGATCGAGCATGCGCAGCAGCGCTGCCGTGATGGTGCCCAGGTTCGCACCGCGTTCGGCCGCGCCGCGCAGCAGATCCTGACTGGCGGGGGCGGCCCTGGCCAGGCGATCCATGCCACGATGATGGCGAGCCTCGCGTTTGACGCCGACGAGTGTCTCGATGTGAACCGGCTCTTCGATTTGCGCGCCGCGGTCGTAGCTGCGATCGTGACGCGCAATGACATCGGCACCGTCCAGCACGCGTACCTGCTCGAGATCGGCGCGTACCGTGAGCGTGCGCCGCACGTGCGTGTGCGGGATCGAGTAGTCGTTTAGATCGAAGCGTACATAGGGCGTCTTCCCGACCTTGACGGCGAGCGTTTCCTCAACAGGATACGGGTTCTTCGGTAGCGCAAGCAGCATCGGCTGCTCCTGGGCAAACGCCTGGCGCACACTGATCGCTCGATCCTCCGGGCACGGGCGATCGGCTGCCTGCGTGCGGCACCAGTGCTCGGCTTGCGCATTCAGATCGTCCAGATCGGTGAACTGCCTGGCCGCGAAGAACGCGTCGCGGACATGACGAATTGCACGCTCGACGCGGCCCTTCTCGTTGCCGCGCGCAATCGCCACCGGTCTCGGTTCGAAGCGATAGTGCGCGGCGAAGGCGAGCAGCGTCGGGTGGAAACGAATGGCGTCCCCCTGGCGTTCGAGCACGGCGCTCTTGAGGTTATCGTAGAGGATGACCCTGCCGAGCCCGCCCCAGCGGGTGAAGGCGCCGATATGACCGCGCAGGAAGTTCTCCATGCGCGCGTCGAGGAAGAAGCGCAGATACAGGTCGCGCGAGTACGAGAGCACCATCACGAAGGCCATCAAGGGCCGGCGCGCGCGGCCAATTTGCAGGTGGCCGAAGTGCCCCCAGTCGCATTGCATCTGTTCGCCGGGCAAGGTGCGCAACCGCAGATACGCTTCGGCAGCCGGGCGTGGCCGATGCAGCGAGATCAGATGCCGGAAGTGCGTGGGGCCACCTTGATAGCCGCGCTCGCGCACCATGCCGTACAGGCGGCTGGCGGTAAGCGTTGGGTACTTCTCGAGCGTCTGGCGAATGAACGGCAGGTACGGCTCGATCATCGAAGAGCGCGGCGCCGGACCGTGGCGCGGTAGGCCAGCCTGTGCGAGCACACGTTTGACAGTCCCGCGATGCACGTGCAGTTGCTGCGCGATCGTGCCGCAGCGCCACTTCTCGACGTGGTAGAGCCGCAGGATATGGGCTTCGAGTTCAGCGTCAATCGTCACCGTCAGAGCCTCCTCGGAATCGGTAGATGCAATGAGGAGCTCGACGGCGCAACGGGCCAAGGCGCACGAACGGCGAACAGGCACAGCCGCATAGGTGGCAATGCTTCGTCGCCGGTACCGAGGTTGTGACGCGACGATGAGTGCCAGCGGCGTGCATCGAGTCCGCTGGCAGTAGAGCACTGGGCGCCGTCGCAGGTGAACCGTGATGCGTCACTTTATTGCGTTGCGCCCGATAGCGACGGGCGCGCTGCGCATGGGCAAGACGCCCGCGGCGAGAGCGCTGGTAACGTTGAGCCGCTTCGCGCAAGCTGGCGCGCCGGGCTGCTTGCGCACAGCCGCCGGCGCAATAGATCTGGCCTCGATCACATCGGCGGCAAATGAACACCTGCGTGCGGCAGCGGGCGCACAGGAAGAAACGGCCCGTGGGCAGCATGCCACCGGCATTGCCTTCGGTCATCGGCGATCCCCGTAGAACGCCGAAGACAATGCGATAGACAGGGGCGCACGAGCCGTGGAATACTGCGGCTGCACGCGCTCCTCTGTTAAGCCCCGTGGCTTTGCATTGCGACTTGTGTGGCGCGACTCCGGGGTGAACTTGGCGGTTTACCGGTGTCGCGCCAGTGGTTTCTTCGGCGCTGCGCCTTTCTACCGCAACCGCTCCCCGCCGTCATCCTCAACGCGCTTTGCGCGTCTGCACTCGCCCTACGGGCTCCTTACGACGCACAAAGCGTCATCGATACCCTGCTGTACGTGTTCCCCACACACTGCTCAACGAGAATAGGTCGTCTAACGGCTCAATTCCGAAACGCCGTCGTTTAGTGTCGGATTTAGACCGGCGTTCACACCTGGCCTTGCTCTCGTGAAAACCCCCGACGTCCGTCGCGTCCTATAGGGGTATTCGTCCTCTCATTTTCTGGCGGTAACGGCGTAAGAAGCCGCTTGTAGCAAGGCCCAGCTGAGCGGCATCACACGCTTTTGTAACTTGATGGATTTTCAACTGGTTGATCTGAAAGCTTGTTGTAAGAAGTCGAACAGTACCGTTGCGGATGAAGTTGACGCGCGAGAGGATCGGCTGCTAGCGAATAGGATCGATGTGTGATTCGGCGGGCAGAAGAGGGGCGACTTTCCAGGGTAGCAGTTCGTCGATCCGGTTCGCTGGGTGATCGGCGATGCGTTCGATGACGTAATGCAGGTAGGCTTCGGGATCGATGCCATTCAGGCGCGCAGTACCGATCAGGCTGTACATCGCAGCAGCACGTTCGCCGCCTGAGTCTGCTCCGGCAAATAAAAAATTCCGTCTTCCGATTGCCACGCCGCGCAATGCGCGCTCAGCAATCAGATTGTCAATCTCGGCCTGACCATCGCTGCAGTAGTAGACCAGCGCAGGCCAGCGATTCAACGAATACTGGATCGCCTTGGTGGTGTCTGATTTCGCGGAGAGTGTGAGAAGCGTCGCCTCGAACCACCGCTTCATGTTATCAAGCAGCGGCACCGCCTTCTCCTGGCGAACGCGGCGTCGCTCTTCAGGCGGCTTGCCACGAATGTGCTCTTCGATGCGATAGAGGGCGTCGATGCGCTCGAGTGCGTCGCTGGTGATCGGCGATGGCCGAACAGCGTGCAGGTCGTGCAGCTTTCGGCGTGCATGGGCCATGCATGCAGCTTCGCGAATCTGGCCGCCCACATATAGCTCGGCATAGCCAGCAAACGCGTCTGCCTGCAGTACGCCAGTGAAGTTGGCAAGGTGTTGCTGCGGATGTTCGCCGCGACGATCCGGTGTGTAGGCAAACCAGACGGCCGGCGCTTCGGTCGAACCACTTGACCGGTCATCGCGCACATACACCCAGAGACGGCCGGTCTTCGTCTTCCCATTGCCTGGTGCGAGCACCGGTAGCGGCGTGTCGTCGGCGTGAACCTTCGTGCCGCCAAGTGCGTGGCGGCGCACCGCTTCGACCAGCGGGTTGAGTAGCCAGGTCAGACTGCCCAGCCAGTGACCCATGGTGCCCGCTTCGATCTCGACGCCGTCGCGTGCGTACATGACAGACTGCCGGTAGAACGGGATGTGGTACGCGAACTTCGATGTCGCGATGTGTGCGAGCAGTGCCGGACCCGGAAGGCCACGATCGATCGGACGGCTCGGCGCTGCGGCCTGCACGATACAGTCGCAGCACGAACAGGCTAACTTCGGGCGACGATGGCGGATGACGCGGAAGTGTGCGCGCACGTATTCGAGCTGCTCGGATACGTCTTCGCCCAGCGGTTTGAGTGTGCCGCCGCAACCCGGGCAGTGCTCCCCGGTGGGCAGATGCACGCGCTCTTCACGTTCGAGGTGATCAGGAAGCGGTTTGCGACTGCCACTCTCGCGGCGTTGCTGCGCCTTCTTTGCGTCAGCCTGGGCAGCCGCACCTTCGTCGGTCTGCAGGTCCTCAAGTCGCAGCTCAAGCTGCTCGATCTGACGCTCCAGCTTGTCAGACTTGCGACCGAACTGCATGCGGCGCAGCTTCGCAATCGTCAGCTTCAGATGTTCAATCTCGATTACGCGGGAACTGAGCTGGTCCTGCAATTCGGCGACCCGCTGCGCGTTTGCATGAGCTGTCGCCGCATGCGCGAGCACAAGCGCCTTCAGGGCATCGATGTCGTCGGGCAGATCGGTATCGGTGAGATCCATCGCGACAGTTTACGACCATCAACTTCACGCGGATCATGTGGTAACAGACGTTTACAAAGCACTGCGCGGGCGTGCCGCTTCGACCGGTTGTCGCCAGTCAAACCCTTCGAGCAGGAGCGAGAGTTGAGCGGTGGTCAGCGCCACGACGCCGGCGTCGGCGCGGGGCCATGCAAAACGCCCCGTCTCAAGGCGCTTCGCAAATAAACAGAGGCCGCCATCGCTCCAGTACAACGCCTTCAGAAGATCACCGCGCCGGCCCCGGAAGATAAAAACATGGCCGCCATAAGGATCCTTCTCAAGCACCGTCTGTACCTTCGCCGCGAGCGAATTGAAGCCGGAACGCATGTCAGTGACGCCGGCAGCGATCCAGATCCGTGTGTTTGCAGGCGGCCCGATCATCGGAGAATCCGCTCGAGGATCAGGCGCAATATCGTCGCATCAGGCACGCCTTCTATCCGGACCGAAGTATTGCCATGCTGAAGCTGGATGCTGCCGTTTGCAGCCGCCGAAGATGCCGGCGCGTCCGTCGCCTCCGGTGCATGGCGGGCTGGTCGATCGGACTGTACATCAACAACGGCAGGCAACATGGTCTCCGCCTGCGCATCTTCGACCAGCAGACCCTGAGCGTACAGTTTGCGCCAGGCCCACACCTGATTGGCGTTGATGTTGTTGTCGCGGGCGACCCTTGCGACCGACGCACCGGCTTCAAAGGTCTGCTCGACGACCGATCGTTTCCATTCCAATGGATGCCGTCGGTTCTGGCGTCTTGCGGGTAACTCGACTGTCTGAGTCACTGTGTCCATTCTCGCTGTTTGTGGACAGAGTCAGTCACTCGTGTCCGTCGCAGCGATGATTGCATCTTCTACGACAGGCGGGGAACGGTACAAATCAGGTGCTTACAGCTTTTTTTCGTGAAAACCGCCAGAAAATGCACGAAAAGGACGAATATCCCTAAAAGGAATACGTCTTCGAGACCCGCAGTTGTTGACCGCGACCGGCAGCCGCTCACTTTGAGAAAGCGAGGGAGGCGTCAATCCGTATTTTGCGAGCGTCCGCTCGCGATAGAGTCGGTTCTAGTTGATGCCCTTGGCGCCGTGCGGCCCGAACAGATGACATTTTCCTAGCAATGCGCGTTGGGAATCGAGGACCATGCTGGTTCATCGAAGTACATTTGCTCGAGCGATAGCGTTATCCCGAACTTCGACGCTGACTGCAGCCCATTGGCTCCCCAGAATTCGACTCGTCCGTGCTCATCGACCACTATGACCTCACGGGCGCCGCCCTTCAGATAGGCTCCTACTCTCAGGTCGATATCGTCGCGAGTGTCGCGGTCAAGCAGCACCTCAACACACAAAGCTGGAACAAACGGGACAGGCGCGCTTCGGTCAATCCTCTCCCAGTTGTCGGGCGGCATCCAGATAACATCGGGTATGCGAATGCCAAATGACGTTGTCGTCACTGGAACCGCCATCGCCGCAACGTGACCAATCTGCTCGGTGATTTGGCAGTAAGCGTCAGTTAGCACTATCTGTCGCCTCGCTGAAGGGTGTGAATACAGCACTGCGTCACCGCGCGCGTCCAGTTCGCAAGGGTCCCGCAAGCCGGACTCCATGTTGGGGTTAATCCGCCGCCACCGCGCGACCAGTCCGTCCCGCTCGAGGAAAGTAGACACGTCAATGAGCCTCTAGTAGAGGAAGTCGCGTAAGCGTATACCCGTTTCTCAGTAACTTAATACTTGTACTTTGTGTGCAACGCACAATCTGGTGCCCTGAAACAGGTCGAAGCGGCCCCATTTCATACGGCCGGAACGCCTGCAAATTATCCCGCTCCTTTGCTCAATAACCCTTCTCTGATGAATGCTGAAGTGATTTCTCAGTATTTTTGTGCGATGCGTCAATTATCGGGAATAGGACGCAGGTCGAAGCGTCTTAATCACATGGTCATCGCGATGACGAGCATGATTGACGGCAGCAATACTCCGGGTCCCGCGCCCGTCGCAACTGACGAGTTCACTTCTGCATCCGCTTGGCAGAAGTGTTAGCGTGTGGAGTCGGCGGATGGCCTCTGGGAATATCTATCCCCATTATTGGGTACAGCCTGCTGGACCAGGGCGTAGCCCGTAGGATGAATGCAACCAACCGCAGTATATCGCCGCAGCGGGGCGACGGTCCGCGCCCGGTCAACGAAAAGCGGTCTGCGCTTCGCGAGTAGCGCGCTGGCCAGACTTCATGCGTATCTGCTGAAGCGGCACATCATTAATTTATTACAGCTCGAACGTCCCTATTGTCATGGGCGGTATGTCGGGCGGAAGCCGAGCCTTGGGGGCACTCAGTTCAATGGCGCTCGTTCGTTTGGCAACAGGAGGTTCAACATGAAACTGGACGTCACGACGTTCCGGCAACTAAGACGTCTCACGCCGGTCCTTGACGACATACTGAACGCAGGAGAGGTTGAGCACCCGGACCAGGCTGTGCATCTCGAGGCGCTTGCCCAACTGTGTTCACAACTTTTCGACGCATATCACTGCATGCACCCGGACGAGATTGCGCAAGCTCGCTTCGATGCCCTTGAGTCGCAGTAACTCATTTCTTCTGAGCTGACTGGCGGCTCCAGCTATCGTCGATACAATCGAAGGACCTATCGCATTGACCTCAGAACATGACCGCGCGCCCAGCGTACAAGACGACTTCCTGCAGACGCTCGTAAGCGACAAGACCACCGTAAGCGTGTACCTCGTGAACGGCATCAGACTGAGTGGTCAACTGGCCGCCTTTGACCAGTTCTCAGTTCTGCTGGAGTCGGGTCCAGCCGTGCAACTCGTATTCAAGCATGCCATTTCGACCGTGCTACCGGTCAATGGCTGCGGTCCGGGACGCGAGTTGACCGGGGCGCCAGTGAGTGGCGATAAGCCGAAGCACGCGCGAGGCCGTGCCCGATGACAACTGCCATGATATGCCGTGGCCTACGCTTCACTTGCGCATAGCCACGCGACGTCCACGTCGAGAAATTCAGAAAGGCGCTCGCAATCCGTACTCTTCGGAACAAGAACTCCGGCGCGCCAAAGGGTCACCTCGTGCTCGGGGACGCCGAGTGGCCTGGCCACCTGACCGGAGGTTACCTTTGCGCGCTTGATAGTCATGTCCAGCCGTGCCGCGAAGGCCCGCCTGGAGCCGTTGTGATTGAGAGTGCTTCGCAGATGTACATCAAGATTCAGACGACGATTCATGGGGTGCAATGCTCCGTGTAACTCATCCTGACCATACCAATGTACTTCGGGCTACCAAGGTGTGAGCCGACTCCGATGTTGATGCTTGCAGTCGAGCGCCATCACCCGGGCCGGCATGGCGTTCGCGTGAACTTCACTGCGCATGAACGCCCGTCGCAGCGCCTCGTCCCCGACCTGAGTTAACGCTTCAAATGCCCGGCGTTCTCGAGACGGATGCCGTTTTCGCTATCCCGTTCACTGCCGCGAGTCACACTCCACCGCTTTCGTGAAATAGGAGCGCAATGCAAACGTTCGTATGACTGAGGGCTGTCGAAAAACTTGCTCAAAGGCCCTTTGTCGCCAGCGGGTCCGGGAAGTTCCACCGGCAAGCACAGGCTTGTCCGGAAATAGAGGCACGTACCGTTCGGCTACTTCGTCGCATAGCGCGATGACGACCACGGTGCGAAAAACGTCATCGCAATGAGGACGCAAACGAATCCGGTTGGTCGCCACGATGAAAAAAATTATTCTTGACAAAATGCTCCGTGATAGGGCGATTCAATTGGTATCCCGATGGTCACCATCCTGTAATTGAACCTCGTCGTCTTGCAGCCCTACACCTGTCGACACTCGGCGAGCACCATCGCGCAGCCCAGCGCTGAGGAAGGTGGACACGCAATCGCTGTGGAGCCCCCCTGCGGAGCCGGTTCGAAAATGTACACCGACACGGGAGCTTCCGACGAGATTCATCAGTTGGACACCGTTGACGACCATGCTGAACGTTGGACACACGTCTTCAGGAGGCGAACATGACTGATTTTCAGGAACAAGCTGTTGCAGCCCAACGGGGAAATCTTGACTTCTTTTTTGGGCTGACCGGCAAGATATTGGAAGGCGAGGAAAAACTCATCAAACTGAATCTGGATACGGCCAGAACGGCGTTTGGCGATTGGTATCAACGCCTGCAAGACGGGCTGGCGAAGAAGGACGGACAGGAAGTTGCTGGTCTGCAAGACTCGCTGGCGCTGCCCTCGGCCGAGCAGGTCCTGACTTATGAACGTCAGGTTGCCGAGATTGCGTCGAGTACGCAAGCGCAGCTGTCAGAGGTGGTCAATGCCCGGTACCATGAGGTCAGCCGCCAGGTTCAATCGTTCGCCGAGAATCTCGCGCAAAACGCCCCACTCGGTTCCGAGGCCGCAACTGCATTTCTGAAACACGCTATCACGCTGGCCAACACCGCTCAGGAAAGCGTGCAAAACGCAACGAAGCAGGTAGTCGAAATCGCGCAAAGTAACCTCGAAGCCACAACGAAAGCAGCAACGGAGATGACCGAAGTGGCTGACCAGGCAGTCGAGAAAACGGCGAAGACGGCGAAGCAATAATTTGAAGGGGTGTGCTGGTTTCGGACGTAACCCGGTAACCGACGTGAGCGGACATCACGTGCGCTGGAATGAACGACCAGCGCACGCGAGACTTGGGGTTTTTCCGGTAGCGGCTACTGCGCGGTGTAACCAGGCGAGTAAGCACCCGGGAAAACTGTCACGGCACATAGCTGAAAAGGAATGGTCCGCCTCGGTGGACCATTCACTACGCGACAGCGAGCAAGCTGAGGTGTCAAACTGGCTGAATGTTTGCAGCCTGCTTGCCCTTCGGACCTTGCTTGACTTCGAAGCTCACCTTTTGTCCGTCCTTCAGAGACTTGAAGCCCTCCGCCTTTACCTCCGAAAAATGAGCAAACAGGTCTTCACCACCTTCATCCGGCGTGATGAAACCAAAACCCTTTGCGTCGTTAAACCACTTCACGGTACCCGTTGCCATCCTGACCCTCTTCAAAGACTGATGTGTTGTAAAACGCGACGGTTACCGCCGCACACATACGTTTTTAACAGAGGAGAATGCTCTAAACAATTAGCGTTTCCGACAGGTGTCGTGACACCAAACCGTCGTTTTGACGCCTGGCTTTAATGCCTAGATTTCATGAATTATCCCGGGAATTTCATAGTTTAGGCATCCTACGGATCGCACGACGGCACGCCATACATTGTTCAAATCGCTCCATGTTTCCAAGCCGACATCGTGCTGGTTGACGGTAACGTGCAAGAAGCCCTCAAGGTCATGCAGGAAGGACCCACCAGGATTCCGATGGTCATGAAGGACAGGCAAATCCATGAATACTGCAAGGAGAGCGAACCCTTCACTCCAGATGTGCACCTTTCGCCGGTCGCAAAGGCAACGCACGACGCCGATGTTAAAGAGGAGCTGCAGACAGTCCATCGTCGTTTCAATCGACGAATACCGCCGCCGACTGACGACTTTACTCAACTGGCTGGCCAACTTCGATGTCTCTCGGGATTCGCGCATCGGTAATTCGGCGTGGACTTTCCGACCCGCTCTCACTGGTGGAAGTGATTCGCGAATCAGCCAACTTAGCCCAGCTCGACTTTCTCGCTGACTGAGTTCAGCCAAACACCTGGCAATTACTCATTCCACATTTAAAAGATAGGCGATGAGCATTGCTGCTTCTGCGCGCCGAATGGAAGACGAGACCGGCCTGCGCCATACGCTCTCCACGGGGCGGTTCAGCGTCGAACTGTGCAAAGGGCACTGCCTGAGCGAACGCCGGGAGCAAGTTGGTGTGTTCGCACAACCTAAGCAACATCAGGCGAACAGCCGTGCTTGAGGGCCTGCGCGCCAAGTCTGGGCGTCGCACCACGGTCACGGAGCCCGAGCTCGCATGTATGCGTCGACTGCATGTGCACCTTTGAAGCATCTACGCTTCTTCAGGTCCTCAATGAGGAGCGCACCGAACTCGTCAAACTTGTCCAGACCGCAGTCCATGACAAACTGCTCAAGCACCTCTGCAACGGCGGCAGCCGTGCTAGCCGCGGACAATGTGCTAGCGATGTGAGAGGCACCGCGCGCGAGTTCGACCTTGAATACGAGCCTGAGTTCGATATCGCCATAATAGCTCTTCGTTGTCTTGCTCATGCCGCCCTCGATGGGTCAATACTGACTGACGCCAGTCGTCTGCTACCTGTATTTTTATCCGCTCCTTCCCAAAGCAGTGAGAAACTCTTTGAACCCTGTACGCTGAGGAATGCCCAAGCCCACCGAATAAAGTTCGTGCAGACGACGGCGTCAGTATGTCTGAGCAAACATGAGCCGTGTCCAGCTCGCTATAACCTGCTCCAGCCTTGCAATGGTGAAGCTCGGTCTCGGCGGTGAAATCAGCGTGGGTCAGAGAAGCCCGATTTGAGGGGCGGGCTGAACAATTGCGTATCTTGGGGAAGCGCTGCCCCTCGAAGACAATAGGAGCTAGTTTATGCAGATGCAATATTTGGCGTGTGTATTGTCTGAACGATGCTAGATGCACACCTCTTTTAACACGTCCTCTCTGATGCCCGCTATGCAACTGCCATCGACGGCGCCGTTACTGCTCTTGTGGTCCGTGCTTCAAGCGTGCGTCCCCACAATAAGACGGCCGCGTCCAACGTCATCCGTGGAAGCGCGCTCTCGCCGGTCTCCGACCGCCGCGATACGATAGACGCGTTGCATTTCACTTCGAACTGTCCGAGCCGCTAACGAGCGCATTTGCCTAAAGAGCCACCTGATGGGTGCAGACTTCAGCGAAACCACCAAAAAGCCTCGTTCCGCGCAATGTCAGCCGCGGCAAAGACACCGGCAAGGTCACAACTGGTCGCAACGCATTCGAAACTACTGTCTTCGAAGATAAAAATAAAATGGCGCAGCGCAATCGCCGGAGGAGTATTTGGCCACCACTCGGAAACAAGAGTCGAATAAAGGACCTCATAGGCGCCGCAACAGCATAAGCCCTTAGCATGCAGGACATGTCGGCTTAACTCTCCACTCTTGGGTGGCCCGAGGCTTTGGAACACAGCGGCGTCGAAACGCAACAGACAAAACGGCGCTTCTCTACGAGCGAGAGAGTTATATCGGTGAGGCTGGGACGGTGCAATACGATACACAAGCATAGCTCGACCTTCGTCGGCAATGACCGATGGTTCAGTCGAGACCGGCGTCGGCCTTGGAACCGAATCAAGGCGCACCAGAGCTTCCCCTCTGTCGCGTGCAAATGAAGACCCCAGCTCAGGTTGCATCGAATGTCTGCGCCATTTGTGTTAAGAATTGACGGTAGGCTCATCAAAAAGCCACGAAACTCCTGATATTCCGATATCAACTGTCGCCGTCCAAATTTTAGCGAAGTACCGTTGGAAATGAGAGGCTACAGAGCGTCACCAACCGCCAAAAACTTGTCATCGCACGACGATTACCTGGCCAGCGCCCTTCCGGGTGTCATGGACTAAATCGTCGCACCGGTTCTACGGTTAGGGGTATACGGAGGTCTGGTATTGGCCTGTCCGTGGTCAGCTATCTGGTCAATGCCAGGCAGGGCGAAGGTTGCCCTACGGTGCCTGCTTAATGAGTCACGGAGTGAAAGAGGTGCCTCTCGCCTCCCTAAGATGCGCGAGTCCCATTATTGAGCCTGTTGTCTCGACGTCGATACAGTTACGTCTGACCAATTCTGCAAGTGTCGGCTTGCATGGATATAAACGCGGTGGCGTCCTTGAAATGAAATCGAAACTTCTGCGCTTGCCTTGGACGAGCAAACGCGTCGCCACCAACAATCATTTCATACTCGTGCGCATGGAGCACACAATACCCTCGCCGCAAAGCGGAGGCCACATAGTTCGTGTCGAATCGACTCCAAAGTCGTGCACTGGGGTTGGCTCAAACCACGCCAGGGTCCCTGTTGAGCCAAACCGTTATTGGTGGCAACGTCACAGGACGAGGGAACTTCCGTGGCTGGTTGCGTCGCCGACTGCATAGGATAGCTCGCCCCGCCTCCTGGCCCGCGCGCATGTGCGTATCAGGGTCCGTGCATCTGTGGTTCGGCCGACGGCGGCTGTGCCGTATCCGGGACACGGTTGCCTCGCGATTCTGCCGCATGGTCGCGCTCCCTGATTGACGGAAGCAGCACATAGTCGCGCTCCGGCCCTGGCATCGCGATGATTGCGTGCATCGTCACTCTTGTCATCCAGCAGGTATCCGCCGGCGTCGCCGCCGACGGGTGCGACGCATAGTACGCGTACCGGTCAAGGCTATCCGGATCCGCTTGAAGTTCCGCGGCGATGGCCTGTGAAAGTCGCGCTTGTCCCGCCGCAGACTGGTCGCGAGTCGGCGTCTGTATCGGCGCGCCGGATGCGTAACTCAGCACTACCTTATAGAGCAAACCAAGGTACTGATCAACGTCAGCATTGGACATATCCAGAAGTCGCACGCGCATCATCACAGCGCTCATATCGGATAGGCCGTAACAATTGACGGGCACAAGCTCGTCGAGCAGGCGAGTAATCAGTTTGACGTATTGGAGGCGATCAGCCGCATCCAGACGCGCAATGCCGTCGGACATCAGGATTTGTTGCTTCTCCGGGTCGAGAAAGATGTCGCCAACGCCGTCCGCGTCATCCGGCAAGTTCGCCGCGATAGTTGGATCACTCCGTATCCTGTGCACCCATTTGAGGACGGTCTGGGCTTTTTCAGACCCGGGTTCCAAATTGTACTGGCGCAACAGTTGATCGGTGCCTGCCGATCTGTTCGCTAACGGCGGTCCCGTCGTGGCATCTCGCGGCGCAGGAAAATCTGGCGTATCAAGGCGCATGGCCGCGTTCGCCCGCACCGTCAGGGCCAGTAATACCAGAACGGACAGCAAAGAAACAGACCTGGACATCATGAAGCCTCCATGCGATGCATAACAAGTCTGGAACACCCCCCGCTTAAATCGTATGCCGGCTGCACATGCTTTAAATGGCAGCTTCCAGACGGCCGCGCAACGCGCTGTACATGCGCGAAACGAACGCCGTTCGGTGAAGGAGCGCGCGCCGAGATGCTCCGCTATCTCGCCGTCGACAATCACGCGGCCGTGCGCGAACGAAAGGCTCAAGGCTGGTCGCCCGGTTGCACTTGCGTCTGTCGACCCAGACCTTCCGCTTGTCCACAGCCTTATCCAGAGAAAATGTGGATAACTTCGACCTGGGTTTCGCCAGGTGTGGACAAGGGAAGGTGCCCCTGCGATGTTCGTCCCGTCGATTTATCGACATCGGGTCAGACAAACGCCACTGTCATCAGATGTTCAGTCGTGAAACTTTGATGCCGGAACGCGACACGTCTCCCATCAGAGATGTATTGGTCAGCACGATCGATTCGATGGGTGCGGAGGCCGTTGTCGTATCGATCTCTCCGTTCGCTCCAACCTCTAGCGGCGCAACCGATCTTCCATGAACAGGAAAATGACGGCCTTCGTCTGGGCACCTGCCTTCAGGCCGAATGAGCCTGCCACCGTGCTGTAGTAGTCAATCGACTTCCCGCCGACGTGCGTATTCGCCACCGGCGAGGTCAACCGTAAGCACCGACGGAAACACGAGTGCGCCGTTCGCCTTGCCGACAAGTTCCCTGGCCCCCTTGACGCCCTTGGCGGTCTCGTACGACAGCGTTCCGTGGACCTTGGCATCGATTTCCTGTCACTTCGCCGCGTGGACTCACCCGCAAGGGCGTCACGCAATATCGCCCGGGAGAACGTGAGCATAATCCCTGCGACGGCGGGCATGACCGCCGGTCGCCGTTCGCCAGTGGCAGCTTTGTGGCGTCACGGTTCAGCGCGTGCAACCGGCCAGTTGCTGGCGCTCGCCCGCTCTACAAAACCGTCCTTCAAACGGCGGGTGCATATCCGAAACCCGCCGCATGTCCATCGTACGCATCCTTTACCTCGCCTCATTGTAGGCGGCCAGCCGAGTAGCAGGGCGACAAGCGTCGGTTGCCGACGTATTTGTTCGCATTGGTCCCATGGCGGTGGTGTGGGACTTACGCTTTACGTCCATGCCATGTTGGAAGCGTTACATGTGTTCGCGGACAGCGGTCCGCCCTCACAACCGAAAAGAAATTCGGCATCGCACCGGGGATAAGCCTTCGCAACTCTCTCAAGTCCCGGCGATTTCAGCAAGGTACAAAAGTGCTTCTACGACTCGATGGACGAACGATCAACGGGTCGAACGTGCTATTGGAGCTACAACGCGACGCAGCGGTCTGGACATCATTACGTGACTTTGGAGCGGTGGAGTATTTTGTGCGGGGAAGCGGTCGCGCGTTGGAAGTCGCTCCGTTTTGAACTATAACGTGGCAGACAGCCCCGAATGCTGGGGCGGCTTCGCCACAGGCGCGTTCGATATGCGGGGAGGTAATCATGAAAATCTGCCTACCGAGGTCGTTCGTAGTTGCTGCCGTGCTTGTGGTCGTCGGTCAGGGCGGCGCGTTCGCGAAGACCGAGACCTGCCATTCTGCAACGAACAAGCAGATTGCTGCGCTTTTCGATCGCTGGAACGATTCGCTGAAAACTGGCGACCCGCAGAAGGTCGTAGCGAACTACGCGCCACGCTCAATCTTGCTACCGACCGTATCGAACAAGCCGCGTTTGACTGTTGACGAGAAGGTTGACTACTTCAGGCATTTTCTCGAAAACAAGCCGGTGGGCACCATCGACTTCCGCGACATCATGATCGAATGCAACACGGCGATCGACGCGGGGCTCTACTCGTTTAAATTTGCGGACGGTTCAGTGGTCAAGGCGCGTTATACATTCACCTATGAATGGAATGGGCACAACTGGCTGATCACCAGCCATCATTCGTCGAAGCTACCAGAAGGTGATTAAGCCTTCGTAAAGCTCAATACGCAAGCGCATGCCGCACTGACGTGCTAAGGCCACATTGAAGCTACGATCGGGGAATGACAGCGCGTTGTTATTCGCCTGCAGCACCGAGGCGCTAACGAATTCAGAGTTGCTTGCTGTGTTCGCGCCGCGTTCTGCCGGAGGCGCGTCGCGCGGTCGTGGGCGCGAGCATGCCGGTGTCGATGCCGCGTCGATGAGCAATGGTAGAGCGCATCTGAACGGAGGACTTCGGTGAGGCTCAACGCCGATTCGCTTTCGCGCGACAAGATAGTCGATAGCTCGAGGGAGACGAGCCATGTTAATGAAGTTGCTTCTTGTCTTTGTTCCGGTCGCGGTTGCGCTGGAGTACTCGCTTCCAATCACCATCTTCTTGTCTTCATCGCCTCGTCGCTCGCCATCCTCCCCCTCGCCGGGTGGATGGGACATGCCACCGAGCAACTGGCTGAACGCATGGGCGAGGGTGTAGGTGGACTTCTCAATGCGACTTTTGGCAATGCCGCGGAGTTGATTATCGCGTTCGTCGCATTGCAGGCAGGACTTCATCAAGTGGTGGAAGCATCTATTATCGGTTCGATTGTAGGGAATATGCTGCTGGTGTTCGGCGCCGCAATGCTGGCCGGAGGAATGCGCTATCCCGAGCAACGCTTCAATCCGCTTGGAGCAAGGTCTCAAGCGACCATGCTCCTGCTCGCGGCTGTCGCGCTGATTCTTCCTGCCGCCTTCGAATCCGTAGAGGGCACAACCGTGATGCTCCACCGGCTCAGCATCTCGATTTCCCTCGTGCTCCTTGTCGTCTATGGGCTGTATCTTGTGTTCTCACTGATCACTCACCCCGAATTATTCCGCAGTTCCGACGCGCCAGAGAAGGCCATGCCCGAAAAAGAGGAAAAACCCCCGTCAGTAGTACGGGCCCTGGCAATATTGGCAGTTGCAACCGTGGGGACCGCGTGGATGAGTGAGATCATGGTAGGTTCGATCGAACCCATGGTGCACGAATTCGGCCTCAGCGACGTTTTCGTGGGTGCCTTTGTGGTCGCCATACTGGGAAACGCCGCCGAGCACGCAACGGCCATTACGGCAGCATTGAACAATCGCATGGATCTGTCATTTTCCATCGCGCTTGGCTCAAGTGTTCAGGTTGCACTCTTCGTCGCGCCGGTTCTGGTGCTCGCTAGCCTCTTTTTTGGCCCTTCTCCAATGGATCTGGCCTTCCGTCCCGACCTCGTCCTGATCGTGGTTTTGTCAGCGCTGGTCACGGCTCAGATGGCGAGCGACGGACGTGCTGACTGGCTCAAGGGAACGCAACTCCTCGTCGTTTATTTCGCCCTTGCCCTCATGTTTTTCTTTTTGCCGAGCTAAGGGTGCCGGGTAGAGGTGGCCCAAGGCCCGACTTGCTTGCCTGCGCCCCGGCGCAAGGCCGTCGGTGACGAATTGGGTCGCAGTGTCCGCGCCGTCGGCTGCAATGCGACCTGCTGACCGCAACCGCTAGCGTGGTGCCCCGAATGCGCACGGCGGTCGCTATATTCTCCGGTTTATCGCACAAGTTTCAAATTCTCAGGTCCGGTGTAGTTCGCGCTCGGCCGGATGATCTCGTGGCGTGGAACAAGACCATCGGGCTATCAAGCGCCGCACCCGATCCATTGTTGGGATTCAAGGATTTTCGCTGTGCTCGCATCTTGTTGTGCGGCATACGCCATGCTTGCGCCGATCCTCAGAACACGCGCAATTTCGCGAAGGAAGCCGCTCGAACCACGTTGTAGTCGAATGGCAAGTGGTGGGCTCGGATGACGCACCGAGGCGTAACGCTCCGATTGTCATTGTCATCGACCCGGAAGCAATCGATCGGTGTGAGAATGGCGCGCTGGGCGAACAGTCCAGGATAGAGTCACGGATACGCGAAATCGTCGAGAGGCGATGTGGTCACGACGATCCCAATGGCCACGTCGACGTCATCGAACTGTTTGTTGTTCGGATCGGTGAAGGCGACCTCCGAGTTGACTATCTGCCTGCTGATACACCTGGGAAGTCAATACTTGATGTCCCGGGCCACCTGCCGGCCGTGCTGCTTGGTCTCACGCTTATCCTGCCTGCATTGCGAGTTGCTTTGCTGGTTAGCTGCCCGGCAATCCTGCTTTGTGTCACGTGAGCCCTGACGCGTTTCCTGGCGAACGTCACGCCCTGCACGACGTTGCTGCGCCTGCTCGGTTGCCGCGGAATTCCCCGCGGAGGCTGCCAGAAAGATCGCGGCGATCGTAACCGCGAAACCACGATTCCGTATAAACATGATGCGATCTCCTTGTCCGTGATAGTCAATGCCATTTCTAAATGGTCACGGTTGCCCCTGCCGTCGTGATCTGGGGTCGTTTATGCGTTTCAGTGTACTGGAGAGCTTCTACGCTGCCCGCCAGTCATTGGACCAAAGTCCAATACAACATTCCATTCACAGTGTATAGGCTGAAAGCTCGCTACCGGCAAACCAGCTACGCGAACATACCATTGGGGGTTCGTCATGAAATCGATTGCGGCCGTAATCACCGCCACCGTCGCGCTGTTGTCGCCTTCCGGCGTCTGGGCTCAAGAAGCTTCTGGAGCAAGCCCATCGACAGCCTCTGAACATCCTGATGCAATCGTCAGAATGCACCAACAGGTTGCTGCGGCGAATCGCGAATACAACCGGGAGGTTGCGGCTGCAAAAAAGGTCTTCGACCACAAAAAAGCGGAAGCCAAAAAGAAGCGCGACGCTGCAGTTGCAGTCGCCCACAGCGGCGTGAGCCAGTAAAAGCATTTCTCGTTCTCAAGTTGTCAGGCTGTTGCGCTCGAGTCTCACCGCTGAAGTTCGACCTCAACAGGGTATGCGTCCAAAGTCCAATTTGACTATTTGAGGACCCGTGAGGCGAAGAGGGGATAGAAGGGCGAAGTACTGGCGTGAATCAGGAAGGGGGGGTCATCCTGCCCGTGGGATTCATGTCCATCGCCGGCTGGTTCTGGTTCGGAAGGGCTTACGAAAAAGTACGAAGATGCTCTGGTGTCTCGGGGTTGGACTCCGGTGAAGAGTACGGCCGATCACATTGAACTATGTAAGCATGGGGTGTCATGCATCAATTCTCGTTTCTCAAGGCGGGGAACGAGTAGCTGTCGGTATGACGTTTGATGCTGCGACTATTTCCACATGCCACAACCACATGGCTGATTGAATTGACAGCAGCAGGATAGGCTGGCGGTGTTGATTACCCGGACTAGGTCCAACCGCAGTGAATATTTAACCAAACTTTGGGGTGCTGACTATGGGGATCATTGCATGGCTGGTCATCGGTGCACTCGCTGGATGGCTGGCTGGCCTGCTGGTGAAGGGCGGAGGTTTCGGCCTGATTGTCGATATCATTGTCGGCATCGTGGGGGCCTTCATCGGTGGTTGGCTGTCGGGTGTGCTTGGCATCTCACTGGGCGGCGGTCTGATCGGGTCCCTGATTACCGCCGTGATCGGTGCAGTCATCCTGTTGTTTATCATCCGTCTCATCAAACGTGGATAGCGAGCGTACTGGCTGTCTGAACATACGGACCCGGCTTCGGCCGGGTTTGTTGTTTCCCGGCCTCCAGCTATTGTTTGGCAACGCGCGGCCAGCGGCGTGCGCTTCGTCACGCGAAGCGAAGTTTCCGTCGGGTCCCCAGGTGATGTTGCCGATGCGTATCCACGCTTCCCACTGGCCGTCGCTGCGCCGGCCCGGCACGGGGGCGTAACCTGTCGCTTCCAACTCGGCCTCGACGGCCTTTACTTCGGCGCGCAGGGCGAGTTCGCCGGATATCAGGTATACACCTGACCGGCTTCGGTTACGAACGACTTGCCGAACAGGTGTAAAAGACCGCCGCCATGACCGCGTGGATTCACGCGTGGCTCTATTGCGGAACGCCCACGTTGACGTGGAGCGGCATGCACGGGCCAAACTAATTCACCTGGACGACGACTCAATCTGAGCCTAATGTTGAGTGCGCTGGTATTGCGATATCGCGCAACATGTCATCGTCTGTGACATTTTGTGAACTTGCCGTCGCCCTCACCTTGACTCGGGGCCTGGCAGGCTACTTTTCGGTGCCTGCCCATCAAAGGTAGTGGCCATACGGGACGGCGTATCCTCGTGGCATTCTATTCGAAACGCAGCCTGTGCCGGGCGTGCTCTGAAAGGAGTGTGAAGATGGGAATCCGACTTAATCCACAAGGCTTCATTGCAGCAGCACTGAGCGCTGCACTTACCCTCAGCCTGGCCAGCGGCGCCTGGGCGCAGCAAGCAACCGACAACTCCAGCGCGGGCAACACCAACGGTGGCGGCATGCCACAGACTCAGCGTCAAGGTGACGTTGAGTACCTATCGGGCGGTGTCGGAGCCGACGAGTCGCATGCGCTGGAGCGTGCGCGTAGCCAGTGGCCGCTTGGACTGAACTTCACCGGCTCGGGCTCGGACTACCTTGCCGACGTTCAGGTCAGGATCGTCGATTCCCATAACGCGGAAGTACTGAACGCAACGTCACAGGGCCCATACATGCTGGTACGTGTACGTCCGGGCCAGTACACCGTGCGTGCGAGCTATAAGGGCAATGAACAGAGCAAGTCGGTCACTGTGCCGGCCAAGGGCGGTACCAGGTCAACCTTCCATTGGGCGATTCAATAAGGCAACTGGGACGGCCGTTGTCCAAGTAGTTGTCGCCTCGACGGTTGTGACTCAGGCCGATTTCAATTCCTGGTTGCGGGGTTGGGAGATGACGCTGGCCGGGTCAGCACGATCGGGATTCAGGTGCACGACGTGAATGCGCTGCCAGTTGCGCGTGGGGCCTTTCCAGCGCAGCGGCGCAGTGACGGCATGAGGGTCGGCCGGGATTCGTAGATATCTGAAGCTTAAGATATTCACGAATCCCGGCCGACCCTCGGACAGCTGCGTCGCTGATCGGTGACTACCTTGCGTGGTGCTTCACCACAGGAGGCGGGCATGCGCTCGAAAAACCGCTTCGCTGCAGCCTTGTCGCGACGCTTCTGCAGCAGGACGCCGAGTTCGGCACCGTGCTGATCAATTGCTCTCCACAACAGATACGGCTCGCCGCGCAGCGTCACGAACATCTCGTCAAGGTGCCACGTGCTGCCCGGCTTGCGCCGCACCGCCTTGGCGCACCTGGCGAATCCGGGGCCAAACTTGTCACACCAGCAAGGGATCGTCTCGTACGTGACCACGACGTCGCGCTCAAGCAACAACTCTTCCATGTCGCGTAGGCTCAGGCTGAACCGGAAATACCAGCGAACCCCGCAGCTGATGACGAAAGCAGGGAGGCGGTGGCCGTGATAAAGCGATTTCGTCTTGTTCATCGAGCGATTTCGTCTTGTTCATCGCTTCATTCTACCGCCGCCTGTTCACCAACCTGACAAAGCCATCCTATCTAGGCCGCCAAGCCTATTTTCGCCACCTTCAACCACGGCAGCGGACTTGCCGGTGTCCACTGCTGTGGCGAAGATCGGCAACATAAGGTTTCCTAAGGCCCAACCGTAATCAAGAGCGTAACGTCGACGAGGTAATCCGGCGGCGGGGCTGCCGACCCGAAGTCTCCCGGTAGATAGTGGAACCGGCCGCCATAGTGAATCGTGTGTGAGCCCGCCGACAGGGGCTTCAGAATCAGGTAGTAGCCGTCAGCTACGGCCGTGTCAGTTCCGTAAATATCTTCCGGTATTCCAAACACCCAGCGCAACGCTGCTGTAAATGTGAATTGGTCGGTAGCGACGCGATACGCCGTCACATCGGTGACTGGTACGTTGTCTATAGTGACGAACAGGTCTTGGATTCGTTCAGCGAATCGGTTGGCAATCGCCTGTTCACCCGCCGCCGTAGTTGGCGTGTAGACGCCGGGAGGCAGCAGTGTCGAAGAAAATGTATCGAGCGTCGCCAGCAAGATGGATGTGTCAGCCGGGATAACGTTAGCTGACTGGTCGCAAGTCAGCGGCGTGTTGGGGACGTCGAGCGCATGAAAGTAGGAACTGGGTGTAGCCCAATACCAGACGTTACCGCTTTGGCCGGCTGAGATGGGACGGGTACAGTTGAGTAGCGGATTTGGCAGAAAGGGGCCGTTATCTATCGTATTCACCCACTGCCAAAACGAAGTCACCCATTGACGGTACGTTTTCCCTTCGAAGCGTGTGTGGCGAGGGACAATTGCAGTATTGTCAGTCCCTGCCTGCGCGACGGAACGCTTGCTGGCGGTATCGGCGGGGTTGACGAGGGCGTCGGCGGCCGCCGTACTGGCTGGGCGATCGGTGCCGCCGCCACCGCATCCAGTCAGTATGACTGCAATCGTTGCGGCGATGGCCGAGAATCGCAATGCCCTCGTGACTTGAGAAATAAGGGTAGTGAGATCTGTATCGTTCATCACGCTCTCCTAACCGGGCTTTGCTTGATTTGCTTGCTTTGCTGCCAGCCGAACGCGTTGTGTGATCTTTTATAGACGGCCATTGAGCGCATCGTCGGACAAAAGGTGGCGGTTATCGCCAGCCGCTCAAGTTGGTCGACCGATGAGGACGTAGGGGTGGAATTTTGCCTCGGAGCTTGCACCGGTTCGCGGTGGGCGCTGGAAAAGCATTCCGTCGCTTCAAGAGTGCAGTCGGCATGAGCCGGCGCATTGACGAGACCTACATGAAGATCTAGGGTGAAGGGCGACTAGGTGTCTCTACCGGGCTGTGGACCAGGCCGGCAATAAGATCGACTCGCTGCTGCCAGCCCATCGTGACGGGGCTGCGGCTCTGAGGTACTTTGAAAGGGCGATTGCCCGGAACGGCGAACCCGAGACCGTGACGATCGATAAGAGCGAATCGAATATGGCCGCGCTACAGGCGCTCAACGCGGACTGTGAAATACCGATCAGGGTCCGCGCCAGAATAAGTATCTGAACAACGTCGTTGAGCAGGATCGCCGTGCGATCAGGAATCGTACCAGTAAGCAATCCTGATCACATAGGACTTGTCGCCTCGACTTTCCTTAGCACGACAAAAGCCGCGCCGCTGGGCATGACTGATTGCGTCTATGCCGTGCTCAAGCGCACTGCCATTACTACAAGCGCTCGGGCAGTAAATCGCGGCACCCAAAAGTCTTGCGGCTCGTTGGCGACCAGGTGGTGAATCGCCGCGTCTTGAGAAGAGGGCGCCAGCACATCGCGGTTGCACAAACCACGGCGACACGCGAGTCGAATCGCGCATGTGCCCGATGCTCGCGACAACCACCGACGTCCTCAACTCAAGAGAGCTGACCCGCGCAGGGCGCGTCACGTGTCAAGGAGACGCGCGTGCCTTCAGACAGGCTTGATATTCGCAGCTTGCTTGCCCTTCGGCCCCATCTTCACATCGAAGCTTACTTTCTGGTTTTCCTGCAACGACTTGAAGCCTTCAGTCTTGATTTCAGAGAAGTGGGCGAACAGGTCTTCACCACCTTCATCCGGAGTAATGAAACCAAACCCCTTCGCATCGTTGAACCATTTCACTGTGCCAGTTGCCATTTTTAAACCTGTAAACGTTGAAAGTCGCTTTTTGAACCGCCCCGGATTTTGTGGAGGCTCCAACTCTTGAGAGAATGGAGCCATGAACAAGAAGGTAACCAAGTTTTCCCCGGAAGTCCGGGAGCGCGCAGTGCGTCTGGTGCGCGAGCAGCGTAGCGAACATCCGTCGATGTGGTCGGCGGTCGAATCGATTGCGCCGATGATCGGCTGCACACCGCAGACACTGCACGAGTGGGTCAAGCGCGACCAGGTCGACCACGATGAGCGCGATGGTGTGACCTCAGACGAGCGCGAGCGCCTCAAGGCCTTGGAGCGCGAAGTCAAGGAGTTGCGTCGTGCCAACGAGATTCTCAAGGTCGCGAGCGCGTTTTTCGCCCAGGCGGAGCTCGACCGCCGTTTCAAGTCCTGAAGGCCTTTATCGATCAGCATCGCGACACCTTCGGGGTCGAGCCGATCTGCAAGGTCTTGCGGATTGCCCCGTCGGGCTACCGACGCCATGCCGCGCAGCTTCGTGATCCGTCGCGGCGCTCTGTTCGCGCAATCCGCGATGAACGTCTGCGGCCGGAGATCGAGCGTGTGTGGCGGGCCAACATGCAGGTCTACGGCGCCGATAAAGTCTGGAAGCAGATGAACCGGGAGCGTATCGCGGTGGCGCGCTGCACGGTCGAACGGTTGATGAAGCAACTGGGTTTGCGCGGCGTGATGCGAGGCAAGCGTGTTCGCACGACTGTTCCAGATGCCATAGCCCCGCGCCCACTGGATCGGGTCAATCGCCAGTTCAAGGCGGCACGGCCGAACCAGCTCTGGGTTTCGGATTTCACCTACGTTTCGACGTGGCAGGGCGGGCTGTACGTGGCCTTCGTGATCGACGTGTTCGCTCGCCGTATTGTCGGCTGGCGCGTCAGCACCTCGATGACCACGGACTTCGTTCTGGATGCACTTGAACAGGCGCTTTACGCGCGACGCCCGGGCGACGACGGGACCTTGATACACCATTCGGACAGAGGGTCCCAATACGTCAGCATTCGCTATAGCGAACGGCTGGCCGAAGCGGGCATCGAACCGTCGGTCGGCAGCCGGGGCGACAGCTATGACAACGCCTTGGCTGAAACGATCAACGGCTTGTACAAGGCTGAACTGATTCATCGCCGCGCCTGGAAAACGCGGGAATCCGTTGAACTGGCAACGCTGGAGTGGGTGGCCTGGTTCAATCATCATCGATTGATGGAACCCCTCGGCTATATCCCGCCCGCCGAAGCTGAGGCAAACTACTATCGGCAACTTGAAACAGCTGCCGCTGAACCCGTATTAACTTAAACCAACCAGCCTCCACGATTCCCGGGGCGGTTCATTTTGCGCCTGCGAGATGACACGGAGTGATTGCCCGCGACGCAGGACCTTGTACCACGCTGTGATGAAACTTAGCAATCTCGCAGTCCTACGGACAGTGCCCGGTCGCGTCAGGGCGGACCCGCGCAGGCGTTTGACGGCGTCACGACATCCAGCTCACTTCCCAACGCCGAACTGAAATTCAGTCCGGTAATCATTGCTGGAAAAACAGAACCCTTCGGCAAATAAACCCGCATCGGAGAAATGTCGCGATCAAGTTCACTCAAGCTACTGCGCCCGCCAACTTGACAAAGCCCATTTGAGAAGTATCAAAACCGATGATACGGGCTGATACCAACCGCACGCGCTAGCGTGAACGTGGCGGGATTGGCCGGCAGACCGGGAGCGAAAATTGCCGCGCAAGTTAGTGCCTCAAAAATTGGGGGGCGGTCATATGTTCTACCAATCCTTCGCGCCTTATCGGGGATATGGCGTCCGTCTTGGGGTATTCGTCATTTGGGTGCAAAAAATGGCGGTCGCGGGGCGCGGAGCTACCTATGGCAAGGCTTCGCAAATATGCGAGTCGCGACAGATTGGGCGATCTGCAAGTCATTGATAAGGCGGCATTTGTCGATCCTAACGTCCAGAATTCGCACCAAAATGACGATTACCCCAGATGGCAAATGGGCGGAATGCGGGATTCTGGTGCACGCCACCCTACCCATGGTTCGGAAATAGTAAAGGTCGATCCCGCAGGCGCCGAGCATCAGCGATGTTCCGACTGACTCATTTCATGCGGACCCGCCTCGCCCGGATGTGGGCACTCCGCTTGCTTCATGCGTTTGATTCCCCAATCGGTTCGACAAGTGCGAGCGGCAGACATAGTCATCCGCTACCGGAACAATGCTTCGATGCAGTCATTGTTTCTTCTTTCTTCGCGCTTACCATGAGGTCGAACTCAAGTCCGCCTGAGCGACTGAAATGCCAAAGCTTCCCGCAGTATTCATGGTAGGCGCGTTTCCACCGCCTGTTCATGGGCTGTCGATGGCGAACGAAGCAATCGCCGAGCGCTTGAACGGTCGCGCCCGGATCGTCAAATTCGACACTGTAGGGGCACGAGTAAGATCTGGATGGGCAGGCCGTCTCTGCCGGCTCGGCACTGGTTGGGCCGTCTTGCGTTTCGCGGTCATGGCAGCCGTGCGGCGACCATCGTCAATCTATATCGGCCTCTCAGGTGGGCCTGGTCAATTGTACGATGGGATGTTCGCGTTAATTGGAAACCTGCTGCACGTCCCGGTGTTCATTCACCATCACAGCTTCCGGTACATCAACAGACCATCACGTTTGACGCGACTGGTCTTCGATCTTGCGGGCAACGCAACCCACATCGTGTTGTGCCCCGATATGGCGGTGCGCCTAAAACAGCTGTACCCGACATCGGTTGGGGAAACGCTGGTGTTGTCCAATACCTCATTGTTTCCAGCAGCGCCAGGTGGGCACGCACGGGTACGCGGAGAGCGTCCGCTGACACTGGGATTTTTGTCGAATATCACACGCGAGAAAGGGGTCTTCGTATTTTTCGACGTGCTTTCCGCACTCGATCGACGAGGTCTTCAAGTTCGAGCAACTATAGCCGGGCCCGTCGCCGACGCGATCGGGGATGAATTCAATGCGGCGTTAATTCGCCATCCTAGAGCAGATTATGTCGGCCCGGTTTCGGGCGAAAAAAAGACGAACTTCTACAAGTCAATCGACTTGCTGGTTTTTCCATCCAGTTATGAAAACGAGGCCGAACCGCTCACCGTCATCGAGGCAATCGGATTTGGCGTCCCTGTTATCGCATCCGACAAGGGATGCATTCCTTCGACATTGCGGCGGGGCGGCGGAGCCTGCGTTGTCGACGATGAGCGAATGGCAGAACGCATCGCGGATTTCGTGGTCGACGTCGCTAGCTCTCCAGGCGTCTATGAGGCACTCTCGTGTGGTGCGGTGGCGTCCGTGATGAACCAAGCCCCAAGTCAGGCCGCTGCGCTTCGCAAGCTCCTTGGAATGCTGACACGGACAGATGCGGTAGATGGTTATGTCATCTCGGACCGGCGGATAGATTCTTAGGGCGCCCGGTCGTATGTGTCCGGGCGTCGGGGACGCGCTTTCCAAAAAAAGCGTGGGGTCATTTTGACGGCTCTGGTGCAAATAGCGCGGGGGCGAATCGGTTAAGGTGTCGGTCTGAACGAATTGAGAACCGCCGATGAGCAAGCTGAAGAGTCTGGAGGAACTGTTCGCGGGACGTCATTTTGACCGCGATGTGATCATTCTGTGTGTTCGCTGGTACCTGCGCTACAAGCTCAGCCTGCGCGATCTGGTCGAGATGATGGCCGAACAGGGTTTGTCGCTGGCTCACACGACGATTCTGCGCTGGGTGAAACGTTATACGCCCGAGTTCGTCAAACGCTGGAATCGCTTTGCTACACCTGCGGGTCGTGGCGCGTCGACGAGACCTATCTGAAGATTCGTGGCAGGTGGGTCTACCTGTACCGTGCGGTGGATCGGGCTGGCCAGACGGTGGACTTCATTCTCAGGGCGAGGCGCGACGTGGCCGCCGCCAAAGCCTTCTTCAGCAAGGCCATCAGGCATCAGGGCCAGCCGCCGGAGACCATCACGCTCGACGGTTATGCTGCCTCGCACCGCGCGGTGCGCGAGATGAAGACCGATGGTCTGCTGCCTGAAGACACGAAGGTCCGGTCGTCGAAATATCTGAACAACGTGATCGAGCAGGACCATCGCCACATCAAATCCAGAACGAATGTGATGCTCGGTTTCAAACGGTTCAGGGACGCCGCGACCACAATTTCAGGCATCGAACTGACGCATTGAATTCGCAAAGGCCAGTTCGACCTCGCGAAGCTCGGCCTCAAGGATGCCGCTGCGCCCGCCGTGTTGAATTATGTTCTGTCCAATCGATAAGGTATCCTTCCTATAGGAAGCGTCTCAACCGGCTTACCTATTTGCACCAGAGCCGTCCCAAGTTGTGGGCAGCAAATAGTAAGGGCGATCTCAGTTGTCCTCCGAACTCGACTAGCTCCGACTAGATTGGGTGGTGGTGCGTTGAGGCAGGTCTGGCGGCCACAAAGTTTGCTGCCAGTGCACTAGGGCGTTGCGCTTAGGGGCATTCGCCTGCACCGATTCCGAATGGCACTAAACCGGTCTAAAGCTGCCTCACGAAGGGCGACACCCGGGAGAGCGAGTCGACGAGACTTGACATAAAAACCGCTGGTTTTGACAACAGACAGGTACGGCCGTCTCGAGGGACGGTCGTATTGGCGTATTTGCTACAGTGCAAACAACCGCCCTAGTTGCGGCTCGCTATCGGGCACGCCAGCAAGTCGCAACGCGTGCCAGGCCATCGCGAAGTTGCTCGAGATGATAGGCTTGCCTGTCGCCGCCTCAAGCTGTGGGATCAGCGCACCGACACGCAGGCTCGTGCAGGAGACGAACACCGCGTCCACATCGGCTTGCCGCGCAAGCTGCCCGATCGCTGTGCAAAGCGACCGGGCGTCGATCCGGGCGACCTCGTTATCGTCTGCGTGCTCGAATGATGCGATGCGGGCCACGGCAATCCCGCGCGCTTCGATGTAGTCGCGCATGAACTCGTTAATGGAGCGGATATACGGCGTCAGCAACGCGGCACGCCGCACCTGCAGCGCATTGAGGGCTGCGACGGCACCCGTGATTGGGGTCGTGCAGGCGATGCCGGGACGCGCCTCGCGAATGCGTGCAAACACGCGCTCCTCGCCGATCACCATTGCCGCCGACGTGCAGCCGAACGCCACCACATCGAGCCGCTCGCCTGGCAGGAGCAACCCGACGGCCGGGGCGATGCGCGATTCAATTTCCGCCAGTCGTGCCGGTGTGATATCCGGCGAGTTCTGCAAGCGGCTTTCATAAAAAGCGACGCCGTCCTGCCGGAGCAGTTCACGCCATTCGTGTTCGATCGTGTGGTCGGTTGCCAGAACGATGAGGCCGATTGCCGCGCGCTGCGCGACGCCGTCGTCGAGCGCGAAATCGAGCTTCATGAAGGCGTCGTGCTGCAGTGAGGTCGTGCTCATTTCATCGTCATCCCTGTCAGGTCCAGTTCGGGCGTGCGCCCTGCCATGATGTCGGCGAGCAATTTTGCGGTGCCGCAAGACATCGTCCATCCCATGTGTCCGTGCCCCGTGTTCAGAAACAGATTGCGGTGGCGTGTACGGCCGATCAGTGGGGTACCCTCGGGTGTCATGGGTCGCAGCCCGGCCCAGTAGCTCGGCTTCGTGTAGTCGGCACCGTCGGGGAACAACTCGCGCGCCGCACGTAGCATCGGGACAAAGTCTGCGGGCGTGTGGCGTGTGTCGTAGCCTGCAAATTCGGCCGTTGCGGTAAAGCGGAGCCGTTCGCCGAAGCGTGCCCATGCAACGAGATGGTTTTCGTCTACGCCGCCAATCTGCGGAGGCCGGTATTCGCGTCCGGCCGGAAATGTTGCCGAGTAGCCCTTGACGGGATAGATCGCCAGCCTGTAACCGAGCGGGCGCGCGAGAATCGGCGAATACGAGCCGAGCGCGAGCACAAAGTCGTCGCCGTCGATGAGACCTGCCGGCGTGCGGACGCCTGTTATCCGGTCGCCGGCCGCTTCGATACGGCTGATCGGGGTGTCAAACATAAAGCGTACGTCAAGTCGCTCGCAGACTTTCTGCAGCTCGCGGGTGAACTGATGCGCATCGCCGCTCTCGTCACTGGGGCAGTAGATCGCGCCGGCAATCCCGTCGCGCGCGTGCTCAAGCGCCGGCTCACGCATGACTACCTGTGCGACGTCCAGCGTTTCGAGCGGCAAACCATTTTCGACAAGGATCGACATATTCGAGCGGCCGCGCTCGAACGATGCCGCGTCACGATAGAGATACAGCAGGCCGCGGCTGATCCGGTCGTACTGAGCTTCCCTCGGTTTTTCGCCTTCCACAGGCCCCAAGTTACGCAGCGGCATCCTTGGTCTGCTGAGCTTTGATCCAGTCTTGCAGAAACTGAACCGGCGATGCGAAGCCGAGCGACGAATGACGACGACTGCGGTTATAAAACACTTCCAGGTATTCAAACAAGTCTGCCATCGCTTCCTGATGCGTCCGGTAACGTGTCGCATGGACGCGCTCGTTTTTCAGGCTGTTAAAAAAGCTTTCCGTCGGCGCGTTGTCCCAGCAGTTTCCCTTGCGACTCATCGAGCAGCGCATGCCATATTCCGTCAGCTTGCGCTGGAAGTCGTGGCTCGCGTACTGGCTACCACGGTCGGAGTGATGCATGGCGCCCGGCTCGGGCCGACGTCGAAACCACGCCATTGTCAGCGCGTCGATCACGATGTCCGCCGTCATGCGCGGCTTGATCGACCAGCCGACAACTTCCCGGTTGAACAGGTCCAGCACGATCGCCAGATACAGCCAGCCCTCGTCGGTCCAGATGTACGTGATATCCGAAGTGAACACGCGATTCGGCGCCGTCGGCGTAAAGTTGCGCTCTAGCAGATTCTCTGCGACTGGCAGCTTGTGCTTCGAGTCCGTCGTTACCTTGTAGCGCTTCTTGTGCCGGGCCCGGATACCGTTCTCGCGCATGAGCCGCTCGACCCGTTCCTTGCTGGCCGGAAAGCCACGGGCGCGAATCTCCTCGGTCATCCGTGGCGATCCATAGGCGCCCTTGACCTCGGCGTGGATAGTGCGGATCAGCGCCAGCAACTGTTCGTTGCTCAGGCGTTTGCGCTCGGGCGTGCCACCGCGCTTCCATGCTCTATAGCCGTTCAGACTGACCGACAGGACCTCGCACAGGGCCGACAGCGGAAAGTGCCGGCACTGCATATCAATCCAGGCGTACTTCAAAGGAGGTCCTTCGCGAAGAACGCCGCCGCTTTTTTTACGATTTCAAGTTCCATCTGCAGGCGCTTGTTTTCGGCTCGCAGGCGCGACAGCTCCATTTGTTCCGGCGTCACAGCCTTTGTCCCGGCGCCGTTCAGCTTTCCTGCCTCTGCAGCTTTCACCCAGTTGCGCAGTGTCTGCGGTGACATCTTCAATTCACGGGCCACGGCACGGATGCTTTGCCCATCCTTGATCCGTTGTACTGCGGCCGCCCTGAACTCAGCCGTATATGCATGGTTTGGTACCTTGAACATTATTCTTTTCCTTACTTCAGATCGAGTTTACACACGACCCGTTGGAAGGCGAAATTTCGGGGGAAGCTCAGTACTGCAGTTGCTCTCTCACAGTCAACTGCTGTAGCTGATCCTGTGCGTAACGACACAACCGTACCTTCCGCGAGGTGTTTTCGCGCGAGCGCGTCGCGGTGCAGTTGCGCAGGAACAGCACACACCACGCCCACATGTGCGGATCGGCGTTGAGTCGCAGGCGAAGCGCCTGTCCTTCGACGAACAGTGATTTCAACAGGATTTTGGGTGCGTGCGGTGAAGCCCACGTATACGAATGCCCCGGCGCGACGAGCCCGGCATTCGCAAAGCTGGTTTCGAGCGCAACACCCGAGCGGCGATCGAGCACGGTGACGGCGCGACCGTCCCTCGCGAGGTAATACGCCGTTGTAACACCTGCAAGGCCGGCGCCGAGCACGATGCTTTTCATCTGCACCCCTGTTGTCGTCTAGTAAATATAGGTCTGCCGCCGCTTTCTTGAGTGATTTATACGCGGATACCCTATATCGGATCAGCGGTTCGGGGGACCTATCATGAATAAGGCATCTTGCGGGCATTGCACGAAAGGTGTGCGCGAGGCTCGCGCAATACCGCGCAAGACGATTTATTACGTTACGCTAACTGATCGCGCCGGCTTACCCGCGTCGCGGGACCGTCCGGTCGGATTCACAGTCAGGAGCCGAGAACATGAATGCTCAGAACAATGGCATGCCCGACGCCTTCCGCGTGCTACGGCAAACCGTTGCTGCGGCTATCTTCGGTCTGGCGACACTCGCCGCGCTCACCCCCGAAGTGGCGCATAGCCAGACCATCAAGATCGGCGTACCGGTGCCGCTTTCGGGTAGCAGCGCCAACGCCGGCACCGATATCGTGAACGGCGCCAAACTGGCGGCCGCGAAGATCAACGCGGCGGGCGGCCTGCTGGGTAAGCAGGTCGAACTCGTACCGGAGGACGATGCCTGCGACGCGCAAACGGCGGTGCAGGCCGCGCAGAAGCTGGTCGACGCGGGCGTGGTCGCGGTGGCCGGCGGGTATTGCTCGAGCGCCGCGCTTCCCGAGCTGACGACCTTTCATCGGTCCGGCATTCCGTACGTACTGGATGCGTCGACCAACCCGAAGCTGACCGAAATGGGCTACGACAACGTCTTTCGCACCATCGGCCGCGATGACCAGCAGGGCCCGTTCGCTGCCAGCTTCATCAAGAACTCGCTGCACGCGAAGCGTGCGGCGGTCATCGACGACAATACAACTTATTCGAAGGGGCTGGCGCAGAACACGGTCGACGCGCTCAAGAAGGGCGGTGTCGAAGTCGTGTACGCTGATTCGATCACGCCCGGCCAGATGGATTACTCGCCGACCCTGACCAAAGTCGCGTCGCTCAAACCCGACGTGATCTACTACACCGGTTACTTTTCGGAAGCCGGACTGCTCGTGAAGGAGGCGCGGCAACTGGGCCTCAAGATGACCCTCATGGGTGGCGACGCCACCAACGACCCGACGCTGATGAAAACCGCCGGCCCGGCCGCCGACGGCATGATCATCACGACCTCTCCGCTGGCGCAATTCCTTTCCGGCGCGCACAGCTACGTTGACGACTATACAAAGGCCTATGGACAGGGTCCCGGCCCGTATTCCGTCTATGAATACGATGCCGTCGCCGTCACGGCAAAGGCGATTGCCGATGCGAAATCGGCGGACCCGAAGGCGATCATCGCCGCGCTGCACAAGATCAAGGACTATGCGGGCCTGACTGGAACGATCGGATTCGATCCGAAGGGCGACCGCAGCCGCGCGGTGTACATCACGATCATCGTGCGGAACGACCAGTTCGCGGCTTATCAAAGGCAGGACTCGGGTGGTCACTGGGTGGCAATGAAATAGGCGCCGCGGCTCACCCGTTGCGGCCATGAGCACCTTTTTGCAGTACGTCGTCGAAGGGCTGACGATCGGCTCGTTCTACGCGCTCGTGGCCCTCGGGTACACGATGGTCTACGGCATCATCCGTCTGATCAACTTTGCGCACGGCGATCTGTTCATGGTCGGCGCATTTATCGGCTGGACCAGTCTCGCGGCGTTGGCGAGCGCGCATCTGCCGCTTGCGCTCGCGCTGGCGGCTGCTTTCGCGGTGTCGATGGTCGCGACGGGCGGACTCGGCGTCGCCATCGCGCGCGTCGCGTATCAGCCATTGCTGCGCGCACCGCGCCTGTCGATCCTCATTACCGCGCTAGGCATCTCGCTGGCACTCGAAAATGCCGTGCTTCTTATTTACGGCGCCGGCTTCAGGACCTATCCACACCTGCTCACCCACGCGGGACTCAATCTGCTCGACGTGCAAATAACGTTCGCGCAGATCGGCATTGTCGCCGTCAGCTTTACGCTGATGCTGGGTCTCTACTTTTTCGTGCATCACACGTTCCTCGGCACCGCGATGCGTGCGCTCGCGATCGATCAGGATGCGGCGCGCCTGATGGGCATTGATGTCGAGCGGATGATCCAGCTCACCTTCTTCATCGGATCGGTTCTCGCTGCAGTCGCGGGCGTGATGGAGGGCCTCTTTTATACGCAGATCAACTTTTTCATGGGCTTCGTGCTCGGGCTGCGCGCATTTACCGCGGCCGTGCTCGGTGGGATCGGCAATATACCGGGCGCCATGGCGGGCGGACTCCTGATCGGGTTGCTGGAGGCATTCGGCGCTGGTTATGTGTCGTCGCAGTGGACGGATGTGTTCGTGTTCGGCGTGCTGATCGCCGTGCTGGTTGTCAAGCCGACGGGCCTGTTCGGCGAGCGCGTCGTCGAGAGGATGTAGCGTATGCGCGCACCGGTTCCGATGCCAGTGCGGCCCACGATCGTCACGGTGGGGCTGCTCGCGCTTGCCATCGCGCTGCCGGCTTTCTCCAGCAACTACGTGATCGATGTCGCCCTGACGATCGTCACGTACTCGATCCTCGGCCTCGGGCTGAACATCGTGGTCGGCTATGCCGGCCTGCTCGATCTCGGCTACGCGGCATTCTTTGCGATCGGCGCCTACACCACGGCATTGCTCGAAACGCTGCTGGGTTTCTCTTTTTGGGAGACGCTCCCGTTCAGCGTGGCGTTCGCCGGGGTATCGGGGGTGGTGATTGGCTATCCGACGTTGCGTCTGCGTAGCGACTATCTGGCCATCGTCACGCTGGGGTTTGGCGAGATTACCCGGATCGTCGCGACCAATCTCGACATCACGGGCGGTCCAAACGGGATTTACGGTATCGCCAGCGCGAATCTCTTCGGCTATGAGATCAGCTCGCCGCGCGCAGTCTACGAACTGGGCATGGCGTTCCTCATCGTTGTCCTGTTATTCGCGGTCCGCCTCGGCCGCTCGCGGCTCGGGCGTGCGTGGACGAGTATCCGCGAGGACGAAGCGGCCGCCGAGGCAGTCGGCGTCCCGACGCTGCGCGTGAAGCTTCTGGCCTACGTAATGGGCGCGCTGATCGGCGGCATAGCGGGCAGCCTGTTCGCCGCGCGTTTCGGCACCATCGATCCCACCGGTTTCACTTATCTGCAGTCCGTGACGATTCTCATCATCGTCGTGCTCGGCGGACGCGGCAGCATACCGGGCGTCATTCTCGGTGCGATCATCGTCGCTGGCGTACCGGAATTGCTGCGCTTTCTGAACCTCTGGCGCATTTTCGGATTCGCCGTCGCGCTCGTGATCCTGATGCTGTTGCGACCGCAAGGCTTGTGGCCTGTCCGTGCAAAACGCGCGATGCCGCATGCGGGTGTGTCAGGCGTGCCGGCTTCACCCGCACCACCCGTTATGACAGGGGCGGGCGAAACGCTGCTCGAGGTTCGCGATCTGGCGTGCCGATTCGGCGGCGTGCTGGCGGTCGGTGGAATCAGCTTCGTCGTGCGCAGCGGCGAGATCCTTGCGCTGATTGGCCCGAACGGTGCTGGCAAGACGACGGTCTTCAACTGCCTGACTGGCGTCGTCCGCGCGAGCGATGGACGTCTGTTCTGGTGCGGCGCGCCCCTGGGCGGCGGCGCACCCCACCGCAACGTGCACCGCGGCATCGCCCGCACGTTTCAGGGCATTCGTCTCTTTGGTCACATGAGCGCGTTTGAGAACGTGCTGACGGGAATGGACCACCGGTTGCACACGTCGCTAGTGTCAGAACTCCTGGGCACACCGTCCGCGCACGCCGAGGCGGCTGAACACGAGGCACAAGGCATGCGCTGGCTCGACATGGTCGGGCTTGCTGCACGAGCGAGCGAATACGCGGCCGATCTACCCTATGGCGACCAGCGCCGGCTCGAAATCGCTCGCGCATTGGCGAGCAATCCGCGCCTGCTGCTGCTTGACGAGCCGGCTGCCGGGATGAATCCGACAGAGAAGTACGCGCTGATGGAGCTGATCCGGCGTATCCGCGCGCTCGGCGTCACGGTGCTGCTCATCGAACACGACATGACGCTGGTGATGGGCGTCTCCGACCGGATCATCGTGATGGATCACGGCGTGATCATCGCCGAAGGGCCACCCGCGCAGATCCAGAGCGATACGCGCGTGATTGACGCGTATCTTGGCATCGCCGAAGAAGACGACGCGGCCGGCGATGTCGCCAGCGGGGAGAGGTCGCTGTGGAACTCCTAGAAATCCGCGATCTGCACGTGAGTTACGGGAACATCGAGGCGTTGCATGGTGTCTCGCTCGATGTCGGGGCGTGCGAGATAGTTGCGCTGCTCGGCGCCAATGGTGCAGGCAAGACCACGATGCTCAGGACCATCTCGGGTCTGATCCGGCCGCGCGCCGGACGGATCGAGCTCTCCGGGCGGCCGCTGACGGGGATGCATTCCCACCAGATCGTTGCGCTCGGCGTTGGACACGTGCCGGAGGGGCGACGCATCTTCGGCACGCTGACAGTCGAGGAGAATCTGCGCCTCGGCGGCTATCTGTTGCGGCGCGACTCTGTGGCGCTGGATCGCCGGATCGCCGCCCTCTATGAGACCTTCCCGCGGCTTGGCGAGCGACGCGGCCAGTACGCCGGAACGCTCAGCGGTGGTGAACAGCAGATGCTCGCCATTGGGCGCGCGCTGATGCTCAAGCCCAGGCTTGTGCTGCTGGACGAACCGTCGATGGGGCTCGCGCCGAAACTGGTGCGCGCGATCTTTGGCATGATCGCGGACGTCTGCACGGAAGGCACTTCGGTGCTTCTTGTCGAGCAGAACGTCAGACAGGCTCTTCGCATTGCGCACCGGGCTTATGTGCTGGAAGGCGGGAGTATGGCGCTGTCGGGTACGTCCCGGGATCTGGTCAACGACAGCCGTGTTCGAGCCGCGTATCTTGGAGGGAGTGCGTCATCGACGGGATTGCCATAACGGATGCCATGCAGATTTTTGCGCACACCGCCCGCTTTTTCAAGGAGCGACTTCATGTTGAACTACCCTGTCGCCTACCAATCGACAAAAGGTTCCGCGCTCGATGTCGACAAGGACTTCTATACACGCATCGCGACCGAACAGGATAGTCGCGAGCTGGTCGAATGGTTCTGTCAGGTTGACGAGGGTAGGTTACGTTCTTGGATCACGAGTAGTTATACTAATCATATAATTTTTGTCGAAATGTCAGAGACAGTCCTATCATACCATTTGGCGAGGCGTTCTTTGAGTATCGCGCGATGACATGCAGCGTTCATCCGGTGTCTGGGCAACGCGAAGTGCTGCCGGATTGGGCCGAAGCATGAGAGAAACGCCTGTGTGCGATGCACATCGCGAAAGCCGCACATCTGGCGTTCGCGCCTGCGGGTTGGCTGGTGGCTATTCTCGGCGCGGTTGTTCACGCGAGCAGCCGCCTTGACGAAGATGTGCTTTACCTGAGCGGGCTCTGGAATTTCAGCCTTCGCCGCCGGATAACTGCGCAGTTGATCGGTAACGATCTTGCGCGGCACCGGGATTGATCGCAGCACCCGCCGGAAGAAGCGCTTGGCCGCGGCCTTGTCGCGGCGCTTTTGTACGAGCACGTCGAGCTCGGCGCCATGCTCGTCGACCGCTCGCCACAACAGATACGGCTCGCCGCGTAGTGTCACGAACATCTCGTCAAGGTGCCAGGTGCTGCCCGGCTTCCTCCGCACCGCCTTGGCGCGCTGGGCGAGTTCAGCTCCGAATTTGTCGCACCAGCAACGGACCGTTTCGTGACCACGACGCCACGCTCGAGCAACAACTTCTCGACGTCGCGCAGGCTCAGGCCGAACCGGTTATACCAGCGAACCGCGCAGCTGATGACGACAGCAGGGAAGCGGTGGCCGTGATATAGCGATTTCGTCTTCTCCTTCGTACTGCATGCAGCCCACAACCGTGAGGCGGGACTGGCTCCACGGGCACAACCGTCTCCCTGCAACTTGACTGTAGTCGCGCGAAGCAGAAATGCGTGTGTGCGGGCGGACAGAATTTTTCCGGCGTCGGGCACGTGCGTCGCACCGGGCACGGCGCTCCGAAGAGGGAAGGCTGTTCGGCGGGAGCCGTGTCGAGCCGCATTGTGCTGACCTGAGCCGTATTGCGGGCAGCGCGTGGTGCACGACGCACCGTGCTGCCAGAAAGGGAAAAAGCTCTTCCTCGACGTGACGGCAGAGCACTGCGCGACTGAAGATGACGTCACGCGAGAGACGAACGAACGGTGAGGGGGCTTCCGTGGGCATCAGGTCTCGATACGGTGTCCTGGTAACCGGCCGCCAGGGCTTCGGTCCGTGCTACGATTGTACCAGGCAGCGACTGCTTCTTCCGCAGCCAGGGCATCAGCATGCATCGCACTTTCGACCAGGCGAAAGATCCCTATCCAGACACGGTGCCCCGTTCAATTCTCGACGTCTGGCGACAAAGCACCGGGCGTTATTGCTCGCCTTCATGTCGCCGACAACGCTCGCAACACGGATCATCTGATGCCGACCCTCGGGGACCAGCAGCAGGAGTGCCGCATCGTCCAGGCCATTTTTTGCGGTGCAACGCACTGAAGAATCAGCGGATCGCATCCAAGCTGGCATTAGGTAAAACCAAGGAAGAGTGATGAACACGATCGCGTGGCAACAAGGTTTTGCAGCTGGTCGTCTGGGCAAAGCGCTGGATCTTTGTCCCTACTTCGGCTGCGCGGTGTGGGAGTGGATCTGCGGATACCTCGACGGACAGGCTAAACCGTTGCGCCTAGTCCACGATCACGCAGTGAACCCATAAATCTTGCGACGAGGTCCGCGTTCGCACAAAACCACTTTACGACGTTCGGGCCGCATCCAGTAGTGCGTGCCGAATGCCCACCTCATTTAGGGCGGCTGAAACGCTGAACGTACAGTCAATTGGCCCGCACAAGACGAGCCATCCATTGAGATGAGACGCTTGCCTGGGCCCGCTACACGGGCTTGATATTGGCGGCTTGCTTGCCCTTTGGGCCCATCTTCACGTCGTAGCTTACCTTCTGGTTCTCCTGCAGTGACTTGAAGCCCTCGGTCTTGATTTCGGAGATGTGTGCGAACAGGTCTTCTCCGCCGTCATCCGGGGTGATAAAGCCAAAGCCTTTTGAATCGCTACCATTTCACTGTGCCAGTTGCGATTTCCTGATCCTGTAGACGTTAAGAGTCATTCGCGGTCGGTATCGCACGGCGCGACCGCCTGCGACGGACAACTTTGTATGACGCCCGGATGACCCTGCCAATCAGCTTGGCCACGGTCTCCCGTACACTGCCCGAAAGTTCCCCCGTGAATGACACGCGTCAGTGTAGCTGCGGCGCGGCAGGAACCAGGGAAGCCGACAATACATCCGACGCCCAGAGTAGTCCTCATCGGCAGAAGGCCGTGGGTCAGTCGCCACGCCATTTGCTGTCGCGTCACCCGGACGTCGCGAAGACGCAAGTTCAGATAGCTCCGGCGCTATTGAGTCATCGCCGTTTCGCATCGCCGAACGCGCCGTGGTTGCGTTATACGATGGCGGCTTCAGGAGTAGCTCACCCGGTCCGTACGATTGATGGCGGTTTATATGGAAAAACATCGATCGATCAATGATCGCAATGATCTGCGAACCTGTCGACTGCATGAAAACTGTGCGCCCGCACCGCCGTCCAACAGGCAGCTTTTGTACAGCGCTACCACCCAGGTTGCGCGGCTCGAACGTAGGGATGCATCAGATTGATGGGGAAAACATGAACCAGCTCGCTCTCGACTCCCGACAACATGTGAAAGCCCGCGCACGCCTGATTGGTGACCGGCTTGATCTGAAAAACTACAAGATCGCCGATCCGATCGGGACGACACCGCTGACACTGACTGTCGGTCCTGACGATGGCGTAGCCGTCCTGTTTCGCTATGGTGTCGTTGTATTTTTTGGTGTGGGTGCCGGCGATGAAGCAGCTTTCATTGATTCGCTCAGAAACATCATAACCAATGTTTACAGCAGTCCGGAGGTCGAAGAGCTCGACATTTACCGTGGAAAATCCAGCGCGGCGGTGCAGAGCGACGCCGTGTGGCTGGACAAGGTCACGCTGGAGAGGATACAGATAATTGCAGACGTACTTGGCAAGAGCCTCGTCCTGTCATTGTATGAGAAAGAGGTCGCGGGGAAATTTGACGGGATTGCCCCCGTCGCGCTGGAACTGGCTAACTCCGGAAAGGTGAGGGCAGATTCGAAATCACTTTTGTCGAAAATCGGCAATCTGATACTGATCGAGCACCGCATGGTTGGTCGTGCCGAGATCGGTGACAAGCCTGAGATCCTGTGGGAATATCCGTCGCTTGGCGGCCTGTATGCTGCCCTCGAAGATGAATTTGAACTACATGAGCGTCACGCAGCGCTAGAGCGCAAACTTACCCTGATCTCGGACACCGTCCATACCCTGGCGGATATCGTCGAGAACAAGAAAATTCACAAACTGGAATGGTATGTGATCGGGTTAATCTGCTTTGAAGTAGTTCTGAGCCTTGTGGATCTGGCCAGAAGATGGCTGGTTCCGGGCTGAATCGACAGACAAACGGAAATCTTCCCTTCTCCGGGCACGACATAACGATCCTGATGCCGGGCAAGCGTGCCGCGCGCGGGCTCGCGCGCTTCCTGCCCTGACGGATAGAAAAAGCGGCTACAGGCGTGACAGGGTTTTATGACGCCTTCATCATGGTGAAACGGTTTCGATCGTGAATCCATCCGTCGTCGTTTCTTTTGCTCTACGCCACACACTTATGCGTCGTATCGTTGTTCGCAACTCGCCCGTTCATGGCCGCGGCGTTTTCGCGCTGGTCGATCTCCAGCCCGGCACGTACCTTCTCGAATATAAAGGCGAACTCGTTTCGTGGAAGAGGGCGGAACAGGCCTACGCTCTTTCCGGTGCCGAAGATGGCCACACGTTTTTCTTCGCCCTGGATGACGCGCGGGTGATCGATGGTGCCCGGGGAGGGAATTCCGCCCGGTGGCTCAATCACAGCTGCGCACCGAACTGCGAGGCGGAACAGGACGATGACCGGGTATTCATCCGGACGACCCGTCCGATCGGAAAGGGCGCCGAACTTTTCATTGACTATCAGCTTCAGGTTGAAGGTCGCCGGACTGCTGCGATCACCCGGTCGTACGCGTGCCGCTGCCGGGCAGCGGGCTGTCGAGGCACCATGCTCGCCGACTGACTGGCGCCACATGCAGGTGCGCGACCGGCGAACCAACAGCCTGGGTTTGAAAGGTGATCGATGTGCCGGCGTCGGATTCATCCCGCGAGAATTCGGGGCGCCGCGGGGGGATTTTTACTTCGACACTTCTGGGGAAATTACGGTCGTCGTTGACACAGGGCCGCAAATTGCAGAATCAACGGTGGGCATCCAGCAGACGCAACAGTTCCGCGCGCAATCCGGATATGTCAAGAACATGCCGTGCGCGGAGACCGCGCCAAAGCGGAGGCTTTATGCCGCGATATGATGAGTGCAATCGTTGCCTGCGAGCGTCGGATACCATCGCTCGAAGCATGATCGCAACTGCTCATTCAGGACGGACGTCCTCACCTGCAGAAGGCCTTGCGCATGAGCCGGTCGCCACGCCATGCTGACGCTTCACAAAGCGCTTGCTGACCACCTGGTTGACCGCCGACTCGACGAAGCTCGAGGTGATCGGCTCGCCATGACGGTAGCGGTCCCCGTAGTTCACGATAAAGCGCTGGTTGTTCTCGAGATACCCGATGAACTCCTCGAGTCTGGCCAGCAGTCTGGCCTCCTCGGGACTGTCATCCGTGGCGAGTTCCCAGCCCAGGCGTTCAAGCCGCTGCAGCGCCGGATAAGGGCAGCCGTGCCAGAGGTGCCACTTTGCAATGCGCAGCGCATCGATCAGTGTGTCGACACATGGCCGTTCGTCGCGGTCCGGCAACCCCTTCATCATCTGTTCGAGATTCTGTACCCGCATGGCGACGTGAAACCAGTCGAGTACTCTAAGTACTCTCTCGCCATAATCGCCAAAGTCGAGCTCGGCGCGGCGCACGGTGTCGCCGCCGTCCGGCAGGAAAGTTACCGGCTGGTCGGCGCCGACGCCTTCCTGCGCAAGAAACGCGCCAGCATCCGATCGGCAGGCTCGTGCTCGAGTGTGTGAACGTAAGCGAAGCTGTGTCCGCGACCGTCGTCGCGCAGTGATTTCCCGACGATGACTTCGAACCAGCCGTCCTGCCGGCTGCTGTGTCCGGCCAGGCGGATATAGCCGCCGTCGATGCCCACGGCGCGTACTGAACTGTGCTGCGGAATGGCGCATCGGCCAGCAGGCAGATCGACGTATCGCCGTTGCTCGACGGCGACCGTTGCCTTCGAACTCTCAAGGCGGCGGCCGAGCGCGGCGACGCGTCTCCGGATCGTGGTGGCCGCGAGCACATGCTCAAGCGGTAACACCTCCTGCAGTACCCGGACGGTCAGCCCGTAGGACATCAACGCGGCAAACTTGGCCTCGAGATACTGCAGTTCGGGACTCGTCCGCTCACGCAGGCAACTGGCCAACGGGCTGAAGGACCGGCGCGCGCTTCCGTTACAACGGCACCGGTACAGCCGCGGGCTATCGAACGATAGCCGGCCAAACACCGAGCGGTAGAGCAGGCGATGGTGGCCCTTGACGGTCAGACGGGAGCCGCACTCCGGACACACGCTCATTCGGGCAATCGCCTCCGTGGCCTGGGTTTCTATCATCGAACGCTGCAGCCGGCCCAGCAGCGCCTTTGCCTCTTCAAGGTGCAAGCCGAGTGAGCCGGCATCGAAGCCTTCCCGTTCGAAGTGGGCAATCTCCGTGATACTCGGCTGCTCGTCGACTTCCGTCCGAACCACAATCTGCACGCTGATATGCATGGCGGCCTCCTCCGCTCGGCACATCGCCTGGGCGATCAGCTTATCGCACCAGCGTCTGCAGGCGTTCATTCGCGGCCCGACCGTCGAAACGCCGATCCAGCCAGATAAGCCATTCGTCGGCCTCGAAGCGCAGATCGTTCACGTCAATCTGGCCTTCGGGCCTTCGCGCAAAGCCTCAATCCACTCGAGAAATTCCTGCTCGCCATGAACTTCGAGAGCGTTCATGTATCTCTTGGGACCTCCGGCGTCTTCTGGCGGGCAACGCCCCGGGGCCCGCGACGCAGCGTGGTAGTGGTCTTGCCCGCTGGTTGCACGTTCGCCGTTCGACGCGCACGTCATGCAACCACCAGGAGGTGAAGTCGTACAGATAGGCAAAGCGCTCATGTTCGTGCAGGCCAAATGCTGCGAGGGACGGGCTGTCTGGGCCGTCGAAGAATTGGAACGCACCGTCACGATGTCCACCGTAACGCCATCCGCGGATGACGAACCGGTGCAGGTGTTCGTCGTGCCGGCCCATGGCGAGCTGCATCACCTGATGCAACTGCGCAATCGTGATCTGCTCGGGAATCAGGACTCGCCGCCAGACCGGCGGGCTGACGCCCCGCAGACTGATTCGCAACTGGAGAACGGAAGATGCTTCGGAAGAGTCGGAGTCCATCGAAGGCACTATAAAGGCTTCGTTCAGTCATGTTCGCAGACCCGATTCCAGCCCCCGCTTTGGCGCGGTCTCCGTATAGGCGCTTTGATCCTGAAAACCCATACGGATCGGTGGCTTGAAAGATCATCGTTTCTTCGGCGGTCGCCGACACGCAACACCTTGATGCAAGCAACTTTGCGCGCTGCTACCGTCAGATTCACGAAAAGGATGACTACCCCTGATTGCACTCTTATATTTTCGATCCGAAACGGCGCTCGTGGCGTGCGTCGTGTCCGCGCGTCCTTCAACGTGAAACGCAGATCCATTGCCACGTCGACGCAACTGCGCAGTGCGTTTTCCTGACGCGCGAAAAGGAGCACGCATGAAGCTTTCGAAATGCCTGTTGCTGATCGCGTTGTCGCTGTCCGGTTGTCACGCGCAATCCTCGAAGACGTATTTCGGCGATGGCCAGACCCCGCCGCAACACGGGCGCGCCTCTTCGCCGCCGCCACTTCCTGGAGCCGAAATATTTCGAAAGCTTCATGCGCGCTCCTTTTCAATAGGAGCGTGAGGATAACGCAATGCTCGATGTCGCGATGGATCTGCGTTTCGCGTCGAAGGGCGCGCGGACACGGCGCATGCCTCGAGCGCCGTTTCGGATCGAATGCACACGTGTCCAAATCAACACAAGGCACCGGAAAAGCGATGCACCTGCGCATTTCTGAACTATTGAACATGCGACCGGATCAGGGATGCGAATACTGACTCTGATGTGGCGAATGGTGTTTCGGGTGATGCCGATAGTGCTGCCTGTGTTTGGACTTCGATTTTGAGCTTGCCTTTGCTTGCGGCTTTGCCTTCTGCTGCGCTTGTGGAGGCGGTTCGCCTGGAGGCAGTGGTTGTATCAGTCGGTCACGCTCAAACCTCACAGACGTATTACTTCGGCGAAGGCCAGGGCAAGCCGCAAAGCGGGGGGCCACTTCGCGCGATCGGCATCACACGAAGCACCATTCGCCGCATCGGAACCGGAATTCGCATCCCTGATCCGGTTAGCGTGTGCGCTACGCATGAATGGTCACGCCTGTGACCTGGCCTTGCTCTCGTGAAAACCCCCGACGTCCGTCGCGCCCTACAGTGATAGCCACATGCCGGCGCTACCGCGACGCGTTGCCGCGAGACCGGCCGTGGACCCATTTCGTGCGCAACGAGCGCGCCATGGACCCCGCGACGACGGCCATCATCGCACCGCTGTCGGCCGCCGCAAGCGGTGCGACAACAGAAGTTGCCAAGAAGGCCATCTCGGGGTATTCGTCCTTTTGGTGCAAAAGATGGCGGTCGCGGGGCGCGCAGCCGCCTACGACAATGCTTCGCAAATATGCGAGTCGCGACAGATCGGGCGATCTGCAAGTCATTGATAAGGCGGATTTTTTCGATCCTAACCGCCATACAAGCACCAAAAGGACGATTACCCTGAGGTCGACGAGTAGACGCGTGGTTCCCGGGGTGGCTGCTGGTGGATCAAACCGGCGCTCGCGGGCCGGTTCGGTGAGGCGCGTGTCAGCGTGACCGGGCCGCGTCGCGTGCGACTGCCCTGCTCGGAGAGATCCTGCGGCGGGAGCACGAAGGCGACCAGCACGAACTGGTCAGTCTGCGTCAGGCATTCAGCCGGTTGCATGCGGGTCTGTTCGAGGCGTACATGACAACACGAAAAGTGCAGCACCGGTGAAGAGTTCATGGCAGGCGTGCTCTGAAGCCCGATTCATCACGCTTGCAGCAACCTCGGCGACCGGTTGTCCGGGACCATCCCCGGATAATGTCCGAACCGAATTGACGTGCCGGCCTCGATACTGCATGACCGACCAATTGACACTGCATGTCCTGGGCGACGGACAAAGGGCGTTAAACGACCTGAGTCGGTATAAACATGCGACGCGTACCTTCATGTCATGCGGCGCAACCAGGCCTTCTGTAGCTTGACGGGCAAACACCACCTTTCCGCTTTGCAACGCGGCAAATCTTTTCTATGGTGGTAGACGACGCACCGCAGTGACAAAACCGCGACGATCATCGTTCTTGATGGGGTGCATAAGGGGTCCGGCAATGACCCACGATCTAAGGACCTGGCTGGTTCAGAGTGGACTCGGAAAGCACGCCGCAGCGTTTGAGTCGCAGGGAATTGACTGGGACGTGCTCGCCGACCTTTCAGACGGCGATCTGAAGGAACTCGGGCTGACGCTCGGCGACCGCAAGCGGCTCGCCAAAGCGCGAGCGGTGTTGACCGAGTCCCACGAATATCAAGCGGCGTGTGTAAAGAAACGAGGAGCATCACCTTCGTCGGCCGCCGGAAGCATTGAGGCTGAGAGGCGGCAATTGACGGTGATGTTCATCGACCTCATCGATTCGACCGCGCTTGCGGAACGGTTTGACCCGGAAGAGATGCGGAGTCTTCTGGCAGCCTATCATCGAGCCTGCGCGAGCGCGATCGACGCTCATGAAGGCCATATTGCGCTTTACGTCGGCGACGGAGTCGACGTCTATTTTGGCTACCCGAATGCTCACGAAGACGATGCGATACGTGCGGTACTGGCCGGCTTCGCCGTCATTGCCGCACTTCGCAAGGCCAACGAGCGCGTCGAAACCGAGCACGGCGTCCGCCTACACGTTCGTATCGGAATCGAGACCGGACTGGTCGTCGTCGGTACGATTGGCGCCGGACCCACCCTGGATCATCAGGCAATCGTCGGCGAGGCGCCAATCGTCGCCGCGCGGCTGCAGGCGCTCGCTCCAGCCGACTCCGTCATAGTGGGCCCCGTCAGCCGTCATTTGATCGAGGGATCGTTCCGTCTCGAAAATCTGGGGCGGCGGCGACTGAAAGGGGTGACCGGTACCGTGCAGGTTCAACGCGTACTAGCGCCGACCGAAGCTGTCGACCGCTTCGAGATCAGAACGATCCATGGGGTGACGCCTCTCGTGGGCCGTGCGGCTGAGCTCGGCATGATCCGGCAGCGCTGGCAGCACAGCGTGGATGGCGAGATGCGCAGCGTGCTGGTGATTGGTGAGCCCGGTATCGGAAAGTCTCGCGTGCTGCGGGCATTTTGCGACAGTATTCGTGGAGACCTCCATGAGGCTGTCTCGCTTCACTGCTCCTCTTACCATCGCAACAGTCCCTTCTGGCCGGTACTACGCTGGCTACAACGCGCGATGGGTCTCGGTCCCAATGGGAATATTGAAGAGCGACGGACCGGCATCGCCAGACTCGCGGTCGATGCAGAAGAAACGCGACTCGCGCTTGCGACGTTGCTCGGCATCCCGACAGACGCGGACCATCCGGATCTTGACGTTTCCTCTCCATCCCTCAAACGTCGGACGCTTGATGTGCTCGTCTCTATCGTCGAAAACTTGACGCGCGTTCAACCCTTGCTCGTTGTCGTCGAAGACGCGCAATGGATCGATCCGTCATCCCTTGAATTTGTTCGGCTGGTTCTCGAGCGGCTGGAGACCAACCGTCTCCTGGTACTGGTCACCGCGCGCCCTGAGTTCGAGCCGGGTTGGAATTACCCTCATCTTGTTACCGTCAACCTCGATCGGCTCTCCCGCGGTGAAAGCGTTGCAATAATTGAACAGATCACCGATGGAAAGCCGCTTCCAGGTTTCGTTCTCGACGAGATTGTTTCCAAGACGGACGGCGTGCCGCTATTCGTTGAGGAGCTAACCAAGGCTGTCCTCCAGGGCGATTTGCTGCACGATGCGGGCATCCGCTATGAATTGAAAGGAGCCCCGCAGACAATTGCGATTCCCGATACGCTGCAGGGCTCGCTGCTATCACGGCTTGATCGGCTGGATCCAACCGCAAAGGAGGTTGCCCAGATTGCGGCCACCGTGGGAAGGGAATTCAGCATAAAGCTGTTGCGCCTGATTGCGTCGCGATCAGAGAGAGAACTGCAGGAAACGCTCAAGAGCCTCGTCGCCGCCGAAATCATCGTTTCCACTTCGAGTAAGCCGGGGGAAAGCGGCACCTATCAGTTCCGGCACGCGTTGATCCAGGAGATCGCCTACCAATCCCTGTTACTCGAGCGCCGCCGACAATACCACGCGCTGATCGCCGTCGCGCTAGAGGAACATTATCCGGAAATCGTCGACCGACAACCCGAGTTGATCGCTCAGAACTACGCCGCCGCCGATCAGCCTGAACGTGCAATCTCTTATTGGCAGCTCGCCGGGGAGCGTGCGCTTGCGGGAGCGGCATACGACGAGGCTATCGCTCACGTGCGCAGCGGACTGGAACTGGCAAATAGATCTGGGTTATCAGAGCAGGGCGTGCTTGCCCACCTTCACAAGATATTGCGCAACTTGCTTGACCGCGCTGAACATAGTCGCCGCGATGTCTATCTTGCGTCGGCGGTGGATCTTTGCGAACTTGAACGGCGTATGCGTTCGATCGGGACTGACGATTAGGGTATAACGGGGCTCAACAAGGTACGCGGTTATGCGCCGCAGCACATCAACCTTTACCTTGTTGAGCCCTATTCTATGGCTTTTCGTCGAGATTGCTTGAGAACCCGACTTTCTTATGTGAGCCGTCGCAGAGTGGCTTGTGGCTCGACTGACCGCACCGGCATAGCCAGACTTCGTTCTTGCCCGCTGCGATTGGTTGCCCGCCCTGCGTGTTAATCTGGAAGTCACCTGTTATGTGGTACGGGCCGTCATTCTGTGGTGTGATGATTACAGTCGCCATGTGCGCCTCCAATGAGGGTGAATCGCGCAAGCCTGCGCAGCACCGGGCCCTCAATTGGGGCAACCCGGCAGCAGGTCCAGTTTCAGTCTATATCCGGATGGCGCGAAAATGAGCCGGTTCCTGCCGCGCGATCGTGCAAAGCCGGGCACCGGACGTGCTGCGGCGCATCGTGGTGGGGCCACGGCCGTATGCGTTCATCATGGCCGCGGTGTTTGCGCTGATCGGTGTATTTCCGCAACTGACGGCGCTCCTGTTCGGCGCATCCTGATGGAGTGTTTAGTCAGATCAAGCCAGCTTCAACGGTGAAGGTGGATTCGATACACTGGAAAAGACCTGTATATCGCATTTCACCGCTGTGATGGATCTGGATTTCAGGCAAACCGTATCCAGCGACTTGGAATGGCTATTTGACACGTACAAGCGAACGATGAGGGTTTTGGTCTCCTGGTTGTATGGATCGGACGAGGACTCGCAACGAGCAGGGTTCGCAAAAAACGTTCGCCAAGGTGCCTGCCAGATCGTGACGTACGAGGGCAAACGATGCGGATTTGTGCACTGGGAGGTCGAACCGGATCTCGTATGGCTGAGGATGCTTTGTATCGTGCCGGATATGCAACTCAAGTCGATCGGCAGTCAAGTGATGGCGAAGGTTAGCTGCGCTACAAGGTCAGCCTGCGTGATGTGTTGAGATGATCGCCGAGCGTGGCCTGTCGCTGGCCCACACGACGATTCTGCGTAGGGTGGAACGCTACACGCCGGAGTTCGTCAAACGCTGGGACCGTTTCGGCACGCCTGCGGGTGCGTCGTGGCGCGTCGACGAAACTTACGTAAAAATCCGCGGCAAATGGATCTATCTTTATCGGGCAGTAGATCGGGTGGGGCAGACGGTTGATTTCCTGCTCAGGCCGAAACGTGACGTGAAGGTCGGCCAAAGCCTTCTTTAGCAAGGCCATCATACATCAGGGCAAGCCGCCACAAACCCTCACCCTCGATCGCTATGCCGCCTCACACCATGCCGTGCGGGAGATGAGGGCGGAAGGCCCGCTACAGGAGGACACGAAGATCCGGTCGTCGAAATATCTCAACAACTTGATCGAGCAGGACCATCGCGACATCAAGTCCCGGACCAATGTCATGCTCGGCTTCAAACGGTTCAGGAACGCCGCGATCACGCTCGGAGGCACTGAGCTGATGTATCGCATTCGAAAAAGTCAATTCATTCTCGCGAAGCTCGGTCTCAAAGATACTACTGCGCCCGCCGTCTGGAATGCTGTCCTGTCTGCCCGATAAGAAATCCTTTCTATTCGAACCGTCTCTTCCAGACCGCCTATTTGCACCAGATCCCTTACGAGGTGCGCGTCGCACTAGTCGTTGTCACGCCGCCGTTCACGGCGACAACAGCGTCGCGGGACTTTCGCAAATGAGGCGGCACAGTCCGCGAAAGCCCCACTATCAACTTGCGCTCTAGTGACCGCTGTCGGCGCTACATTGTGGCAGGTGACCACAGGTGGCCCATCCCGGGCGAGTCGAATTTCCGCTCACAGTGGCGCCCCCGGATACACCACCATATCCGGACGTGCCGGGAGAGGCGCTCGTCGAGGTGTTGGCGCTGCTAGAGGTCGATACCGATTGCGCATCTTGCTGCCCTGCCATGTCCTGGGCTTGCACTGCGCCTGCTAACGAGAGTGCGCCCAGGAACGCTGCAGACGTGAGAAACGTGGTCTTCATGACTTACTCCTTTACGACATCAGGTTTCAGTTTTTGCGACCGCTTTGACATAAGCACGGGTGAAGGGGCTGGCATGCGCCAGAGGACAGACGCTGCCGGCGATTCTGCCCGTTGCCGGAACCCGTTGCGGCGACGATATTCGTGGCCTTGGCCTTCGACCGGGTTCTGGGAGAAACAATTAACGCGGCAAAACCGCGACTGGCGTTCGAGGGGACAAATGCACCTGAAGAACTGCCTGAGGGCCTGTAAGCCCGGTGCGTGAAAAGGATGCGCACAACATAACCCTATGTCAGCGTCCGGAAAATACACTAAGCCTTTCGTCATAGGACGGCTCGCGAACTGGACACGCGACAAGACATCACCGGGCATGCTGCGTATTGCGGGGCAATTGCTCGTGATGGAGCGTCATTGGGGTCTCCGACCTCGAAGCCGTGACTGTTGCCGCAGATGGATCGACATGCCCGAATATTTCGCGCAGCAAAACGGAGCAATTCCCTTGAAATGATCACCCGTTTGTTCGACACAGGTCTGCATGTGGCTTACTTCTGCACGTTATTGGGAATTACGATCAGCTGCGGCACATTCGAATTGGCCAGTGACCAAATGAGCGACAGTAATCAACCTACGGCCGTCCAGCCGAACGCAATATTGATCAGCAAGATAGCCATTCGACTCGCGTGTTGTCGGTGACGAGTACACAGTGAAACCGCGTCATAATGGCCAGCATTCTCCCGCACACACGTTTGGAACGGACTAGTGTAGATGTAGATGCCGTTTGCAACGAGGATAGTAGCAGCGGTAATGCTCGCTGGGATAAATTGCTTCATGTTCGTTATCCCTACAATTTTCTCTGCTGCGAGTTGCTTCTTGTGGGACATTCTTACACCGAGCATCCGGCTGCGCGTGATACTTTCGGGCCAACTCTTGCCCTGTGAGCAGCCATATCTCCCTCCGTTCGCAATGACGCAGCTAACCGCGTGTGGAGGACAAATCTCGCTCCCGAATGTACGTTAGACGGCAACCATCGCCGCATGAGCGCATGGCAGCGTCGAAAAGTCTTTGCTGCCGGCCGCTACTCTCGCTACCTTTGAGTCATACGAACACCGCTGCGTGTTCCTGGCAACACGCTGGCGGATCGGCGATGGACCACTCCAGGGGCGGCAAATATGCATATCTTTTTCGCTGGGCCGGCCGGGCTATTTCGCGAGAGCGTCGCACGTCTGCTCGGCGATCTGCTCCCCGGCGCCGAGGTCGGGATCGCAGACTACGCCGCCTCGGGGTCTGAAGTCAGGTTAGCCGCCGACCTGCTCGTGCTGGATGGCGATCACGTGAGTGAAGCACTCGAGGCCGTCGGCGCGGCACGTCGCAGCAACCACGCCCTGCCGATCGTCGTGCTGCTGACGACGCTCGATCTCCGGTTTGTCGAGAGTTTCATCGCCGCCGGTGCGGGGGGGTGTGTCGACAAATCGGATTCCGCGGAAGTGCTACGAGGCGCGCTGCGTCTGGTGATGGCGGGTGGCATATACCTGCCCCCCACGCTGTTCAGTTTCGTGGTGAACGGGCACGAACCATCCGCAGATACGTCGACGAAGTCGAATGCAGTGCCGCAAGACAGTGCCTGTGCGCTGACTCCGCGACAAATCGAGGTACTGGCGCTCGCCGCGCGCGGAGACTCCAACAAGGCGATCGCACGCCACCTCAATATTGCCGAGGGAACGGTCAAGGCACATCTGTACTCCGCTTACAAGGCGCTCAAGGTCGGTAGCCGAAGCCAGGCGAGCATAGCTGCGATGAGGCTGAAAGAGGTCAGCGACGAACAGCTTCATCAGGCACTAAGTGGTCAGTTGTCGGTGGGAAGGCTGCTGGCCCGTATGACGCGTAGTCATTTCAGGTCAGGCGAAGTGCTGTTTCGCAAGGGTGATCGGAGCGATGCGATCTATTACATTGTCCGCGGCAAATTCAGTCTGCCGGAGATCGGCATCGAAGTGGGGCCCGGTGCGATCCTTGGGGAGATCGGATTGTTCTCGGCTGACCATCGCCGCATGTGTACAGCGCGCTGCGACAGCGACAGCGAACTGCTTTCGGCTTCGGCAACGGATGCCATGCGGCTCTACTACCAGGATCCCGAGTTTGCAACCTATTTGACATGTCTCATTACGCGCCGGCTGCACCCCGACACGCGGTGACCGCCCAACACCACTGACAACGCTCTCACGCGATATTTCTGCGCGTTCGCGCCCGGAGTAAAAGTGTCCAGACAGGGGTAATCGTTCGAATCGTGCAAAATCTGGCGGTAATAGGTTGCAAAGTCGCTTATAGCAAGGCAGCGCGACTTCGCGATTTTTGCAAACCGCCAGATTTTGCACGATTCGAACGATTACCCCAATCCGCGCAGCGCTGACGTAGACCCGTGACTACCCAAACTATTGCTGTGGCCGATCAGTGGTGCATGGCGGGCGACGCCGGGGATAGCGAGTGCGGCGAGACTTGACATAAAAACCGTTGGTCTCGACGCGCACAGACGGGGACCGCTTGCCCGTACTGGGAGGAGGGCAGTGAACCGGGACGCGCATGTTGCAATCCCGCTTCACCACCTCATTGCCGACGACGACTATATAAGTCCCCTTACGACTAGGTATAGTGCCGGGCGCGGACTTCAGCCGCTGCAGCGAGTGCTTCCCGATAAGCAGTTCTTTTGGCCTTGGCCTCTGCCTTCATTTGCTCGCGGTTCTCGCGGCTCTTGTGGTATGTCTTCGATTCGATGAAAAGTCGCAGGCTCCCACCAGTGACGGAACCGAGGTTGCGCAGGACGGGAGGTTGATTCGGATCGACCCACAGGATCTGCTGCAGCTCGTTGGTGACCGGGTCCACCCAGCTGATGTATCCGCCAGGCAGAACCTGCCGGGGGTCTTCACCGCTCCCGTGAAGCTATAACGCGCGTCGGGAGTGACATCGGGGTCGTAATAGTGCGGCGTAATGAAATCGGACACGGCTATACCATCGATCGTGTAAGTGTACGGATCGGCTTCGCATGGGTCACAGGCTTCGACCAGATATTCGAAGCGGCCCGTCCCATCCTGGAGTTTGCCGTCGACGATCTCTATCGCATTCGAGGTCTGTAGCCGGTTGCCATTCGGGTCGATGAGCATTTCAATGGTTTCGTGACTCGCATCGACTGCCCACTCGTCGCTGCCAGGCGTAACGATCACCTTCGCGTACGGCTGGTTATGGCGCGTCATATGGAAGCCGCCTTCGTCGGGAGGCAGGGTTTTGACGAGCTGCACAGGCCACACGCCCTGCGGGATCTTTTTATGGTCGGCGAGGTATGAGACAGAGGCACTCACCGGCCAATACTTTGGCAGGTCCCGCGTCACCTGAACATTCAGCGCCGCGGCAACCGCGGCCATCGTTTGCGTATCGACCGTGCCCGTCGTGTCGACGAGCCCAACTTTCGTTGCCAACATAATTGCCTCCTGTACATCCGCTCGGATGATACGAACAGCCATGTCGGGCGGATCTCCGCCCGGTGTTTCCGCATTGTCCTTTCGAAAGGCGGCGGGCGCTGCGGGCCAATGCGACTGCGGTAGCCGGCGGCAGACGGGCGAGATTTCTCCAGCGCTGCGCGCCTACCTGTAAGCTGACTCGTTCGATCAGCGGGTTGCGTATGGGATCGGTGAACACGGTTTTGCCGATCTGCCAGTCGTGGGCAGCATTGCCCGTTGCGACCTGCCAGTTCATCGTGTGCGGGTCGATCTGAGCCGCGCTGTTCGACTCGAGCATCTCTTCGTCGACGAAGGTGCCGACCGCATCGTCGATAAGAAACTGAAGATCGGCCGTCTCCGTCATGTCGAGTACCGGGTAATACACTTCCGACACGATTCCACGGTACCTGGCGAAATAGATTTGCGAAGCGGGATTGAGCACGGTGCTGAGAAAGGATTTCTGCGCTGGTCCGTGCATCGCTGCTATAACCGGACTGCCGAAGGCTTCTCCCACAATCGTCGCGTGGGCGAGGCTGACCCGCAATGCAGTGACTGCCGTAGTTGCTGCACGACGCATTGTTGTAAGTCTCATCGCGTCATGTCCTCGAATCGCCATACCCTCGCACTGCCCATCGGTTCAATGCCTTCCGCAAGAAGTCAGCTGACTGATCACGTTACGCCCAGAGACGGACGTTTCCTTTCGATAGAACGAAGAGCGAGTTGAGCATTTGAAGCCCCGCCTCGGCACAGTGGCCGATACTGCCGCAGGACCAACATCCGCGAACATCCGGATTCGAAGGCGACATTTTCGGGGGGATCGTTCCTGTGTTCGGAACTTGGGCCAGGAAGGTCTTGCAGCTACATGGCAAGCTACCGTTTATCGGCTGCATCGGCTGGGATGTGACCGTTGACTTCGGCGAGGGCGTAAAAGTACTGGAATGGAACGCGGAGCAAAACGATGTGAACTTCGGAGAGGCCACACAGGGACCGTGCTTCGCCGACGTCGGATGGAGCATCTCCTTACAAAGGCTGCCTTCCGTGCCCCGCGAAGCTCGGCCTCAAAGATATCACTGCGCCCGCCGTCTGGAGTGCTGTCCTGTCTGCTCGATAAGAAATCCTTTCTATCTGAACCGTCTCTTCCAGATGGCCTATTTGCACCGGAACCCTGCTTCACACCGTCGACAAGGCAACCTTCAGAAGACGTACGGTTCAAAAATCAAATGCACAAATCCTGGTCGTTGCACTGGCTATTCAGACGATTCCAATCTTCAAACTTGCGACGAGTTTGACTACTTTGCTGCGCGCAGGAAGTTCAGCGAGCGAAACGTGTTCAATGACATTGAATGGTTTGTCCGGATAGCGGGGTATACGCTGGCCAAAGAGCATGATGCAACTACCAGCGTCATGGCGACGGGAACCGTAAACGATACCTTGAGTCTCCGGGCTTTGGTCAAATGCTGCCTGTGCCCACTGTCGGGCCTGCGGGTAAAAGGCTGGCATAGCTTCGATCAACCGATGTCGCTCCAGTCACAGTGCAGGTAGATACGGACTATGAAAGCTCACACAATGGATCGGATCATCGAATGCGATGCGAGCAATCCGGTCCTGCCAGAATCCTTTTCCGTTTGCATCGGGTTGTGGATGTGCCGAGCCGGCTTTGCACATACACGACGGTATTTCACGATGACCATCGAACTCGCCGCGGCAGCAGACAGGTTCAGCGCGAGTAGCTCCCAGTAGCCGCGGCGTGCGCAGGTAGATCGAGATCCCGCGGAAGGCAAGCGGATAGTGCACGCGTTTGAGCACCTTCGCCAACAGCCCGGATTCCTGCTTCATCTATCAAATCGTTCGACTCGTTGCCTGCAGATGCGTAACAGGTCACCTTGGTGAGACAGAACCTTTCACAGCGCGGTGACTTGATTGGTTCTCAAGTCAACCGAATAGGTCTCCCGTAATAAGGAAGTGCGCTCAACAATTTATGAGAAAGATAATCACTCTTTTTGCGCCTGGGGCCGAATTGCGAAGTGCTTTCAACCGCCGGTCATTTTTTATTGAAGAGAATGAGCGGTGCATCAGTTACCGGTAAAAAGTATACACATCGAGTGGCTTTTTTATAAGGCGAAATTCCGGGGCTCCGAATAACAATTTGCTTGCACAACCATAATCCGCTTTTCCCCGCCACGCCTTGATTCACGTCACTGACATGCGCAAACGTTAAACTCTGCTGGCTGATGGACAGGAACGCTCAGCACAAGCAGCTCCAATTTTTAGATCAGGGGTAACAGAACAGATCTGGGAAGTTCAGTTCAGGAGCAGAGATCTCAAATCTGTTTGTCTTCTGGAGATACGAAATGAAGAAATGCAGGCTGACTCAGTCTGGTATCACATTAGGATTACTAACCGCCTCAATACTCTTTCCAACCCTTCAAGCAGACGCGGCACCTCAAGGCAACATGGAACTGCTGCCGACCGGCCAGTTCATCTCCCCCAGAGCCATTCCGGGCGCCGTCCAGCAGTTGCTGAACCCGCAAATATCGGCCAAGCCAGGCCAGGTAGTCAGCGGCGCCATCAAGTCGCAGCTCAGCCCGGACGGCAACACACTGGCCGTGATCACGGCTGGCTACAACACCGTCTACACCGGCGCCAGCAACAGCACGCTGGACCAGGCTGACTCGACCCAGTACATCTTCATCTACGACGTGTCGGGCACGAACAAGGCCAATCCGAAGCTGGTGCAGGCAATTCACCAGAACAACGCGTTCGATGGTCTCGCCTGGAACGGTAACCAGACCCTGTACGGCACCGGCGGCGCCGACGACAGGGTCTATGTGTACAACCGCGCTTCGGCTGCCCCGTCGGCCCAATGGTCCCAGACCTCGGCCATCGCGCTGAACCACACCAGGGGCATTGGTTCGGGCGTGAAGCCGAACGCCGGCGGCCTGGCTGTTTCCGCTGACGGCCGGAACCTGGTCGTTGCCAACAACTACAACGATTCGATCTCGATCATCGACACGACCTCGAACACGCTCGTGTCGGAATACGATCTGCGTCCATTCAACACGTCGGGACGGCAAGGCGTCGCCGGTGGCGAATATCCGTGGGCGGTTTCGCTGAAGGCCGACGGCACCGCGTTCATCTCGTCGGTGCGTGACCGTGAAGTCGTGGTGCTGAACGTGGCGAACCCGGCCGCGCCGCAATTCATCACGCGCATTCCGGTGAAGGGCAATGCGTACGGCATGGCCCTCTCGCCGGACCAGTCGAAGCTCTACGTCGCCGTGTCGAACGCCGACCAGATCGCCGTCATCGATACCGCCAACCACAACGTTGAGAAGACGATCGACATCGCCAGCCAGTCCGGCGACGGTAACGACCAGGGCAGCGGCAACAACAAGAAGTACGGCGGCCGCGATACGGTCAACGTGACCGTTTCGAAGGACGGCAAGACCCTGTATGCCGTCAACAACGGCGACAACTCGATCGCCGTGATCTCGCTCGATGGTAATAACGGCTATCATGTCAACGGTCTGATCCCGACTGCCTATGCGCCGAAGGACATTACGCTGAGCGCCGATGGCTCGCAGATGTACATCATCAACGGCAAGTCGGTCACTGGTCCGAACCCCCTCTACACCTCGGGTACCAGGGCACAGTACCAGTTCGGCCTGGAGCAGGGCAGCCTCGTCAGCGCCCCGGTCCCGGCGGGTGATGTGCTTGCCCGGCTGACCACCCAGGTGGACGAAAACAATCACTATTCGGTGAAGGAATCGGATAGCGATCGCGAGACCATGAATTTCCTGCGCGCCCGCATCAGGCACGTGATCTACGTCGTCAAGGAAAACCGCACGTACGACCAGATCCTCGGCGACCTCGGCAACGGCTCGAACGGCGATCCGACGCTGACGATGTTCGGCAAGGCCACCACGCCGAACTTCCACAACATCGCTGGCAACTTCGTCACGCTCGACAACTTCACCGATCCGGGCGACGGTTCGATGGACGGCTGGTCGTGGGTGCAGCACGCACACGTCACGCCGACCGAGGAAGTTTCGCAGCAGGAGAACTACGCTGGCGTCAGCCGTGGCATGGCGTACGAATCCGAAGGCTCCAACCGCGGTCTGCCGGTTGGCCTCCCCGGCACCGCCATGCGCGACTTCGCGACAAACGGCAGTTTCTCCGGCGCTACGTCGTCGCTACCGGGCGGCGCGGCCAACGCGCTGCCGGGCATCGCCGACGTGACAGTGCCGGATGCGCCGTTCGGCTATCAGAAGGCGAGCATCTACGACGCGGTTCTGCAAGCAGGTGGTGCGGTCCGCAACTACGGCGGCATGGTCAACAACGTTGGCTCGATCGGCACGATCGCCAACCCGCTGCTCAACCCGGCCGCTGGCAACATCGTCCAGGCCCACCCGCTCAAGCCGTCCCTCGTGAACCTGACGGACCCGTACTACCGCGGCTTCGACCAGGCCTATCCGGACACCTTCCGCGAACTCGAATGGAACCGCGAGTTCCAGCAGTACGTCGCGAATGGCCAGCTCCCGTCGTTTGAATTGGTCCGCATGGGCTCCGACCATACCGGCAGCTTTGCTCAGAACGTCGGCCAGATGGGTTCGGCTGAACAGCAAGAAGCCGACAACGACTTCGCAGTCGGCAAGCTGGTCGAGACGGTCGCGCACAGCCCGTATGCGAAGGACACCCTGATCGTGGTGGTCGAGGATGACTCGCAAGCCGGTTCCGATCACGTCGACTCGCACCGCTCGACGGCTTACGTCGTCGGCGCGTACGTGAAGAAACACGCCATCGTCAGCACCGCCTACAGCCAGGTCAACGCGCTCCGTACCATGGAAGACGTGCTCGGTACCCAGCACATGGGCCTGAACACGGCCTACGCCAAGCCGATGGCCGACCTGTTCGACACCAGGTCGGACGGTTCGTGGACGTACACAGCCGTTGCTTCGACGATCCTGAAGGGCACGAACGTGGGCAACGTGGCTAGCGGCACCGACGGCAACCAGTTTGCCCAAGGTGAGGACATTCATCCGCTGCATGACGCGACGTACTGGGCGAACGCGACGAAGGACTTCGACTTCTCCAGGGAAGATCGTATTCCGCCGGAACTGTTCAACCGTGTGCAATGGAAGGGCGTGATGGGCGACAAGCCGTATCCCGTCCCGCACTCGATCTACTCGAAGGTCGCGGCTGACGGTTCGAAGACGGTCGCTGCGGTCGACGACGACGACGATTAAGCGGGTCGTGGCGTTGTCCGGCCTGAGCGCGTCGCACAGTCTGCATTGCCTGATGCGCGAGATCCGAAGTAGCCAGTCACGGCGGGCGGTTGTCGATATCGACGGCCGCCCACCGACTTTCTCACTACCCCATACAGCAATAAGCAGCACCGCGTGAAACCGAGAATGTCGAATGCTCCTTGCCGACCCGAAATCAGGCACTGATCGACAAATCCCGTGTGCGCGGAACGTACCCGTGGTTGCCTCAGGTGTGTCAGCGAGACGCCTTCTTGCGGGTGGATTCACCCAGCAACGACTTCGTTTCTTCCGACGGCGATGCGGTGAGAATGCTTTCAAAGCTGTCCATCAGGCTCGACACCGCATAGTTCGGAGACCAAAGCTTTCCTGAATCGCCACCGTCCCGGCTCGCCTCCCATGCGGCCAGCGCAGCGTTGCCGTAAATGCCGACCAGCGAAAGCCGCTGATCCACGATCGCCGCAGGAATATGGGGAAGCAGCTTTCGCAGTAGCGCATTGCAACGCTGATAGCCCTTGTTCCACTTGTTTTCCAGTGCCTCACGCAGGAACGCGCGATTGTTCAGCTGCAAGTTGGCGATCATGCGGATATAGGTCGCGTGGCCCGTGCGGTCTGCCAGCCCAAGCATCGGAAGGAGCAGGGCGCCCAGCACCGCCCGTACGGTCATCCCACCCTCCGCCTCCAGACTGTCGAGCCGTGCCTGACGGTCTTCATCGATGAGCTGCGCGCCGTCGACGACCAGTTCACGTGCCAATTCGAGCTTGTTGCCGAAGTAGTAGCGCAACGACGCGCTGTTTCGCTGCTCGGCCGCACTGATGATGTCCTGAACGGACACACCGTCGAGACCGCGCAGTGCGAATAGCCGTTGGGCTTCCGCTTTCAGGCGCGTTCGGGTCTCGGCTCCATCCGAACGAAGGGTTTTCCCTAGTGTCGTCATTACTTTACCATGTCGAGTTAATTAACTAAACTGAGTTAACTAACTCAGTTGGAGAAACTAGTATGAGAATTGTAGTCGTTGGTGGAGGCATTGGGGGATTGACGACGGCGTTAGCGCTTCTGCGTCATGGAATCGAGCCGATTGTACTGGAGCGTGCTCCGCAATTGACCGAGGTGGGCGCTGGCGTTCAGATCGCGGCGAACGGCACCATCGTGTTGCGGGAGTTGGGGTTGGAACCGGCTCTGGCCGAGATCGCGACGGTGCCGGAGCGGTTCGACTACCTCGAACTGTCGACGGGGCGTCTGTTGTACGTCGCGCCGCTCGGCAAGGAAGCGCATGCGCGTTACGGTGCGCTGCTCTACAACGTCCATCGTGCGGATCTGATCGATTTGCTCGCGAGAGCTTTGCCACCCAACGTGGTTCGGCTCGGGGCGGAGTGCGCATCGGTTTCTCAGGACGAAGACGGCGCGTATGTCACGCTGCAAAACGGCGAAGTGATCCGCGGCGACGCGGTGATTGGCGCGGACGGCATTCACTCTGCGGTGCGTACTGCCCTGCGCGGACCCGAGGAAAAGCAGTTCGCCAACATTCTGATGTGGCGCTCGCTCATTCCCGCCGACCGGCTTGCCGGGTTGAGGTTGCCGGTGGCTGGAAACAACTGGTTCGGCGTGGGGAGAAACATCGTTTCCTACTGGGTTCGCAAAGATCTCTACAGCATTCTTGCCTCGGTGCCTGCCACTGAGGTGAGCCGTGAGTCGTGGACGCAGTCCGGCGACGTCAATCAGTTGCGCCGCTCCTTCGAGGGTGCCGAGCCGATTGTTCAGAAGATGCTGGAAGCGGTGGACTCGGCGTTCATTACGGGGATGTACCACCGCGATCCGATCGAACACTGGAGTACCGGACGGATTGCGTTGCTCGGCGACGCTGCCCATGCGATGGTGCCGTATCTCGCGCAAGGCGCCTGCCAGGCAATCGAAGATGCGTGGGTCCTGGCGAGCTGTCTCCAGCGACATGGTTCGGCCGGAGTCCAGGGCGCGCTCGCCGAATATGAACGGCGTCGACAGCCGCGTACCACGCGAATTCAGGCGGGAGCGCGCTTTGTCGTCGACTGGGCACATGAGCCCGACGAGGCGCGTGTGCGCCAGCGTAACGGACGTCTCAAAGGACTCGCGCGCATCGATCCGCTGGCCGAAGCATCGTGGTCGTTCGCCTGGGGGCACAACATTCTCGAAGCGGCAAAGCTGCCGCCAGGCGAGGTGGTCGGATTGAGTGCCGCACGGGAAGGAAAGCGGATGGAGCGTCCCGAGAGTCAGCGAGCGTTCGACCTCTGGAAGGGCGTCTTCACTCCGGACGATATCGCGCGTGGCGACCGCGGACAACGTGCTGCCTACGAGCGATTCCTTCTGCAGCAGTTCCCCGCGCCCGCAAGCACGGAAGTGACGGAAGTCGATCTTCACGGAGCCAGTTCGTTGCGCGTGCTTGCAGCGGGAGCAGGGCGCAACGCCACCGTATTGCATTTCCACGGTGGTGGCTACGTATTGGGTTCGGCGAGAAGCTCGGTTGAATACGCGAGCCGTCTTTCGCGCGCGCTGAATGGACCGTGCTATACGGTCGACTATCGCCTTGCGCCGGAACATTCCTATCCGGCAGCCATTGACGACGCATTCAGTGCGTACCGTGGCTTGCTTGCTTCCGGTGTCGATGCGTCGACGGTATTCCTGAGCGGCGAATCTTCTGGTGGGGGCTGGCTCTGGCTCTCGCGGCTGCATTGCGTCGAGCGGGTCTGCCGTTGCCAGCGGGTGTCATTGCCATCTGCCCGCTAACCGACCTCACGCTCGGCGGCCCGTCCGTTCTGGCGAACTCGGGAGACGACCCCGCTGCGAATCGCGAGACACTGTCCAACCTGGTGGCGTCATACTTCCAGGGTCATGAGCCGACCGATCCGATGGTGTCGCCTTTGTTCGCCGATCTCACCGACCTTCCCCCCGTGTTCATTTCCGCTGTGCGCAAGGAGGTACTGGAAAGCGATACGACACGCTTTTCCGAGCGCGCGAAGGCGGCGGGCGCAAGCGTGAACTTGAAGATGGTGGCCGATTCCGTTCACGTCTACACGCTTTTCCCATTCTTGCCGGAAGCCGCGGAAACCCTTGAAGAGATCGGACAGTGGGGTCGCCAGTTGCTCCGGAAATAGAGCGTCGCATTGCGATTTGCCGATACGACATCCTCCCTGGCTGCCTTGGCTCAGGCACATCTTGCGTTCAGTCGCGGGCGGCGTTCGTCCCGCGACGAACGCAAACCGTTCCACGAAGAGAATTGACATGAACGCAACATCGACGCATAGTCTGGTTGACCTGCCGCGCCATCTATCTGTGCCGCAGACATCGCTATATGCAAATCTCGAAGCAACTGCAAACCGCTACCCGGAGCGGGCAGCGATCCATTACTACGGCAGTACTATCAGCTACAGGCAATTGCGCGAGGAAGTCGACGCAATGGCCGGATTCTTGCGACAGAACTGCGGCATCGTACGGGGTGACCGCGTCGTCCTGTATATGCAGAACAGTCCGCAGTTCGTCGTTGCCTTCTATGCCATTTTGCGCTCCGATGCAGTAGTCGTTCCCGTCAATCCGATGAACCAGTGCTCTGAACTTCAACACATAGTCGAAGACAGCGGTGCCAGAGTCGCACTGGTTGGCGATGAACTCGTGACAAACGTACAGTCGCTATCCGGGCGCCATCTGGACTATGTGATCCGGGCGCGTTATGGCGATTATTTGCGCGTCCAGACGGATCTGCCGTTTCCCGATGTGCTGAATCCGCGCGAAGCACGTACCGATGCGGATGCCGGCTTCGTCGACTGGAACCACGCACTCGCTCGCGCATGCGTTGCGCGCAATCACCAGGCGAGGCCCGAAGATCTGGCCGTGATTCCGTACACGTCCGGCACGACCGGACGCCCCAAAGGATGCATCCACACGCATCGCAGCGTAATGTATTCGACGCTCGCATGTGCCGAAGGGTCGAAGACTCACAATGAAAGCGTGGTTCTGTGCTCCGTTCCTTTGTTTCATGTCACTGGCATGCAGAACTGCATGAACATGCCCATCCTCACGGCCGCGACTATGGTGATAATGACCCGATGGGATGCAAAGTGCGCCGCGCATCTGATTGAACGTCAACACGTCAGCACGTGGATTACGGTTCCGACGATGCTGGTCGACCTGCTGAATCTGGAAGATGTCGGTAGTTTCGATTTGCGTTCTGTGGCGTATCTGAGCGGCGGCGGTGCCGCGATGCCACAGGTTGTTGCGCACCAGCTCCAGCAGCGGTGGGGCATCCCCTATATAGAAGGTTATGGGCTGACCGAAACGATGGCGGCGACCCACATCAATCCGCCGGAGAACAGCAAGCAGCAGTGCATGGGCGTTCCCATTTTCGACACGCATTCAGTCGTCGTCGATCCCGACACACTGAGGCCTCTCGGCGCAGGAGAAACCGGTGAGATCCTGGTCAGCGGACCTCAGGTGTTCGACGGATACTGGCAAGCGTCCGAAGCAACACTGGATGCGTTCGCTCTGATCGACGGAAAGCGATACTTGCGCACGGGAGACCTCGGTTACGCAGACGAGGATGGATATTTCTTCATCGTCGACCGGCTGAAGCGAATGATTAATGCGTCGGGCTACAAGGTCTGGCCCGCAGAAGTAGAGGCGATGCTTTTCGAGCATCCGGCAGTGCAGGAGGCCTGTGTCATCGCGACGCGCGATTCGCGTCGAGGCGAATCAGTGAAAGCCGTCGTCGTGCTTCGGCACGGCCAGCGCGCGACAGAGGAAGAAATCATCTCGTGGGCCCGAGGACGTATGGCGTCCTATAAGGTTCCGCGTGTCGTTCAGTTCGCTGAGCGTTTGCCTCGTACCGCGAGCGGAAAAATCCAGTGGCGACTGCTGCAAGAAGATGAAATGCGGGGGTCTCGGTGACCAAAAAAAGAAACCTGATCTGAGGGTTTCCTTTCAGTGATTTAACGTTGCAAGCTGAAATCTGAAGGGGCGAGTTTCATAGTTCGTCCCTGCTCGGGCCATGACGAGACGCTGATCGTGCACGTCGGAAAGGATGGGCGAGGTGGATCGGCGTTCAATCCGCGGATGCGTGCGCTCGTCGCTCGTCACTTCGGAAAGTGTTGACCTAGAATATAAGGATGGTCGCGACCCAATAAGGAGGCTGCCATGACTCAGTCCATGATCTACTTCGTTGTCGGCTTGACGGTCTTATTGGTCGCAGGGTTCATGGTGGCGCAACGGTACAGGCGCGATCACCCAGAAGAGGGGATGGCCCAGTGGCTTGATTTGCACCATATGGGTTGGCTGCACCGGCACAAACATTGATGCCGCATCGCACATTGAAAAGCCCGCATCAAACGGTTACGCCGCCGAGGAGCGCACCATGACCCTCACGCTCACGTCGCAAGCCTTCCGACAGAGCGGCGAGATTCCCGTGCAGAATATCTGTGAGGGCGCCGATGGTCGGGACGACGGCGCATACGGCGGTGGCAATCTCGGCTACAAGCAACGTTACAAGGAGGGCTACTTCCCGGTACCACCCCATGCATGCTGCAGGAGATCCGCTCGGAGATCGCGCTGACGCTTCAGCAGGCGGGCGTCCAGATCGAAGTGCATCACCACGAAGTCGCGACCGCCGGACAGAACGAGATCGACATGCGCTTTGCGACGCTCACCCGCATGGCCGACAACGTGATGATCTATAAGTACATCTGCAAGAACGTTGCGCGTCGGCACGGCAAGGTGGCCACCTTCATGCCGAAACCACTGTTTGCCGACAACGCGAACGGCATGCATTGTCACCAGAGCCTGTGGAAAGACGAACTGAATCCCCACCATGGCGCACATCTTCTTCGCTGCTTCGATTCAACGACATATCGCAACGCCCGAGCGCGAGATCGAAGCGCGCACGCTCGGCGAAGCGCTCGAGGCCCGTTACGCTGACCCATACTTGAATCGGATTTATCAGCAAAAGTCGGAAGTTGTGCAAACCCGGACGACTTTTTCTGTTCTAAATCAACGAGGAGAGGGTGTGATTTCGTCTCACCGTGAGACTGACGACGACAACCTACGACGTAATCGAACTGCTCATGTCCGCCGGACTTAATAAGATGGTCGATGAATTCTTCTACGTTGGAAGCACCGATGTCTGAGATGACGTTGCCGAGCGCTGAATACCGGCGAAGGTCTCTGTAGAACTCCGTGTACTCAGCTGCGTTGTACTGATGGACCGGCAGACCATAGGCCGACGCATCGAGATTGCTGCGTTCTACTGACAGGATCTCGCCACCAGTTCGCGGATGAATCAGGCAACCCGCAATGGTGCTTTTGCCGACGCCGCCGAAGTTATGGATGATCAGGATCTTCTTGCCGCTCATTTGACTGCCTTTCAGAATTGGTTATCACGCCCGTGGGGATGGTCCCCGCCTTTAGCCCTTCGACATATGCAAGCACGGCCTCCCGGTTCTCAGGGGAAAACGGGTCCCAGTGAATCATCTTGCTCCGTACGCGCGGCTCGTCTTCGACCGAAACTAGTACAACATCCCGCAAATATCTTGAATAATTAAACGATTTGGCTATTATGCCGGGATGAGTCGAGGCCGTCACGCAACGTCAGTGAAGCTGACGAAGAAAGAAAAAGAGAAACTCCTGTCGCTGATCGCACAGAAGACGGCCCCGCAGCGGGATGTGATGCGGGCTCGGATTGCGTTGTGGGCACATGAGGGACACTCGAATACCGTGATTGCGCGAGAGCTCGGTGTATCGGTGCAGACGGTCAGCACGTGGCGCAAGCGCATTGCGCGGCAAGGCGCACAGGGCATTCGAGAAGGTGAGCGCAGTGGCCGTCCGCCGCGCATTGCGCAGGAAACACGACTGCAATTGATTGCGTTGGCATGCGAGGCGCAGGAACCGCAGGGGCGGGTCACGCCGACGCTCGACGAGATTGTGGCGCGCGCAATCGAGCGCGGCATCGTCGAACAGATCAGCCGTAGCCATGTTCAGCGGATCTTGCAGGCCGGCGACGTGCGCCCCCACCGGGTCCAGCAATGGCTACACAGTCCCGACCCCGCCTTTCGGGAGAAGGTCAATGTGATTTGCAAGCTGTATCGCAAGGCGCCCAAAAACGCGGTGGTGCTCAGCATCGACGAGAAGACCGGAATTCAGGCCGTCGAGCGCAAGCATTCGGGGCGTGCGCCGGCGCCGGGACGGCTGCGTCGTCGGGAGTTTGAATATATCCGCCATGGCACCCAGGCGTTGATTGCCGCGCTGGATGTGCATGCCGGAAAGGTGCTGGCAGAGTGCCGCGAGCGGCGTACCCAGGACGATCTGGTAGCCTTCATGGAGCGCGTGGCTGCTGCGTACCCGGGCAAGCAGGTGCACGTGGTTTGGGACAACCTGAACACGCATCGCGCCCAGGCCGTCTGGCAGGCGTTCAATGCGCGACACGGCAGGCGGTTTCACTTCCACTTCACGCCGTTGCACGCGAGTTGGGTCAATCAGATCGAACTATGGTTTGCGCGCTACACGCGCCGGGTATTGCGCCATGCCAGCCATACCAGCACCGCGCACCTGCGCGAGCGCACCGGGCAGTTTGTCCGTGAGCATAATCAGGCAGCGCGGCCCTTCAAATGGAGTTTCCGGGGCTATCCGCTACAAACCGGCGCAACGTAATCGAGGGGACCGACGTGCCAGCCATACCCACCAAACATTACGCGGCCGAACTTCAGCGTCAACTACGCACCTTGCTCGGCCATGAGCAAATCGTTACGCAAGCCTACGGGCATCACCTGCTAATCAAACGTCTGGACGATGAGGAACCGACTGTTGTGGCGCGCCTCACCGGGCTCGGCCGCAATCGTTATGGCGCCGCCTTCCGTACCCACAACGGACGATGGGAACCGCTGCCCGGAACCGGTTCGCTCGAGGAGATGGCCGACGTCGTCGTCACGCTCCTGCACCCGTATTTACAGCCCGATAATTATTAAAGCCAATTACGGGATGTTGTACTAGCCGAGGTCCCTCTCGTGTACCCCGATCATAGTTAGAGTCCGGTGTGCCAGATGGGTCGAAAGCACGGGTGTTTTCGCTGCCATTCGCGGAGCCGTCGAGATGAGTGTCGTTTGCAAGTGCCCGACCGCCAACAGGACGCTGATCGCCAACCACGGGCTGGGGTTCTGACGGTTGCGAACTGGGGCTTGAGGCGCGCAGCTCGGGACGCTGCCCGACGCTTGCGTCAGTAAGCCCGACTTCGCGCGCATGCAGGGTTTGGCTCGATGCCTTGGCGCTCGGCGGGTCCGACGATTGTTGAGCCGAGACGTCGCTGCTGTATCGGTGGCCGGCTTGCCGCTGTGTACGGATGTCTGGCCGGCTGAGGCGCGCTGATCGTTGTTCGTCGGGCCTCGGGTGCTAAAGCGATACCCGTCGGGATGGCACTTGAAGTACTGGTAGACGGCGCTCGCCGTTACGTGAACGTTATTTAGCTTCAAGAAATTGGCGATGCGCTGCCCGCTGACGCCGCGGGATCGCAGAAGACGAATGTCGGCATCGTAGGCGCCAATCTTCGAGCGGCTCGCGGCGTGCTCCGATGCAAGGAATTCTTCAGCGTTCATCTTTACCGCCTTGTTAGCAATGTTCTGTCCACGCTGAAGTTTGAGCCATGGTCAGCGGGCTCTCTGTCGCAAAAGCTCTCTCATTTCCCGCCACATTCAACAAAGCAAACGCCAAGGCTTTGCAAAGCGCTTGTGAAGGATGTGTAAAGCTATGTGAAGCTCGAGCAAAGTAAGAAACAACGAGGTGCGAAGTATGTGTGAAGGTCGGTAACAGCGAAAGTGAATGATGCGGGCAGTAAATATGAAGGACGGATACAGCGAGGCATGAAGGGAAGGTGTAGCGAGGGTGAAGGGCATGAACAGCACACGCGAAGATTGTGTACAGCTTGCACCAAGGGTGTGAACAGTAAGAGTAAAGATAGCGTGCAGTAGGTTTGAAGGAGGGCTACAGCAAAGAGTGAACAGCGTGTCCAGTAAGTGCGAAGGCTTGTGCAGTAAGCGTTAAGGAGATGCAAAGTAAGTGTTGAGAAAGTCAGGAGGAGGGTCTTTGGGTTAGGAGAAGAACAGCGGACTGGCGGTCGTGCAAAGGGACAAGGATTGCTAAGCAGATCCCGGTTTGGGGCACTAATGAGACTTGCGAAGCGCGGGCGACTATGCTCTACTTCGATCCATCGCTGCTTCGAGGTGTGGAACCCGAGAGCGACAAAGAATTACACCGCGCCGCGGTTAAGCGGCAGCTGCACATTCCGTACTCGCACGGAACACCCATCAAAGATTCCGCGGAGCTATCCGCGCGAACTCGTTTTCTGCAGTCGACGCCCTCACGGGCGTTTTTTTCAGCCCATAGCGAATCCCCGACAGATCCCCACAGAGGCAAGGCGCAAACCCTTGACGAGTGCGGCCGAGCGGGATGTTTGCCTCAACCGTCGTACGACATACGCGTTGGGGAAAACGTGGCCGATTCGCAAGAACCGTAGGCGTAACCGTTCGATGGCGGACGGACTATTCACTGGTCGCGAAAGCGTCGGGGTGAGTGGGGTCGCCTTGCCCGCCAGCCATGGCAGGGAAGATCAAACACTGGAGATACGTGCGCTATCTCCGACCGTTCCTCACTCGAGGAATGGAAGCGCACAGGATTGGCTCCCCTTCAAGGGGCCGGCGCCTGGTCGAGTACCAGGTAACCTCGTGACCGTAAGGGCGAGGCGTGAGCGGAGTTTTGAGAGGTCAGGCTACCGCCGGAATGCACATTTTTACGACAGACCGACCTTTTCACATTGTGATATGCGGGAGTCCGGCTGCCTTCTCCCGGGTGCATGCGACACGTGCACCGAGCCACCACCGATATGCGAGGTTGGATGTGGTGATTGGCTGGTTTTGATGCGAACCGGATGAGTAGCCCGGGCGAATGTCCCACACAGGACAGGGCGCGCATTTCACATTATGGAAGAGGCTATGGCTAAGGACGAACGTAGTTTTGGCGAAGGTAGTAGTGACGCGGCAGGCGGGGGCAACCCGAAACGAAGGGGTGGAAGGCTCAGCTGCAAGAGATCATCGAGGAGAATGGTCACAAGCGCGTGAACGGCAAGGTGGCCGCGCACCGCACGAGGCAGCACAACGCGGAAGTGCTGTTCGTCGTATTCAAGACGCTGCACCAGAAGCTGAACCTGCCGATCTATCCGCGCAACATTGCGGAGCGGCACGTCAAGACGCTGGTGCGTTACTGGTACACGGAAGTCAGGGCGGCTGCGACGATGCGCAACGAGCTTTCTGTGCTGCGGAAGTTCGCGCGGTGGATCGGCAAGCCGAATCTCGTCAAGACGCTGGAAGAGTATCTGCCGGATGCAAGCCCTGATCGCATCAAGGTCAGCGCAACGGCGAGGGTCACGAAGTCGTGGAGCGCGAACGGTATCGACGTGGAAAAGAAACTCGAGGAAGCATTTGCCATCGACGACCGGTTCGGGATGATGCTCGCGATGCAACTGGCGTTCGGGCTTCGCCGCAAGGAAGCGGTCCTCATTCAGCCGTGGGTATCCGACCAGCGGGATCTCGGGAAGGATTTGCTCATTGTCTATCGCGGAGCGAAGGGCGGTAAGCAGCAGTCGATCACGATTGAGTTCGAGTTCCAGACCGCCGTGTTGGATATGGTCAAAGAGCGTGTTGGCAAGCGTGACAGCCTCGGGTGGAAGCGGACGATCCGCGGGGAAAACGCAACGCTCGAAAAGAACATTGACCGCTACGAGTACAGCATGCAGAAACTCGGCATCTCAAAGGCGAACTGCTCGGTGTGCGGGCACGGCATGCGGGCGGAGTACGCAGAAAACTGCGCGCTGCTCGAAGGTTTCACACCGGCAACGCTCGGCGGCGTCGGCGACGAGTATTCGCCAGATGAGATGAGGGTCCGGAAGAAACGGGTGAGCGAGCGTCTCGGGCACAGCCGTCCGCAGATCATGAACGCTTATTACGGTTCCACGGCAGCGGCGCAAAAAGCGGCGGCGGGAAAAGCGGCCTCCCAGAAAGCTGAAACGGACGGTAGGAATGCTGAGGCCGGCCCGGCAACTGAAGCGAGCGACCCGCTGGTAGAATCCGTCCGCGCCGCCAGCGACTCGGCTTCGAACGGGAGCGCTGTCGCAACGACCACCGCGGAAACCAGTGCGCCACGGTGGAAGCGCGTGCACTCGGGTGTGTTCGCCAACTACTACGAGACTGCGCCGGCCGGCAGGAAGCATCCGGACGATCTTGAGAGTATCCCTGCTCATGAGAAAGCGGAAGCAGAGTGCGGCTGATGCGAAACGCCCGGGAGGCGGCGCGGCGAAAGGTCCCTCGATTGACGAAAGGCAACTGCGTCTTCCGTTGAAGGATCGTCTTAACAGGTTGCTGAAGTACCCATCAGTGAAAGCAGCACCCCTCCGCTTACGCAGCTTCTGTTTCAAGCTTTTTCGCATTGCGAAATTTCAGCGCGGATTCAACATCATTTTCGATGACCTGAGGCCAATTTCTGGGCTCGTTTCTGCCATTTCCGCCACTACGGGCGGACTTGTCCCAGTGAACGCATGCGCACGAGGTTGTAGGCCGCCATGTTCAACACGAACATCTGGTCCACCTTCTTCAAGCCACGCACCATGACCTGGCGCATACGTCCCACGGTCTTGGCCCATCCGAAACCTTGTTCGATCAACTTGCGTTTTTGCTGCGAAATGGCGTAGCCCACGCTTGAGGCAATCGTATCGGGCACCGCGGAACGCCGGCCCGAAGTGTTTTGTGCAACGTGCGGTGTAACCTTCATCGCCTGGCAGGCCTCGATAAATTCCTGTGCGTCGTAACCCTTGTCCGCACCCAGCGTGATTTCCACGTCGGGGTCTTCTGCCACTTGCCTTGCATCGTTGATCATGATCTTGGCTGCCTCGCGTTCAGCGTGCCCGTCAGCACTGGTCACGCGCGCGTTGACTACCAGGCCGTGCCGATTATCGGTCAGCGTATGGCCCATGTACCGCAATTCGCTGGCCGTCTTGCCTTTGCGATAAAGACGCGCATCGGAATCGGTCTTCGACTGGTGCGTCTCGTTGCTGCGCTTGCTACCCTTGAAGTCACCCGCACTGCCACCGTCGTTGTCCTGATCGTCACCCTCCTTGCGCACGAAGCTTTTGTGCCCCGCCCACGCCTGGATCAGCGTGCCGTCCACGCTGAAATGCTCACCCGAGAGCAGGTCATTCTTCTCAGCGATGTTCACCACCTCGTTGAAGAATTCGATCACTGCGTCGTGCTTGATTAACCGCTCGCGGTTCTTCGTGAAGACCGTGGGCACCCACACCACATCATCCATTGCCAGGCCAATGAACCAGCGAAACAAGAGGTTGTATTGCACCTGCTCCATGAGCTGGCGCTCCGAGCGGATGCTGTAAAGCACCTGAATGAGCATGGCTCGCAGCAATTTCTCCGGCGCGATGCTCGGCCGCCCGCCCTTTATGTCGGCTTCGTACATCCCGGCAAACAGTCGATCCATCTTCGCGAGCGCTTTGTTCGCCATGACGCGGATCGCACGCAGCGGATGCGAGGCCGGAACGAAGTCGTCCAGCTTGCGAAAAGAAAACAAACTCTCGGTAAACGTGTCAGCGCCGCGCATGATCTCCAAGGGGGCGGGTAAGGTCCTCATATCAACGCATCTACGGCCCGCCGCGATGACGCGCGTCGGCGGTATTTCAGCAACCTGCTAAGCGGGACCGCTAGTCAAAATCGAGTTGATGTGAGTGCTGCCGGAAAGGGCGGTTGTTTCTGGCAGCACCCGCGAGCATCCACTCAACGCCTTGGACGGATGCGACAACGGTCGGCGAACACGGTGCACACCGCCGCTTCGACGTCATCCGGACGGATCTCGGCAATCTGCTCACGCAGTGCACGCACTGCGGCCGAGTCAATTGTCTTCTGGATGACGGCGTCGGCATTGGCAATCGCCCGGCCTGCGAGAGCCAGTGCCAGCGCGTCAAGCGTAGCAGGCAGGATCCGGTAATTCGTACCAGCCAGTGTCGTCAGCTTTTTGGTCGCATAGCGCTGCATGTCGTCCGCCGACGGCACGTCGAACACAATCTTTTCCTCAAAGCGGCCGCCTCGCGTCGCGGCCTCATCGAGCCGGTCGTAGTAGTTGGTCGCTGCGACGTAGATAACATCGCGAACGCGGCCGCCGCCGCCGTCCAGCGTCGTGAGCAGCTTGTTCGTTAGCGTGCCGTGATTCGAGTAGCGTCGATCACGCAAAATGTCATCAGCCTCATCGAGGAACACAACGGCGGGCCTGATGTCTTTCGCCTCGCGAACGAGTTTGTCCCAGGATTCCGGGTCAGCCATGATTTCAGCACCCGTAATCTTGAGAAACGCCCATTCGCTCGCTTTGGCGAGCGCCATCGCAGCCGCGGTCTTGCCGGTGCCCGGCGGGCCGATAAACGCGAGACCAACCGGCACGCGACCACCAATCTTTTCGAGGCTCGCGATGTTTTTCATCTTGAACGCCAGGTCTTTCAGGGCATCACGCGACTGTGCCGGCATGATGATCTCGTCGATCGACAGAACCTTCTCCGGCAGCTTGCCCCTACGGCCAACCATCTGACGCATCGCCAGCATGCCGTTGTCGAACGACACCTTGCCCTGTCCAATCTGCCCGTCCCGGCGCATCGACTTGAGCTCGTCGCCCACCTTCGACAGACGGCTGGCGCTAAAGCCTTCCCACCGGTCAGCGAGGCTCGTTACGACATTGCCAGCCACAGCGGCAAAGCCCAGCGCATCACCGATCGACTTGCGCAGGATGGCCTGACGTGCCTCGAAATCGGGCGAAGGAACCTCGATCTTGTAGTCGAAGCGGCCTTCACGAATGCTGGCCCCATCGAGCTTGTCCAGAAAGTTCGTCGCGGCGACCAGAACCACGCGCGAGCCGCGCAGGGCCACTACCTCCGTCAGAATAACGTTGGTCAGGTCCTGATCCATCGTGTGAGACGAGCGACTAAACCGCGCTTTTACGAAAGAGTCGAACTCGTCCACGAAGAAAACGCAGACCCCTGCGCGCCGCGCGCGATCGAACGCCGCCTTCACCTTCATCGGCGTCTCATTGACCCAGGGCGACGCGACGTCACCATACGCAAGGCTGAAGAACGGAATGACAAGCTGGCCGGCAAGCGCTTCCGCGAAAAGCGTTTTGCCGTTGCCGGGTTCGCCGAACAGCAGCATGCCGTTACGATTCGCCCCTTCGTCGCCGATGATCTCCTCTGCGGCCGCGAGCAGTCGACGCTTCGTATCCGCCATGCCGACGATGTCATCGAAGGTGTAGCGGGCGACTTGCACCTTGTGGTCATAGTTGTAAGTGGGGGCCTGCGGTTGTTGATACGGGAGCTGGCCTTCTGCGGGTGGCATCGACGTCGCAACCTTTGGCGCTGCCGTATTGCCCGCGGCCGTGGGTCGTTGCATGCGACGGTGCTGGAATAACATGCCGAGAAATGCCAGGCCCCAGATGATTGCGCCATACATGCTGTACGGGTTGAACGCGATGATCAGGCGAAGCAGGCCGAGACTGAGCACACCGAACGCAATCTGCGTCCATGCCCAGTTCTCGCGCCGGCGTGCCCAGATCGCCCACGCCGCCACCAGTGTGATCGCCAGCAGATGCTGGCTCGACGCGACACTCAGACTGGCACCGCCCACGTCGAACGAATGAACCAGGTTCAGCGCCAGGAGAACTGCCGGGACCCAGAAGAACACCTCAAAGAAATATCGGAAAAGCTCAAGCATCGTCGTTTCCTCGAAAAGATCTGTTTGAAGCTACGATTTCCGCGACCATCGCGGTTTCATTCGCCACGCCTCCTGTCTATGTTCATGCGGGTTCCGCAAAATGCAAGTCGGCGCAGCGGCGTCGGCTGTAGTACGAGTGACGTCGAGAGATGCTCTTGTTTTATGAGATATATCTCAACCGCATCAAGTCGGGGAGTCGACATGCCAAAGTCTGCCCATGACGTCCGGCCTGATTTCGTTCAGAGGGAACGTCCGGAGGCGCCATTAGCAACCGAAGTTGCGTCGGAAAGCGCTGATACTGTGGACTTCATGCCAGGGCCACGAAGTCGTGATCGGTGAAGATGTGAACGTACGACGATAAAGAGTCCTGGTGGCACTAGCTAACGACTTTAATCAAGGGGAAGAGGTGATGAAGGTGTGGATGCAATCCGTTGTCGGGAAACTTCAGGTCTCCACGACTGGGCGTGAGTTATCCACGACGAAGGTGCGGCACGTGCTTTATGATCTCCCGGCGCATCGCACCGATGCGTATTGACGACCGGGCACGGTACGGAGTCAAACGTCGATATGCCCGTCGCCGGGCATCAGGGAATAACAAAGACCGGATTGGATAGAACGCCCGGTGTCCGTCACCCCTATGGCGATCCGGCGGACGACTTTAGTGAGGCTAGCGGAACAGAGGTATCACGTGTTCTTCGATCATTTCGTAGATGTCTTTACGGACGAGGCGGGCGAGCTCGTGACGTTCGAAGAAATCCACCGTCAGGAGCAGACTGGCGAGCGCAATGGCTGTGAGCTTGACCAGTGCTATGGCTTCGTGAGCAAAACCGTGTGCCAACGGAGGACATAACTGCTGAAGTGAAGAGAGTCCCAGCACCATTCCCAAGCCAGATGTAACGGCCATGAACGGTGGTGCAAAGAAGATGAGGAGTGCAACGCTATTCCATAACATCCTGATATGTCTGGGAAGCCGCGCATGGTCCGGGTGGATGAAGGTGAATAGGGACTCGCCATGTTTATCGTTGCGCATCGAATATTTCCTCGAGGTAGTAGACAAAGATTCTGATGCTGTCGTGCTGACGCGTGCACCGGAACAGATCCAGAGTCACATGGTTCTGCTCTAACGCAAGCCGAGACGCGCTATCGGCGCCTGACGAGGCGAATCCGACGCGTATACAGGTTCATGCGCTGGTGCCGACGAGTGCGGCGCGCGCGTTGGCGAACAGGAATAAGCCTGCGTCTCCACCGCTGTCTTACTTTGCGGTGCGGCAGGAGGGGCGGGCGCTTCAGTTCAGCGGAGAGGCGCCTGCGCCACGCTTCCAGCGCTTCGAGCGGGATAGCGGCATCGACATAGCCAGTGACGCCGGAATCAGTGACGATCTTGATCATCTTCTGGCCGTTGATTGTCGTAAATTGGGTGACTTTCATTCCGGAAACTCCGTGACCGCGCATTCCGCGTCCTCACTTGCGAAGGTGACGCAATATTTTCTTCGCGATGACGATAAGAGGCATGATGCACTCGAGGACAAACTCCTTGCATTCGTCAACAAAAACGCACCACAGATTCTTGGGTTGATTGTTCATTTTGGATTCCTTCTATTAACAAACCTGAACGTTGATGATGAAAGAAGACAAGGCACGTCGTCGAAGAGCAGGTGGCAAGAGGACGCGATGTCTGTCGGGAAAGGGGCCGATGACTGGACTGGGGCGCGGTGGAAGCTCAGACGTGGTTAAGCAGTCAACCGTCCATGCTGCTCCGTGCGGGTGCCATGGATGCGGCGGCACAGAGAATGTCTTGTTCACCTTCACCTCACGTTGACCGACCTTGACGATGGATTCCTTCGGTAGGAAGTGTCCGGAAAGGGTTCGGAACCAGCAATTGGCGACCCTTGCGTTCAGTGGTGATGTGCGCATATGAATATCCGATTGGCTATGAATGTCCAGGATCGCACGACGTCTTACGGATGCAAGTCCACTGGACATCACTACCCGCATGGGCTTTCTACGAGCTGGTGACCAAACCGGTCGCTCCGTAGCCAGAGCCGCTCATACAGCGATCGGATCGACAACAAATTCCGGCTATATGAGGTTGCGCGATAGACGCAGGTATCACGCGCTCGCTGAACTATGTGCATGACGCTGGCGTTCACCTGGTTGCAGAGAACAGTCAAAATTCGTCGAGACTCTGAGCTGTATCTTGGGCGGCGCAGAGTGACTGTCATAGACTGTTTGATACGCCTGTTGAGGCTTCGGACCAGTTCAAACTGCAAGCAATTCGGAGACGTCTATTTTCCGAGCTGCGCCATCAAAGCGCTTTTTAGAAAGAAGGCTATTCTGGCTCCGCCAGCGGGTGAGTCCTGATCGTCCTGCTCGAAAGTTTGTGCTTGCTGCGCGATATGGTGATCCTTCTGATTGCGTAAGAGAGCTCTTGCTAACCGAAAGGCCGGTCGCGAGTTGCTTCGTCATCTGATGGCGAGTGGGATCTCTATTCAAGCCGCTTTCAACGACGAGTCCTCGCGCTCTCGGTCGCGCATCCCCAATGATGCGGAGCAGTTCGGCTTCAATCTCAGGTAACTTTGTTCGACGACGGAGCCTGACGGTTACTCGATAACCAGTGCGACGCTGGCAACGTCTGGTTAAACGGAGACGAATATCAAGCGGACCGGGCATACGATGACAGATGTGTCGATCTCGCGGTAGGCATGAGCTTTTTCGGCTAGCCGGGATGGCGGCGAGACAGGTCCGGTAGATGACGCGATGTTGTGGGCAACGGCGCAGAGGATGTGCGATAGAAAGTTTGGCGCCCAGACCATCTTCGGCATGGGCGTAGTGCAGGTGATGGCTCAGATCTTGTCTTTACAATGCAACCACTGGATAAAGAACATCGGTGGTCTCACGCACTCGAGGAACAGGTCGAAACACTGGTCCCAAATATCCTCAAGTGAGCCATCAGATCGAAATTGGCAATCGGATTGCCTTCCAGTTCTGCTATCTGGAGATTGCGATGGTGCTAGCCTCCGGTTGGGCTACATGTCCGCTGGCAACGACTCAGGCAGGTGGCATGTGCCGCGCCCGCCGTCTTCAGCGAGATTGGCGTGTGTACGATCCACAGCCAGAGGATAATACAGCCACAGCTCAGCGCTGAAACCGTTAATGCCACACCGAGAATCGGGATTTCGTCAACGCCCGATGGGAAGAAATAGGACCACACTTTCCTAATAAATCTCATTCGCACTCCATTTCATATGATTTAGGAATGTGACCGACGAGGTTAAAGCTACCTTGGCGACACCTCATAAATGTCTATGACGAAACGCTGAACGCAACTTCACGCACCTGAGGCGATATCATATGCGTAATAAATGGACATAGTGATGCGTCGGAGGATCATGCTTCCTTGGATTGAACTCCCTTAACTCTGCCAGGATGATTAATGCCTCAAGTTGAAATTATCCAGTATGACGAAATTCCAGAAGATGGGCTGATCGATGAGGGTGCGTTGATACCGGTCAAGGGCATGATAGAGATGAGCACGCCAGATGGCGGCTGCGGTTTGGCCGGGTGCCCATGCATCCGAGGGCACTTCATTCTGCGCCTCTTCCCCGGGACGAGCAGGGTTTTGTCCGGGGTTATGTGGTGGAATTTGAAAGCAGACAGGAGCTTGAGTCGACAAGCTCTGAGGAGTTGTCAATTCTTGTTAGCGGGGCGATGAACTGAAGATCGCTCCCGCTGATCTTCTGCATGTTGCCAGCATTCTTGTTTGCCCTAGGGCCCACATACCTTCGATCGGCGTCACCCGAGGTACGGTGAAGGTCGGATAGGGCGGCAGGATGTGCATAATAATCGGGCGCCGGATCTGGTCGATTTGGTCGAGCGCGGCAAGGGCTGATTGCAACTGAAGGTTCGGCCGCGCGGCCAGATGTTTCTGCGCGTCTACGTAAGCAGCATCGGAAGCAGGTGCAGTTCAGCGCGTGTTCAATGGCCAGACCCGGACATCTGCTCTTGATTCCGTGAAGATTGACATGCACGTGAGGAGCATTTCTCTATCCAAGGATACCCACTCGTCAGCGCCATAAAACGCGGCTATGACACGTTGATCGTAGTGTGTGTCCTCGTCAGATTGAAGATATGACTCGACACGTCTTGTGCACATTTCAATAGCGATAACAAAACCGGTCACCGCGACGATCTCTTCGGAAATAGCTGCGTGTTTTGATGCGTACGTATTGACGACTTCGCAACCCCATATATCGCACTCGCCGGTGCTTACATTAGCTGAAGTACCGTGACCAGGATTACCTGCTGCTCGCGGCCGGTACCCGTTCGGGCAAAGGCGTCGCGATGGCAATCCCGAATCTTCTCACCTATCCGGTTTCGGTCGTTCTCGAGGGGTAGCGATCAGAAAAGCGTGGCCCATCCGAGGTACGGCAGTGTTGAAAACGGGCCGTGAGACTTTTGTGATGAACGACGAAATACGCGATGATAGTGTCGTGGCGACGGAGCCGGGGAGTACCAGGCTCATATAGTTGTCGAGAACACCAGAAAGACGAGTTCGACGGGGAGGGTTTCGGTGGACGATGCAGTGTCTTCTTGCAGAATGAAACGTCGGCCGGCCACCGCTCGGCGGTTACCTCCAGGACGACTGGTTCTGCGGAAGCGCGCCTTGTGGATCGTACACGTCAAGACGGTCTGCCGACTCAAACTCGTCGACGTAGAGGACAAGGTTGACTCCGTCCGGCGAAAGGTGTGATCTGAACAGAATGCCTTTCGCACCAGCCGCAATCACCTCGTCACCGATAATCCAGCTTGGTGGCTCAATGCGTTGGTTGAACCAGCAACCACGTCAGTCGCAATAGAAGTCTTCCCAGAAGGGGAGCCACTTTTCTGCGTGATACCCGCTTGTGAAGTCGACAATCGGAGCGACCGTCAGTTGATAACTTACAAGCGTGCCCGGGGGCATCAACGAGGAGATCTGCGGATATTCCCGCACCGCCGTGTTGACATCAAGAGCAAGGTATAGGGCGTTGAGTCCTATACGATTGGCCCGTCCTCCGTGCTTACCGGCACCTGCGCCACTCGTCGGCGCAACCGCCCACCTGGGGACATGCATCCGGTACGCTGTCACCTTCGTTAGCGCTGTGAGGATCATCCGGCGGCGCCCGCCTCGAGAGACGAAATATAGCGAAGCAGGTCGTCAGTCCGACTATCCGACACCAGCTGTTCAGCTGTCTTGTAGTCAAAGACCGGCAGTGGCTCATTCCTGTACCAGAACAGTGCCTGATTGACGTAGCCGGAGATGTCGGTTGCGGCGCGTATCACCCTCAGCGCTTCCCGCAGGAAACGTTGGACGCTTGGCGAGGCCGGTTGCCGACTGAGCGTGTTGCGATGAACATGCGCCTGCTGGGCGAGGGTTTGCAGGTCAATGTGCAGCGCCTCGCCAAAGCGCCAGGCGGAGACAATCGGTGCTGAACTGTCCGGGTCCCGAAGCAATGCCATGAACTGGTCAAAGCCCAAGCCCGCGTTGGGGCGGGCAATTGATTCCGTATTCCTCAGAGGCTCCGTGCACATTCTACGCACAATAATAGACGGTTATATACGGCGGGCAGTTCGCCGAAAATGGGAAATCATCTAATTTAAAATAATACTTAATAGTGCATCTCGACAAACGACGGGTGACAAATGATTCTGTAGATATATACAGTATCGTGAGCGGGACCGCGCGGTCGAAGCCCGGCTGCGTGAACAGGTCGTCCCGGCCGCGAAGGCACTTCGCGAAAATCCTGAGCGAGCGCTATCGGCGGACGACGTCCGTGCGGAACTGAAGAAGTCCCGCGCGGGCCGCGGATGAATTGGCGCGTCCAGTTTGCTCCCGAGGCGCTAACCCAACTGCGAGCGCTTGAACAGCGCATCGCCGAGGCCGGCGCACCCCTGCCTTGCACGTTTCGATCGGCGAATAACGGTTGGCCGGCGCACACGTCAGCGCGAATCTCTACTCGCTCTTCGAGTCAAGCAACGCAATGCCGTCAGCCGCCTGGAGAGCAGGGTAGATGCGTTCAATTCCGTGCCCGTAGGCATTTGCCTTCACTACCGCCCCACACGTGAGTCTGGAGCTCGCTGCCGGACGACTTCGAGATTGCGTTGTACGGCACCAGGATGAATACGTGGGTGGATGGGGCGCGGCATAACCTTCCTCTTCTGGGCAAAGTTCAAACGAAACTTCGGAGCGCTGCTGTCTGGACTTCTGGGGTCGTGCAGCGGAAAGTACATCCCACGGCCCGACTCCTAGCCGAGTTCGAAATCGGCCGGCACCTGCGGTTCTTTTTCGTAACGAAAGACGTTGAGGTCGTCGTATCGAATGGCCGGCTGTTTTCCAGATATCAAGTCGGCGAGAAGCTGAGCTGAGCCACACGACATGGTCCAGCCAAGCGTGCCATGACCAGTGTTGAGGTAGAGGTTGGGCACGGACGTACGACCTACGATAGGCGTGCCGTCCGGTGTCATCGGGCGAAGTCCGGTCCAGAACGTGGCGCGCGATGTATCGCCGCCACCTGGGAAGAGGTCATTCACGCACATTTCCAGAGTCTCGCGACGCGCTTCGCGCAGTCGCTTGTCAAACCCGACGATTTCGGCCATCCCGCCGACACGAATGCGCTTTTCGAACCGCGTGATGGCAATCTTGTACGTCTCGTCGAGAACCGTTGAGACTGGCGCATGTGACTCGTCGGCGATTGGTGCGGTGATGGAATATCCTTTGAGTGGATAGACGGGAATCTTGACCAGTCCAGACAGGAAGTTCGTTGAATACGAACCAAACGCGACGACGAACGCATCTGCATGGATGAGTTTCGCACCATGCCGAACGCCGACGACCCGTCCACCCTCGACGACCAGACCATCAACCTGGGTGTTGTAGCGGAGGGTGACGCCCGCTTTCTCAGCCATTGAGGCAAGCCGGGTGGTGAACAACTGGCAGTCACCGGTTTCGTCGCCTGGCAAGCGCAATCCACCCGTCAACTTATGTGAAGTCGCAGCGAGAGCGGGCTCAATCCGGGCAAGTTCGGCTGCCGTCAGCAACTCGTACGCGACTTTGGCCTCTTCAAGTACGGCGATATCCTTCGCCGCGCCATCGAACTGCTGCTGCGTCCTGAAAACTTGAAGAGTGCCCCCAGCACGTCCCTCGTACTGAATGCCGGTCTCGGCTCGCAAAGCCTTCAGACAGTCGCGACTATATTCCGCAAGTCTCACCATGCGGTTCTTGTTAATCGCGTAGCGTTCGGCGGTGCAGTTCTGCAGCATCTGCCACATCCATTGCAGTTGGAACTGCTTGTCCGCGTCGTCCGGTCTGATTGCAAGCGGGGCGTGTTTCTGGAACATCCACTTCACAGCCTTGAGCGGTACACCGGGGGCAGCCCAAGGCGCCGCGTAGCCAGGGGAAATCTGGCCTGCGTTGGCAAAGCTCGTTTCAAGAGCGGGACCCTGCTCCCGGTCGATGACCGTGACTTCGTGGCCTGCCCGCGCGAGATAGAACGCGCTCGTTACACCCACGACTCCGCTGCCCAGCACGACGACTCGCATTCGACAGACTCCACAGCCAAAAGGCCATAAACAGTTAATAGAAACTGCAGATGCAGCACATGCAAGTTGATGACTGGATGCTAGCCGCAAGCTGATGATTTTTTCTATTGTTTAACCGGAAATTTTTGGCTGAATTTCCTGGCTTTCATCCGCGGGGTAGTCGAGTGAGAGTAGCAGGTGTAGTGGGCGGCGCGTGGGTACCGAAGGAATCGCTACGGAGGGAGGCGCTTCGTCGGGGAAGCGCAGGGCCGCGATAGCGATCAAGCCTGACGGGAGTGCCCGCCGAGCGTGCGATCGACGAAATGCTCTGCATGTCTTTTGCCGTGGCAGGCTTGCCGCGCGGTACATACTTCAATTCAAGGAAGCAGATTGCTTCCCGCGTGTCGCATATCACGGAGTCCGGCCTGATCAGGCGTGCATCGGGCAACTGCACGGTGGGTTCGACGAAGATTCGTCGCGCGAACTTGGCTTCCACGAATAGCGCCCGGTGGGTTTGCGACGAGCAACCCCTGAAGGCTGCGCTCTGAATTGATATGCCCAGCGCAATAGTCTGTTTGCACAGTTCGCCGCCATGCATGAAGCAGGTAGTCAGCCAGCTTCGTTCGTCGCGCCATTGATGCTTCGCCCGCCTGGTCATTTTCCCCGCTTTGCTGATAGTCCGCGTTTTCGCCGCGCGCGAAAGCGGGAACCGCAGTCGGCGACCACTCCCGTGGAATAACGGCAAAATCCGACCGCCCTTGAATCGGCTTCACGCTGCATCCGACTGGATGTCCGGGACGAACTCAACCTCATGCCGAGCCGATCTGGCGAAGGCACGCGTTGTACGCCGCGATCTGCGTGCCCATCGCCGTCACGTCGTCAGTCGTGACACGCCCGGACTGTAGCGAACCGGAATTATCACGTGAGTAGCGCAAAGGAACCCCGGCCGGACGCGAGCTGGTTATCGGACAGCTGTCTTGCGGGTGTAGGGCGATTCTGTCGTCGCTATGCTTTCAATACTGTGGATCGAAAAGCATCGAACAGTCCCTCGGTCAGTTCGGGCTTGTCATCGCCAACGCTGAGCAGGCGGTGGGCACCGCCCATCATCTGAGTAAGTATCAGAGGGTAAGGCGTCAGTGGATCGAGCGCGTCAATGATGTGCTCGCGAGTGAATGGGGTGAGCAAACTCATCATGTCGTGAGCAAGCAGTGCGGCACCCGCCTTGTCGGGGTCATCGCCCCATGTATCCAGCAGATCGTCGGCGTCGCCGCCGTAAATGCGATCCATGTTGCCCGCAAGGCTGTACGTTGCGAGCAGAAACCGTAGATCCACCGCATCCCGGTTATTGTCCGTATGGCGATCCCGCCACGCGATGATCTTGAGCATCGCGAGTGCCGGTAGCGACGCGACGAGCACCACAAGATCGCGTCCCAGTTCGACGGGGAGAGCCGCCCTCAGGGCCTCGTCGAACCCTTCGACATTCAGGCAAAAGGCCCCATCGGGAGGCCAGGCGATCACATTCTCACCCTTCAGTTCGAGCCCCCCAAAAGGCACGATATCCAGCCACGTCGGTTGCCCGGTCTCAGGAGAGCGATAGTCGAGCCGCTGCGCCTGCTTTTCGTTTTGTACGAACCGGCCGGTCGCGACCAGTGCGTTACGCAGTTGCTGGTGATCGTGCCAGCTCGCGATCGACACGCCGATGTCGACGTCCCTGGTCGCACGGGTCTGGTCAATCCCAAAACGGTGGGTCGTCAGGATGTCGCGTGCGGTGGCGCCCCCAACGAACCACGCAGCGCCGGCTGCCGACGCGGCGTCGGCCACATCGCGAAGGACGTTTGCAGCGATTTCCGGAAAAGGTCGGCCCTCAAGCAGTTTGACGGGTGATGAACTGGTCACGGATCATCCTCGCTGTTTCCATGTTGCGGGAGTCCCCGCTTGCGATAAGGTCGGCATAGACAAGCACCGGACTTACGACGTTGCCGATGAGGCCGGGTGTGGGTCGCAATTCAACGGGAGCCACCAGAAACTCCACGTTGCCGGCCGGGTCTGGCCGCAAACGACCGCTCCGGATCAGTTCCTTCGGAATTCCCTTTTCACAATAGACCGTCACGATCGCTGGCTTCAGATAATGAGTCAGCAGCGCAGCGCCAGCCTCGCCCCCAAACAACCAGTCCTGTTCGGAATTCGGCGTCAGGTCCGCCCACCAGTCCTGCTCAGTCGCACTGTAGCGTTCCAGGCTCAGAGATGGTCTGAGGATCGAGGGGTATAGGGTCACCCATTCGTCCAGCAGCCTGTCATAGTTGGTGAAGGCGAGCTTGCCATCCGAACGCTCGACGAGGTCGCGGCGCTTGTGGAGCGTCTGGATGGTGGTCTGCGCCGTCCCCGTGCTGACGTTCGCAATGACAGCGAGATCGCGCCGGCGGGCGTTGAGGATCTCGGGTCGGACCAGCAACGCGAGGATGACCTGCATCGACCGCTTGGTCCAGACGCTGAGCCGATTCGAGCCCGCTTCGGCGGCACGGGGCCGACCAGCCACGAAAACAAGGGTTTTCCGCTCGCGAAGAAATGCGTTGCCCGAGAGGTCGATGGCGTCGAGTTCGAGCGCACGACAGGCCTCGACGAGGGACGGTGTCAGATACGACGTCACCAGAAGGATGCGATCCCGATGCTGCCGTTTCGCGGTAGCCGAGACCGCCGCGAGGCGCTCCTGTCGGTCGATCGAAGGCACAACGATCGCCGGACGGACGACCTTCGCTTCAAGATCGAACTCGACTATCGCGTCATAAGGCGAATTCGGAGGAGATCGCCGGACGGTGGTGGCGACGCCTGTCTCATCGCTGAACGCCTGTGTGGCGGCCTTCACAAGAGGAGAGGGGGTGTGCGAGGGCAAGGGACTTGACCCGGTTGTTCAATTTTACCTATTGTATACGCCGCGTGAACAAAGTCAAAAATCGAACGACACGGACTTTTGTTCAAAAGAATGGTGCTGTTCACGCTGCAAGAACGGACGCAAATTTTGAATCGGCGGCCCGATACCGCTTGGGCAAAGTCGGGCGAGCTTCTGGCAAGTGCTCATAAAGCGCTGACCGGAGGCCCGTAGGGGAGTGGCTGACACGAACAAAAAACCGTCGCGGGCGGAAAGCAAGGTAGACGGCGAAGCGGTGGTGCCAGATGCACGCGGCGGGCCAAGTTAACGCTTGTAAGGCGAGCGTGACGGGGCGCGTGGTGTCAGAAAATCGACCGCCCTGTATACGTGGTCAACCACTCCAACGCCAATACACCCGCCAACGAATTGCCGTTGCTATCCAGACCCGGCGACCACACGCACACGGCCATTTCGCCCGGCAACAGCGCGACGATCCCGCCGCCCACGCCGCTCTTGGCCGGCAAGCCGACACGATAGACGAAATCGCCAGCCGCATCGTAAGTGCCGCAGGTCAGCATCAGCGCCGACAGACGCTTTGCCGAACTCGCATCGAGAATGCGTTCGCCCGTCGAAGGTACGACGCCGCCGTTGCTCAAGAAAAGCGCCGCCTTCGCCAGTTCGACGCAACTCATCGAAATCGCGCATTGACGGCAATACGCATCGACGACCGCCTCGGCGGGCATCTCGATGTTGCCGAAGCTCGCCATGAAATGCGCCATCGCGCGGTTGCGATGCGCGTGCAGCAATTCGGACTGCGCGACGCGCAGGTCGTAGTCGATAGTCGATTCACCTGTGACGCGCCGCATGAATTCGACCAGCGCAGTTTCGGCCTTGACGAAGCGGCGGCACAACACATCGGTGACAACCAGCGCACCTGCATTGATGAACGGATTACGTGGCTTGCCATGCTCGGCCTCGAGTTGCACGAGCGAATTGAAAGCCGTGCCCGACGGCTCGCGGCCGACGCGCTGCCACAACGCGTCGCCCAGCAGCCTGAACGCCATCGTGCACGCGAACAGCTTCGAAATGCTCTGAATCGAAAAGCGCGTGTCGGCTTGACCGACGCGAAACACTTCGCCCGCCGTCGTGACGACGGCCATGCCGAAGCTGTTCACAGGCACTTTGGCGAGCTCGGGGATGTAGTCCGCGACGCGGCCCTTGTCGAGCCAGGGCTGCAGATCCGCGTGAATCTGTTCGAGGATGCGTGAATAGTCCATCGAGGTTTATGGGCGATGACGGGTGAATCAATTGATATTGGTTTTAGTGCGGATCAGGCGTTTCGAATGGCGGGACAAACGTAAAGCGGATCACGACATGCGTGATCCGCTTTCTCTGTCTTACGCAAACAGCGGCAGCCCGAAGCGCGACCACCTGATCGAATGACCGGCCCTATTCTGCACCGGAAATATTTCAATGGTGCGTGCAAGGCCGCACGCGGGACGTCACGCGGGCAGGCGACGCTTAAGGTACTTCGGTTTTGAGCGCGCTAGCGCGCTGACATCCACTCGTCGCCCGGCAAGCCGCTCGTCGCATATTCGGACGCTTGGCCGCCGTGAAGCGGCTCGCGCTCGTCGAGATATTCCGAGCGATAGCCCGTATGCACGCCCCAGTAATAGAACACGAGCGAGAACACGATCACGACCAGCATGTCCCAGCCATACGGCAGCACGCCCAGACCGCCAAACTGCTTGCTGCCGATCAGCGACAGGATCGCCATCACGGGCAGATACGCGACCAGCCACCATGCCGCCTTCAGATCCTGGTTGAAGCCTCCGAAGCCCGATTTTGCCTGGAAGTAGAAGAACACGGGGAGCGCCACGATCATCAGCAGGATGATCTCGCCCGTCAGCGGCCACTTCGCCCAGTACAGAATCAGCGACGCGCACACGAATGCGAACGGCGCGATCACGCTCATGCCGCGAATGTGCAGCGGACGCTCAAGGTCGGTCGCCGCGCGGCGCAGCGCCATCAGGCTGATCGGGCCCGTCAGATACGAAATCACCGTCGCCACCGAAATGACGGCCGCCAGCGAACTCCAGCCACGGAAGAAGAACAGGAAGATGAACGATACGAACAGGTTGAACCACATCGCCGGACGCGGTACGCCATACAGCGGATGCACGGTGCCGAACATCTTCGGCATCGTGTTGTTACGCTCCATCGCGTAGATCATGCGCGTGGTGGTCGCCATATAGGTCGTGCCCGTGCCGCTCGGGCTCACGAACGCGTCGACATACAGCAGGATTGCCAGCCAGTTCAGGTTCAGCGCGATTGCCAGTTCCGCGAACGGCGACTTGAAGTTGAACTGATTCCAGCCCTTCACCACGTCAGCCGGGTTCACCGCGCCGATATACGCGATCTGCAGCAGCACGTAGATCACCAGCGCCAGCAGGATCGAGCCGATCACCGCGAACGGCACGCTCTTCGCCGGATTGCGCGCTTCGCCTGCCAGGTTGATCGGGCTCTGGAAGCCGTTGAACGCGAACACGATGCCGCTCGTCGCCACCGCCGTCAGCACCGCCGACCAGCCATACGGCGCGAACACGCCCGCGCCGCCAAGACTTTCGCCGAGGTTTTCCTTGTGGAAGCCACTCATCATCAGACCGAGAATCGTCAGGCCCGGGATGATGAACTTGAAGATCGTGATCGCCGTGTTCGCGCGTGCGAACACCTTCACGCCCCAGTAGTTCAGCAGGAAGTAGATGACCACCAGCACGGCCGAGAGCAGTAGGCCCGGCGTCGTCAGTTCGCTGTTGATAAAGAGGTTGTGCGCCCATTGGTACGGCCAGGTGCTCATATACTGGATCGACGCTTCGGCCTCGATCGGAATCACCGACACGATTGCGATCCAGTTGGCCCACGCGCTGATAAAGCCCACCAGCGCGCCGTGCGAGTAGCGCGCATAACGAACCATGCCGCCGGACTCGGGGAACATCGCGCCGAGTTCCGCATAGGTCAGCGCGATTGCGAGAATCACCACTGCACCGATCACCCACGCGCACAGGGCCGCAGGGCCCGCAATCTTGGCCGCCTTCCAGGCGCCGAACAGCCAGCCGGACCCGATAATCGAACCGAGTCCCGTCAGCATCAGCGCGAATGGGCCGATGTGCCGTTGAATAGAACTTTTCAATTGTCTTCCTCATATCTCAGATGCACGGAATCGCCCTCTCGCTTCATGCTGCTGGCATCGGGGATTCCGGCTTTCCTTGTTATTCGATAGCGGAGCGCGACCGCTGTCGCAATTTGTGCTGCGAAAGATCTCGTCGATAGTTCTCATGCCATCGAGCGAGTGCGGGATGGTCGCGAAATGACTCAACGTCGTCCAATGCCAATTGCGCATGAGGGTCATGCTGAAAAAACATAACGGCTTGGAAACGCTGCTGGGACGCGAATGCGGTAAAGCACCGGACGGTGCTCAGGCATGGAGGACGATGCGTGATCGCATGCGCGATGCATCGCGAAGTAAGTGCTGCTCGCATCATTAAAGAGTGCCTCGTCGATGCCATCCGTGAAGCCTCTAAAACGCTTTGTCGCAGTGTTGCATATCGAATCGGTGGTACTGGCTGGGGTACTGGTCGCCGCTGCGGTACTCGTCTCCCGCTCACTACCTGGTACTTCGTAGTCGATTCGGTACCGTTTGTTTCTCACGTCCACGCAGATGGTTACCGACGCAGGGTCAACATGGGCTACGTCCTGTCTCGATTGATTTCAGGTAAAGGCCAACTTTTACGGGACCCGACAGCACGTTGGGTCCTTTTTTTCCGCCGGGTCGTAACGGGAATTCGTGTTCGCGAGATCAGAGCTGCGTCCGACATGGACGATGCGACTAGCATTTCGTTCGTATGGCTAAAAAGTCATTTTCGTGTCCACCTCGCCGCTTTCAGCGGTGCCCACAGCGACGGGGTTTCCGGATGCCAATGAATTGGCTGTGCACGCGGGCTATGCCGGGTTGCACCAGGCCTGGAGATTGAACGCCAATACAAAAGACCTGGACCGATTTAGATCTTACGAATTTTCGCGCGCACGCATAGATGGGTGCGACGGGCTATTGCGTCTATCGTGACAAGAGGACGTTTTATACCTGACGGGATTCCTATTGACGGGTGGCGCGGCGTTGTTCGAACACCGTCTGGCATGAAACGCAGCGGGCCGTGTAGGGCGCGGCGACAAGGCGTTCATAACCGATCGGGTCGCCGCAATCGACGCATGCCCCGTAACGGCCGGCGGCGATGCGTGCCAGCGCCGCGTCGATCTGCTGCAGTTCGTCGAAATCGTGCCGCGCGAGCGCGGTGCGCAACTGATCGCTCGCTTTGCGTGATGCGGTCTCGTCGGGATGCGACTCGGGGCCCAGCTCTTCGGGCGGCCGTGCTCCAGCGAGATCCCCGTATTCGCCGTGCAGCGTCGCCAGCAGCTCGCGACGGCGCTCGCAGAGCCTCTGTTGTAACAGCCTGAGTTCGGAACAGGTTAGGGTGATCATGGACAAGGCTCGATGTGTTCTGTAACGCGACGCCAACGGGTGGCATCGAAGGCGTTCCGTCCTGTGTGTACTACCCCACACAGGCCAAACCTAGCATGCACCCGCCGAGCGGATAGCACAATGCGACTGTAACGATCCCGCCTGACGATCCTGAGTCTCCTCGCTAAAGCCCCACCAATGAAGCTGTGACGCTGGATTGTGAAATGAGTGGCACCCACAATTAAATGTTTTACTCACGCGAGATTTGAGGCAGAAGCAACGCGTCACAGCGGTACGTGCGGCCCTACGTTCATTCTCAGGACTGGATCCAGCAAGCAGCGTCGCAAAGTGTATTGTCACCCGGCCGCTTCGCAAGCGTTCGCCCCAAATTGCAGCCTTTCGCAAGCAAACGAGAGAGGGAACGCGAGACGCATTAGTAGATGATCGCGCTCAACATTGAGCCCGACAACGGCAACCCGCGCGTCTGTGTACCCGGCGCCAGAGGTCGTCAGAGGGGAGGGTCGTATAGCGCGATCGTTCTTCGGCTGCCGGCCACGAACGGTCTCTCGTGTTCAACGTCGCAACCATCGGCAGCCGAGGCGCGAGCCTCTATTCAATGCAACAACGATGACTTGTCGGGCAACCAGGAATATCGGCATCGCCCCACCTGATTGCGCTTGCAACAGGCGATCGTCGCTGGAGAAAGGCGCCACGATCTTCTGTTCGGGCGACCACCCGGCGTCCGGGCTCCGGCACCGGCCACGCCCTGAGCGACGCGGGCTACCGCGTGCTGGTCACCCGCACAAACGGGTGAAATCACATAGGAAGCCCCCTGGAAAAATCGCTTTCAGAACCGGCTTTGAGTATCTTCGTTGAACCGGCGCTTCGGGTAGTCTGAAGGTCCGTTTGGGGTCGCGGAATACAGACGATCATAGCCTGAAAACTCTCAGGGGACGGGTACTACCACGCGACTCGCCATAAGGCTGTTTGTGCAATCACTGACGATACGACACGCAGGCCGATTCCGACCGGTGGGGAACCTCCCCTGTCAGGTTTCATTCGCCGTCGCTTGAACGTTCAGCGCAATCTCGTAGACCGGTCGGCCCAATTTGTGTCGACCACGTCGAGCATTCCGACGTCCGGCACGCTGCCCAGCAATGACAGCGAATGCTTGGCGAGTTCCCGAGGAACATGACCCGTCAAGTGCGCAAACCGTGCCCCGTTGTCGGGGAAGACGTCAAAGATGCCGAAGTGACCGTCGTCGAGGCGGATGGCAAACCAGGCAACAGTCTTGGGTTCCTGCTCCACGAGCGCTTGTGCGTCGCGAAGGAACTGCGCAACCTGTGTCTCATGGCCAGGCTTTGCCTTGAACGTGAGGAGCAGCGCCTTCGTGACGGACTCGCCCGATGTTGTTGCAGGCGGCTTGTCGGCCAGGACGTCGAACTCCTGAATCAGCGGCGCCCCGGCAAAAACGCTGCCGCCGGCATCCAACAGTGCTTGTGTAACTGGCCCCGACAGATGCTCCTCGCGGCCGGCATCGTCTGGGAACACGTCGAAGATGCCGTACTCCGATCGCCCGAATCTGATCGCGAACCACGTGGTCGTTGCGGCTTCCGCCCGCCCCATCGCGAGAGCCGAGCGCAGGACGTCTTCCGCCATGGCGTCGTCCTTTCCGGTTTTGACTTCCAACCTGACGAGCAGACCTTTAGTGTCCATGAGACACCTCCATTCGTGATCGACCGACCGTGAACGCATCGAGCGTGCAGTCCGTCGACGCCTACAAGCCAGCAGCGTCGCGCAGCCAGTGCCCCCCTCCAGAGGCCCCCTTCGTTCCTGCGACGTGCAATACACGTCAACTGACACGATAGTGGATTTCGCCTGGCTGTTCCAGGCGAGTCTGCCAAACAGGCAGCGCAACCTCGAACTCCTTTTTAGCCTGGCGCCCCGATCTGGGAGTTATCTGCAGTTTGAGCCTCTTTGAACCTGATGACCCGCGGAACCTCTCAATGTCTGTTGACGCCGCGAACGCGGCATATACAGGCATTGTGCTGCGCTCGTCGGCTACTGTATTGCATTGCGACAACGCGGCGCACGCTTCGTGGTTACCCCGTGTAAACGTCAACACCGAAAGCCAGCACCATCCGCGCGTTTCCCATGTCCAAGCATAGAGTTTGCTGATCAGGCTTGAGCGCGAGCGCCAGCACTTGCGCGTCGCGTGCGATCTCCTGCACGTATTCGACATCTGAAAGAACAAGGAGGCGGTCATGACCACGGCTGCCAGTTTCCACATCGGGTACACGCAATACCTCGGTCCCGACGGCGTCCCCGTCCAGTCATTGCCTGCCTTCGCGCGGGACCCGGCGGCGCTGATTCCCCTCTATCGCGCGATGGTCCTCACCCGCGCGTTCGACACCAAAGCGGTTGCACTGCAGCGTACAGGCAAGCTCGGTACGTTTGCTTCGTCGGTGGGGCAGGAGGCGATCGGTGTTGGCGTCGCCAGTGCGATGCGGGTCGACGACGTTCTGTTTCCTTCGTATCGCGATCACGCGGCGCAATTGCTGCGCGGCGTCACGATGACGGAAAGCCTGCTGTATTGGGGAGGCGACGAGCGCGGCAGCGACTTCGCCGTGCCGCGCCACGACTTTCCGAACTGCGTGCCGATCGGCACACAGGTGTGCCATGCCGCCGGCGCGGCCTACGCGTTCAGACTGCGCGGCGAGCCGCGCGTCGCCGTTGCGATCTTCGGCGACGGCAGCACATCGAAGGGCGACTTCTACGAGGCTATGAACATGGCGGGTGTCTGGCAGGCACCGCTCGTACTCGTCATCAATAACAACCAGTGGGCGATCTCGGTACCGCGCAGCTCGCAAAGCGCGGCGCAGACGCTTGCGCAGAAAGCGATCGCTGCGGGCATCGACGGGCTGCAGGTCGACGGCAATGACGTCATCGCTGTGCATCAGGTGATGCATGCGGCACTGGCGAAAGCGCGGCGCGGCGACGGCCCGACGCTGGTCGAGGCGCTCAGCTATCGCCTGGGCGACCACACGACAGCCGACGATGCAACCCGCTATCGCGATTCCGAACTGATCCGCAAGCAGTGGGAGTACGAACCGCTGCTGCGTCTGCGCACGTATCTGATGCGTATGAACGTCTGGGACAAGGCGCAGGACGAGCAGCTCGGCAAGACATGTCATGAGCAGGTCGAACAGGCGGTCGAAGCCTATCTCGCCGTTGCGCCGCCCGAGATTACCGCGATGTTCGACCACCTGTACGAAACGCTGCCGCACGCGCTGCGCGAGCAACGGGAGAACGCGCAGCGCTTCGCGCTCGCTGCGGCGAACCATCAGGAGAACGGCTATGGCTGACCTCAACATGGTGGACGCGCTCAATCAGGCGATGGCCTACGAACTCGAGCACGATCCTGCCGTCGTGCTGCTCGGCGAAGACATCGGCGTGAACGGCGGCGTGTTTCGCGCGACAGCCGGATTGCAGGCACGTTTCGGCACGCAACGCGTAATCGATACGCCGCTTGCCGAAACGGCGATTGCGGGCACGGCAATCGGCATGGCGGCAATGGGCCTGAAACCCGTCGCCGAGATCCAGTTCAGCGGCTTCCTGTATCCGACGATCGATCACGTGCTCAACCACGCGTCGCGTCTGAGGCACCGCACGCGCGGACGCCTTTCATGCCCGCTCGTGATCCGCGCGCCGTGCGGCGCAGGCATACACGCGCCGGAGCATCATTCCGAAAGTCCCGAGGCGCTCTTCGCGCACATTCCCGGCCTGCGCGTCGTCACGCCGTCGTCGCCCGCGCGCGCTTACGGTCTGCTGCTTGCCGCCATTCGCGACCCCGACCCGGTGATCTTCTTCGAGCCAACGCGCCTGTATCGTCTGTTCCGGCAGACGGTGGATGACAACGGCGAAGCGTTGCCGCTCGACACCTGCTTCACGTTGCGCGACGGCTCCGACGTAACACTGGTGAGCTGGGGCGGCGCGGTGCAGGATGCGCAGGCGGCCGCCGATCTGCTGGCGCAGGACGGCGTGATGACCGAAGTGATTGACGTGGCGACGCTCAAGCCGATCGACATGAACACGATACTCGCGTCGGTGGAGAAGACGGGTCGCTGTGTGATCGTGCACGAGGGCTCGCGCACGGGCGGCGTCGGCGCGGAGATCGCTGCCAACATCGCCGAGCGCGGGCTTTACTCTCTGCTAGCGCCCGTGCAGCGCGTGACGGGCTACGACGTCGTCGTGCCGCTGTACCGGCTCGAGAATCAATACATGCCCAGCACCGCGCGCATCGTCGCCGCGGTCAGGCAAGCTCTGGAGGCGTCGTGAAGCCATGAAAATCTTCAAACTGCCCGACCTCGGCGAGGGCTTGCAGGAAGCGGAGATCGTCGAGTGGCACGTCAAGAGCGGCGACGAGGTGAGTGCGGATCAACCGCTGCTGTCGGTCGAAACGGCGAAGGCGATTGTCGACATACCGTCGCCGCAATCCGGCCGCATCGCGAAGCTGTTCGGCCAGACGGGTGACATCGTGCATCTGGGCGCGCCGCTCGTCGCGTTCGAAGGCGAGGGCGGCGATGCCGACGCGGGCACCGTGGTCGGCCATATGGAAGTCGGCCAGCACGTCGTGCACGAAACGCCCGCGGCGCTCGGCACGGGCGTGGGCGCGGGTGGCGTGATCAAGGCGATTCCGGCGGCGCGAGCGCTTGCGAGAAAGCTGGACGTAGATCTGTCAATGGTGACGCCATCGGGACCGGAAGGCGTCATCACGGCGGCGGACGTGCAGCGCGTCGCGAAGATACTCGGCGAACTCGGGCCGCCTGAAGTGCTGCGCGGGGTGCGGCGCGCGATGGCACAGAACATGGCACGCGCGCAGAGCGAAGTCGCCGCGGCCACCGTGATCGACGATGCCGACATCCACGCATGGCCGCCGCACACCGACGTCACGATCCGGCTGATACGCGCGCTAGTCGCGGGCTGCCGCGCGGAGCCGGGACTGAACGCGTGGTTCGACGGACATACGGGGCGGCGCCACGTGCTGGAGAAGATCGATCTCGGCATCGCCGTCGATCTGCCCGACGGGCTCTTCGTCCCCGTGTTGCGCAACGTTGCGCATCGCGATGCAGCAGATCTGCGTGGCGGTCTCGACCGGATGCGCGCCGACATCCGGGCGCGCAAGATTCCACCGGAGGAAATGCGCGGCAACACGATCACGCTGTCGAACTTCGGGATGATCGCGGGGAAATACGCGGCCCCCATTGTCGTGCCGCCGACGGTTGCGATACTCGGCGCGGGGCGCATCCATGAGCAGGTCGTGGCGGCAGACGGCGTACCTGCTGTTCACAGCATCTTGCCGCTTAGCCTGACATTCGATCACCGTGTCGTCACTGGCGGCGAGGCGGCGCGCTTCCTGGCCGCGACGATTGCAGATTTGCAGAGCGTGCAGTAGCGGTTCGTCAAAGCTGAAGCGCTTGCAAGTGGGGGCTTGCCAGCGCCTTTTGCTTCCGTAAGGTCGCACTGCTCTGCCACGCGATACGGGAGAGGTCGTCAGCAGCGACGACGCCGACCGAGCAAGCTCCCCGAATCTCCCAGGCAAAAGGACCGTGCAGGCGGACCATCTGAAGAGCGGCGCCATGCACGGCGACCGAAACACGCCCGTATAGGGAGAAAGCGCGCGTCGCAGCTAAAGAAAACCCGTGCGGCGCGCGGATTCGGGAGAGCTGCGTGTAGGTTCGATCGGGAGTAGCACAAGTGGTCAGCCCGGCAAATCTTAAGACGTCTCAATCTCCCCTATTCGCTTCAGGTAGTCTGCCAGCGCCCGCCGCACCAAAACCAGGTTTCCCGGCGTGGGCGCCATCGTGGTGTCGATAGGTTTCCCGTCGAGCGGAATTTGGAGCTTTTGCATGAGTTCGAGCGTTTCGCGCCAGCAGTCGGGCGGAGAGCCATTCATGATGGATTCCACACATTCTTTGGCCTTTGCGGCTTTTGCCTTGGTGTTGAGAAGTCGAACCCGCAAGCTGCCATCGTCTTTTGACGTCCTTGCTTGCGGTTGAGCCATCGCCTTTTCATGGAGTTTGTCTAACTCGGGTGTTGTTATGAATTCCGGGGCGGTGGCGGAGTCCGTCGCTACGCCAAACTGGGCATGGTGCCTCATGTCGAAGCTGTACTGAGTGGCAGCGTCGGCGGATGCGCTGCATGAAGCCACTGCTGTGCTCAACACCACGGCGAATGGCAGATGTGCCTTGTTCGTCCCCATGTGACCCTCCATCCAGGTTATCTGTCGCACCGACTGTAATGCGGCTTCAATTAGATGAACATGAGGACTGCGCGCCCAGGAAGTAGCCAACGGGCAGCCACGTAACCCTGGAGTCCGGGCGATGCCAGGCGAACACAGCGGACAGTTTGATGTAAATAATATAGTAGTCCTTGACATTTCCATACGGAAACAGAATGCGGAAAGAACGTGTGCCTGCTGCCTTACCTGCTGTAAGGCTACGGCCTGTGCCGACCGGTTCGCTGCGACGGACGGACGCGTTTGAGTCATCGCTCTATCGCCAGACAAATATCGTGACCCAGTCAATGAATGAATTTTCCGGGCGCTGGCCCGTTTAATCGTGGTGGACGCCGCCAGCGCCATGCCCGTTGTATCAGTCTCGTAGGGTTGCTCGCCTAAACTCCAGGGATGACAGAATCGGGCTTAAGTGCGCGCAACACGCAACAGGAGGTCATCGTGAAATCGGTCATTTACGCAGTCGCCGCCACTTCCGCCTTCGCCGTATCGCTGGCGGCATTCGCCCAGTCGGACACGCAGGCGCCCCGCACACGCGCCGAGGTGCGCGCCGAGCTCCAGCAACTGGAGCAGGCCGGCTACAACCCCGCAACGGGTGAAGACAGCAACTATCCGCGGGATATCCAGGCGGCTGAAGCACGCCTCTCACAAGGATCAACGGCATACGGCGGCGTAAAGAGCGGATCATCGGCATCGGGGTCACCCGCGATCGCTCCGGCCGATTCCCCGGACAACAAGGTATTCGATTACTGAGCACCGAAAAGCGTGACGGGGCCCTTTCGCTTTTGCGGCCCCGCCGGCAGGCGCAAGTGCTTGAGCAGCTCGTTGTCGGTCGCCTCGCCCAGTTCGATAGCCGTGCGGCGGCCCGCCCGCACAATTTCGGACCGTTCGCCCGACGACACGCGGGCGACAAAGGTGTCGGTGGGCATTGTCACGCACGAAGGCGCAGATGCTCACCCGGTTGAGCGGTGGTTCTGTGAAGCGTCCGATGCGAGAACCGATCCGGGAATCAGTGAAGCAGTCGTCCAGTTCATTGAACAGCATGGGGCGCGTTCGGTCGCCGCCATCGATCGCATCATCGGGTGTCCGCATGAGGAAGGCATCGACTATCCGGAAGGCGAAACTTGCCCGCTGTGCCCGTTCCGAGTCAATCGCGACCGGTGGACTGGTGATCATCAGTTGAATCCGGGGTGCTTGCCCAACTGATGGAAGAACACCTGGCGGGCTCAATTGCCCGCGAGTCGTCCGTTCCCGCACCCCACGGCCAATCCGGCGACGACAACCAGAGAGGCGGCTAACGGAACACGGCAGCCGACGCGCAGGCACTACAATTCATTCTGAAACCGCCGTCAGGAGTCACGATGTGTCGTGAACGCCTGCTTCACTCAAGGTTCACGCTGTTCAACCCGTAGGCCAGCATCATGATCCAGCTGGACGAACTGCGCGGGCATCCGCTCTTCAAGGATCTGTCAGAAGCGCTTTTGCAGTGGCTGCGCGAACAGCTGACGGAAGTCAGCATCGCGGCAGGGGAGGTCCTTGCCCGTGAAGGCGAAACGAGGTCCCACTTTTACGTCGTGCTGCAGGGTGAGGTCGCCGCGACAAAGCTTTCACGCGGGCAGCAGATTCCCACGTCCCGGTTCATTGCGCCAAGCTATTTCGGGGCAGTCTCGCTGCTCTCGGGTACGCCCGCGCCTGGCACGCTCAAAGCGGTCACCGACGGGCGCGTGGCGCTGCTGCCGGAACGCGCGTTCCGCGAATTGCTGGTCGGCTCGGAGACCTTCTGCCGGCTGATCTTCCACAGCTCCTTTGATCGCCTGATGAACCTGGAGGCGACGCTGCGTAACCGGGAAAAACTGGCTGCCCTCGGCACGCTCGCCGCGGGCCTCGCGCACGAATTAAACAATCCCGCGGCTGCACTGGTGCGCACGGCGGACCGTGCGGTGGCCGCACTCGCAACGCTGAAGGTTGCGCACATCGAGTTGAGGGATAGCTCGATTCCTGTCGATGCAATGAAAATCCTGGAGAGTCTGGGCGAACGCCAGGGACTGACAAACGTGATGTCGGCTATCGATGCCCTGAAGCAGAATCAGGCAGCGGACGCGCTCAGCGACTGGCTGCTCGCACAGGGTGTCGGGAAGCCGTGGCTCCTGGCGCCATGCCTTGTCAGCGCGGGAATCCTCCAGGGGGAACTTGACTCGCTTGCCGTCGCCCTGAACAGGGAGCAGTTTGCCGCCGCCATCCACTGGCTCGCTTCGACACTGGAACTCAACGCGCTGATGGAAGACATCCGCGTTGGGTCGAACCGGATTTCAGGGATCATCCGGGCGATGAAATCCTACTCGCACATGGACCAGTCGCCGCAGCAGGATGTGGACATCCATGAAGGCATTGAAGATACCCTCATCATCATGCAACACCGGCTCAAGCAGGGTGTCACCGTGCATCGTGAGTACGATCACAGCCTGCCGCATCTGAGCGTGTATGGCAGCGAACTCAATCAGGTATGGACCAACCTGATCGACAACGCCATTGATGCCATGAGTGGCAAAGGCGACATTGTTGTGCGGACTTACCGCGAGATGGACGAGGCAGTGGTCGAGTTCACCGACAACGGGACCGGCATCGCAGACGATGTCATGCCGCATCTGTTCGAGCCTTTTTTCAGCACCAAGCCGCCGGGTCAAGGTACGGGCCTGGGCCTCGACATCTCGTATCAGACGGTCGTCAACCGGCACCGCGGTGCGCTTCTTGTCAGTTCACGCCCGGGACAAACGACCTTCCAGGTGCGCCTGCCACTCGTGTCCAGACCAGGCTAAACGCAGTCGCTCGGGGAGGTCCACGTCTGGGGCTTGTGGCGGCAAGGGTGCTCCGGTCAATATGCGAACCGTCCCGGATTGCGCCGTTCGCGTTCCTGCTCCTGCCATCAATTCCCCTGTCGCCCGTACCCGACTCGTCTCGGCCGCACGGTGCCCTGTCCGCGAGAGACGGAAGTCGGCCAAGTAGCGGACCTTCCGCAGTCGCTGCAAAATTTTGACAATTCACACGCTGGAAGACGTGGACGAATCGCGCTGACCTTGGTCAGCTTGCCTTACGGCACCAGAACCTCCTCAATTGAGAGTGCTGGGTGTAGCACATAGTTCCCTCTTTCGTAGAACGGAACGGCGTCTGGCCGCGTGTCAAGAAATATTGCGGTCATACCACGAACACGGGCGCCAGCTTCAGCATATTCCATCGGTGACGGTCCTCTGCGCAATGCGCGGTTTGAGAGTTCTTGCGCGTGTCGGCATCGGGAGAGTTCGCCGGCCAGTTGCAGACATTACGCTTTAGTCGGACCTCCGCCATTGGGGAGACGGCTTCTCCATGGTAAGCGGTCGTACGAAAGATGCAGGCGCCCGGGCTCATGCGTCTCCCGGGCGCATCGCGCTCAGGCAGTTGTTTGCCGCTCAGATGTTCGGGTGCAGGTTCAGGCTATCGCGGACGTCAACGTGGCGTGGCTTGGCAAACTTCTTCTGGCTGCGGACGTCGTCGCTGCCGAAGAGGCCGACGGGCGCGCTCGCGCCATCTAGGCGGCGGTCGCCGGCGCACAGCTCATGGCGCGCGGCCGTGCGGACATTGTGCTCTTTGACGCGTTGATCAACAGTTATAGGTCGGCCGGGCTGTTGCCAGCGTGAGGACGTTCGCAATCAGCGCCCTGTAGAGCTTGCTCGCCCGGAGACGCCAGACTACGGAAGGTCGCTGCGACCGGGCCTGTCGATGTGATCGAGAGTGCAGCGACAACCCGAAAGGCGGCTAGGGTCGGCTGCGGTCCTCTGCGTGATACGCGGCGTGCGAGTTCGGACAGCAGGTCCTGCGCTGGTGCTATCGGAAAGACAGTTTCGATAGCAATTTCAGGTCGCACCCAATCGGCCAAGGGTGGCGTGTATCAACGCGTTGACACGCCTGCGTTCGAAGTTATAAGATTCAGACCGTATCAACGTGTAGAGACAGGTAGCGCCATAAAACACGTGATCGAAGTGGGGAACTGACGAAGGGGAAATTCGATGGCTATTCAAACCCTGAAGCGTTGGGGGAACAGCCTGGCGGTAAGAATTCCGGCGAGCGTTGCCTCTGAAGTGGCGCTCACGGAAGGGCAGGAAGTGGATCTGGAGGTGAAGGACGGCGAAGTGTTGATCCGTCCTCATACGGCAATCAGGCGTTTCTCGCGGGAGCGATATCTCCAGCAACTGCGAGAACGCCGGCTTGAGCCGCACCCGCTGATCGGCTTTGGCGAACCGCAAGGCTCGGAACTCGGAGGTTCTGACGATCCGACGCGTTTCGACAAATGGTAACTAGATGATCGACAACATACCGGAAGCAGGCGACATCATCAGGCTCAGCATTGGACCAGGCAAGGGCACCGAACAGGACGGCTATCGGCCGTTCCTGGTCCTCACGGACAAGGACTTTAACGAACTGACCGGACGCGTGATCGGACTGCCGATCACATCGACGATCAGGGACTGGGAAACGGAGATTCCAATCACCAGTCTGCCACGGCCCGGTGTCGCCCTTTCGGATCAGATAACGACACTCGACTACAAGCAAAGGCCGTTCGTTTTCAAGGACGAGCGGGCAACGGATGAGCAGATGGCCGCTGCCAAATTCGCGGTCAAATCAATCCTCGATCTGTGAATCTAGGGCGCCAAGAACGGCGCCTTTTTCATACGGTTAGCTCGTCCTTGGCTGCGAGCCTGGGAGGGCGCACATATGTAACAGAAACGAAAGCGCCGGGGAGCGCATCAGAGGGGGCGAACAAGGTAAGCACAATTTCCTGTCATAGGCGTCCAAGTTACTATGACTTGGTCAAATCACCGAAAATTGGCATATATGCCGGGCGTGCCATCTGGGCTCAGAGTTCATCCCAGATTGCGGAAATGATTCAGCAGGTCAAGCCAGGGAGGCTAAGACTTGAGTTGCCACAAATACCCCGCTTTTTGCAGCCGGGCGAGCCAGGCTCCCCGCTTGCCATGACTCGACATCAATTGCGCCAGACGACGCCGGAATACGGCATCCCGCCTGGCGTTTTCATACGCTTCGGCGAGATCCTGCAACTTCTGGAATGCTTGATCGTAGGCGCTGCCCGTCGTGCGTCGCAGTTGTGCATCGATGCTTGACCACGCCGCTTCTTCCTGTTCGAGAAGTGATTTGAGGTACCGTGTGCGTTCCTCGCGACGGCGGGCCTCGGCCGCCTGCCGTGCTTCCTGCTCCCTTCTTTCACGGATGGCACGATGAGAGGCGACCCTTGATTCGATCTCGGATATTCGACGGCGCCCGGGCATATTCAATTGCTTTGCATTCCTACCATTTTCCCATTTGAAAAATGCGTTTCGAAGCGTTCTCTCCGCTTCACGGCTGCGTCCTTGTAGCAGCATGCGCAGTTTCGCCCGCATTTCATCAACCGGCAACCCACGTAACCAGGGATCAAAGCGACTGTCTTCGCTCCCGCTGGATTCTAGGGCCAATAATGACGGGCTGGCCTCGGCGGCGGCGGCGAGCCAATCCGCATCCAGCATCAGAAACTCGGCCAGTGCTACCTGTGCGGGCGTCAACGCCTGTAATCCCGCAGGCACCGGCGGTTCGATTTGGTCATCGTGTAGCTCATCATTCCCGAGGCGGGCAAGCCACCCAAGATAAAGCGGGCGAGCATCGCCGCCGAGCAGTTCGTCGCGTACAGGCAGCAGGCGCGTCATCCACCCCTTACCATCCATCTCCTCCGAGAAGCGGGCGTGTTCGCCCGAGTCATCGTTGAACGACCAGTCGAGGATGCACCAGTCATCGACGTCCATGGCCTCGAATGCTTTTTCGAAACGGAAGCGCCTCTTTCGTCCAGCCTTGACGTAATCGCGGATGGTCTTCGCGTCAAACGTCCCGTGCGGCAGGCGAAGAAGCAGGCGGCAGCTCCCCCAGTTGGAGGAGTAGACGTGGGCATCGAAATATTGCTGTACCCACTCAAGCGGGTCGCCCTTGAGGGTTCCCCAGTGATATTCGTTGACGAAGCTTGAGGCGGTGATCGTGGCCCGCGTGGAGAAACTGCGCAACTCTGCCTGCTGGGTCGCCGTAAGCAGCTGGTCGACGCATGCAAACTCGTAGTATTGGTATTCGCTCATGCCAGATTCCCATAACGAAGCGCATGAAAGAGAAGACGGTGAATGTGCTGGTGCGCAACCCGGCGGAACCATGAAACTCCGGGCCGACGCGAAAGGCAGAATGCTTCATGGCAAGCGCCGAAAGGCGTGCGCGTTGCCATTGTGACGTCCTTTCGGCACGCGATGCGGTGCTTTCGGCCAGCCGCGTCCGCGCCGCCCAGCCGCATTCGGTAGTTCACCAGGAGCTGCTGCTGTGCTTCGAACTGCGCGGCCAGCTTCGTGAGGTCCGCGCTGAGCGAGTCGCGAGCCTCGCGTACCTGGAGCAGCTCGGCTGCCCGCGCACCGGCTGCGCCTGCGCTGCGTCGCGCTCGGCCTCGGCGCGCGCCCGATCGGTGAGCGCACGATTGAGCGTGGACTGCAACGCCTCGCCATGTGCCTGCTGATCGCGTGCGAGCCTGGTCGTGGCCGTCGGTTCTGCGACGAGCCGCGCGTTGTCCCATTCAGCTGTGTGATCTCGTTCTGCCGGACGATGGCCGTCTGGTTCACCTGGCGTAGCTCAGCCTGCACCTGCTGGATCTGCTGCTCATGTCGGTGCGCTTCCAGTTCGCGCTGCTCGCGCGCGGCCGTACGGAAGTGCTCAAGGGAATCGCGCGCATGCACGAGCTTTGCCTCAAGCGACAGGCGGAAGCCTTCCTGCTCGGCAAGGCGCTCGGTCTGGTCGCGTTACCTGCTGGGTGAGCCGCTCGACGTCCAGGTCGCGCGGCGCCACGCGAGTCCCGGCGTGCGCTTCCTGCTCCGCGGAAAGGGCGGCGGTCGCGCCAGAGAGTTGCTGCCGCACCGTGGCCAGCTCAGCGCGAGCCCTGCGATTTCGGACTGCGCCTGCTGGCGCTGCACAGCTGTAGCGGTGGCCTGCTGGTCGACGAGGGCTTGTGCTTCTTCATGCAGGCGGGCCGCGAGCCGGGCCACCAGATCCTGGATCGCGTCCGAGAGCGACCCGGCGCGTGTGAGTGACGCATCCTCATCTTCCTCCAGTTCCTTCAGGTACCGGTGGATCGTGGTTTTCGAGCCAGTGTTGCCGAGCGCGATACGTATCGCGTCGATCGATGTGTGCCGCCCCTGCACGAGCAACGCGTCGCGGGCGCGCTTTACGTCCATGCGCGTAAGACCGGTGCGGGCCATCTGCTTCCTCGCTCGAATATCGTACTGTATTACGTACCAACTATATCCGTATCACTGTATGCGGTAACGGGCTGCATGATGTGGGCATTACTGGCCTGCGATAAAGGACGATTATCGAATGTGAGAGCCGAAAAATGACCTCTGGCGGCCGGAAACGGTACGGAATACGGATTCGCTGCCCGATTTCAGGCCAGCTGCAGCTGGAGATCTTCTCCGGGCGTGCGGACCTGATAGCCCATCGCCCGGTATCCGCGCTGGCGTTTCTCCCACATGCGTTGCAGCACCGGGTGGCCGCCATCCACATAATCGATCACCCGTACGCCGGTCTTGCCCGCATGCTCGCGGTGCAGCCGGCCGGCGTACTGCTGCAGCGTGCCCCTCCACGCAACCGGCATGGCCAGCACCAGGGTGTCCAGCGCCGGATGGTCGAAGCCTTCGCCTACGAGCCTGCCAGTCGCCAGCACCACGCGGGGCGTGTCACCGGCCAGCGCGTCGAGGGCATCCAGCTGCGCCACCCGCGCTTTCCTGCCGAGGCGACCGTGCAGCACAAACAGCGGTTGTACCGTGTCTTCCAGGGCTTGCTGCAGGCTCTCGAGATGGTCTGTGCGCTCGGTGAGCACCAGCACGTTGCGTCCCTGCGCGTATTGCTCACGGATAGCCGTGGCGATCATGTGCGTGCGCGACGCATCCTGGGCGAGACGCGCGAACACTTCCTGGATCGGCGCGTCGGTCGTAACGTCTACTGCAGAGGTGAGCCTTTGCGGGAACACCTCGAGCATCTGGGGCGCGCTGGCCGGGGATTTCGCCGCATGCCGGATTGGCCCGCACAGCATGAACATCACCGGTTGCTGGCTGTCGCGCCGCACCGGCGTCGCCGTCAGGCCGAGCACGTAGCGTGCATTGACGCCCTTGAGAACGGCCTCGAAGGAATCCGCGGAGACGTGATGACATTCATCGACGATGACATGGCCGTAACGCCGCAACAGCTCGCCGCGGGCACCATCTGGCGCCACTGACTGCAGCATCGCGACGTCGATCCGGCCGGTCGCTTTCGACTTGCCGCCGCCAATCGTGCCGATCGCGCGCGCGTCGAGTGCGAGAAACGACTGCAGGCGTTCGCGCCACTGGTCAAGCAGTTCCCGGCGGTGCACGAGCACGAGCGTGTTGACGCCGCGCTGCGCGATCATCGCGGCCGCCGTCACGGTCTTGCCGAACGCCGTCGGCGCATGCAGGATGCCGGTGTCGTGTCGCAGCAGGTCGGTAACGGCCGCCTGCTGGTCATCACGCAACGTGCCGGCAAACGGAACTGCAAGCGGCTCGCCGGTGCAGCGCTCGTCGCGGATGTCGCAGGCGATGTCGTAATCGCGCAGTAGCGTCATCACGTCGTCAAGGCATCCGCGCGGCAATGCAATGTGGCGCGGGCAGTTCTCGGCGCGCCCAATGATGCGCGGCTTGTCCCATACGCTGAAGCCGCGCGCCTGGGCCCGGTAGAACTCCGGATTCTGGAAGGCGGCCAGCCGGATGAGCCGGTTGAGCAGTGCCTGCGGAAGCTGCGCCTTTTCAAGATAGAGCTGGTTCGCGAGCGTCAGTGTGAGCGACGCCGGCATCGTTCCGGCCAGCCGCTTCGGCTGCGCGGGCGGTGGCTTCCACGGTTCGGCCTGGTCCTCCTCGGCGATGAACGCAACGTCGAGCGGGTGCGCACCGCCCGTGGCGCGAAAGATCACCCCCTCGATGTCGCGGCTGTCCATGGTTTGCACGGACGCGAGATACGACCACTGGTCAGCGTACGGCTGAAAGCCGTCATCGACAAACACGCTCCAACCATGCTCGCGTGGCTGCTTCTGCAGCGGCAGGGCAATGAGGTTACCGAAGCCGCCTTTGGGCAGCACATCCTGGTTCGGGAAGAGCCGGTCGTAGGACGTCAGTTCGAGCTGACGGGTCCGGGCACAGGTGTGGCTGATGATGGCTGAGCCCATCCGTCGCACGTCACGTGCAGCAACGGCCGACGAGAAAAAGATCCACGCGTGCGCGCCATTGCCTGAACGCGAGATTTCGAGCGATACGGGCACGTCCATCTCGAGGCAGGATTGCCGGAACGCCTGCGCATCTTCACGCCAGCCTTCCTCGTCGAAGTCGACAGCGAGCAGGTAGCAGGTGCCGTCCGGCATCAGCGGATAGAGGCCCACTGTGCGATCGCCGGCAAGGTGCGTATAGACGACCTGGTCGTCCAGCGTCAGCAGTACACGATGCCCGCAGTCGGCGCACCGGATGCGGGGCTTTTCGCAGATCCCGGCGCGCCATTCGTTGGCGCACGCCGGCGCGTAGCCGGATTTTCCGGAATTGCGGCTTTCCCAGCGTAGCGGATAGACATCCGTGCGGCCGCGAAACAGCCGCCGGAAGAGCTGTACCTTCTGTTCCGGCGAAAGTACTGGGGCGCCCGTGTTTCGCACTGCTGGCGATGGTTCGTTCCGGGCCACCCGCACGGGCTTTGCCTGCACCTGGAGCGTTGCCGGCAGCAAGGCGGTGAGCCGCGCGATTTCGGCCTGCAGGCGGGTGAGCTCCACGAGCAGCTCCTCGCGTGTGAAATTTTCCCAGTCTGCCTGTAGCGGCTTGCCTTCGTTCATCGCTTCACCGGCCGAAACCCTGGCTCCCATCGAGCACGCCCGCTGGCGGACACGTTCGTTGTTGCATATCATCGTCTCCAATACAGATCACCTGATTTTACCCACGAGCCATGTCTGCCATCGATCGCTACGTCGAAACCGCGACGCGCGAAAACACCCGGCGCAGTTACCAGTCGGCGCTTCGGCATTTCGAGGTTGAATGGGGCGGCTTTCCGCCCGCGAGCGCTGACATGATTGCGCGGTACCTTGCCGATCACGCGGAAACCCTGTCGGTCAATACCCTGCGCTCGCGGCTTGCAGCGCTCGCGCAATGGCATCAGACGCAGGTTTTCCGAATCCGACGAAGGCCCCACTTGTGCGCAAGGCTTCGCCCGCTTCTCGCTTGCGGGATGCAGCGCGACGATACCTCTGAGGACCCAGGGAAACGTCAGCGACGAGGGACTGCATGCGTGCCGCGATGTCGGCCATAGGTACATCGGCCGTGAGCTGACCCTGCACGGCTTTGGCGATGACGAGTCCGAGATTGTGCGCAAGGCCATCCGCAAACCGCTGACGCCAGTGCGCCGCGGCATCGGAATGTCCAAACGTGGTCGCCACCCAGACGTCGCCATTGCGCACCTGGACCGCGCAGCTCGGCACATCGTCCGCCCAGAGGTCGAATGTGCAGCCGCTCTGCAGATCGAAGCGGGCATGGTGCCTATGACAGGTCAGGATGCCATCCTCGACAGTGCCTCGCTCGAGCGGAAAGCCCATGTGTGGGCAACGATTGTCCAGGGCGAAGACGCGCCCGCGGTCGTAGATGACGAGGATTGGACCATGGCCACCTTGCACAACGAGCCGCCCCTTCACCCTCAGCTCTTCAAGGCTTCCCACGAGCATGAATCCGTTATTCGATGCGTCCATGCGCATACCTCCCGCATTCGTCTCTCCGCGGACATCGCAGGGACATTGTAGGTACGCATACACCGGGTCCCCGGCAACAGAAGCATGTTTTTGTTCGCCCGCACTCGCTACCCGTGAAGCAATTACCCCTGACTGGACAAAAATACGCAAATTACGCTTAATATGTATTGTCTTAAGCGGAGCTACTCATGACTACTGTCACTGCCACCGATCTCGCCCGGCGCACGAATCAGGTGCTCGACGCCCTGGCTCGGGGGGAGTCTGTCACGATCACGCGCAATAACACCTTACTCGGCACAATCAATCCTCCCGTGCGCGCTGTCACGCTTCGTGAAGCCTTCGAGCGGCTCCCCAGGATGTCGCCCGGGGTTGCCGAGCGTTACAAGTCCGATATCCGCAACGCCGATTTCGACGACGAGGTGCGTGATCCGTGGCAGAAGTAATCGTTGATACGTGTGTCTGGATCGATGTCAGTCAGGGCATCCTCGATGTTGACGCGATCTACACCCTCGCCGGGTCGGAACTGGTCCATGTCTCGGCGATCTCGCTTGGCGAACTGGCGTTCGGCGCGCAGCGCCCAAACGACGCGCGAGACTGCACAGTCATTCGGTCTGCTCGCGACCATGATGAAGGTGGCGGGTCGTAATCCGCGCCCGCGTAATAACGATCTCTGGATCGCCGCTCAGGCTCACGAACATCGTCTTCCGCTTCTCACGAGCAATTCTGACGACTTTCGCGCGCTCGACGTGATCGAAGTCATCGAAGCGCCGAAGGCGGCTCATTGAACACAGGCGTCGCGCGGTTCGCTCCGACGAAGCATTTTTAGTGTCTGGCAGTCTACGGCACGCGCTGCACCCGGAAGCAGGCGAGCGTCCATCTCCATGCTCCACTGTCCAGCACGCAAAATTCCTTGCGCAAGCCGGTGAAGTAATTCGCTCGGTGGTATCGAAGCATGAGCGCGGCGACCACGACCGCGAAAATCAAGCCACCTGAAGTCTATCCACGACACTATCTGACGTTTGGCGAAGGGCAGCGGCTCCTGCACCTTCACTTTGATTTCACGGTATCGTCGCCAACGGCAACGAAGCTGGGGCGTGACCATGCAGACATGATTGATGCGATTGCGCGCAAGGATGCCGATGCCGCTGAAAAACTCGCGCACGAGCATACGATGCTGTTCCAGAAGCGATTCCTCGATTACATGCGACAGAACATGACGGAATCGATGGCGCTTCTGTAACCCGAGTGCGCTGTCTTGCGTGACTGTCCGAGTCCCGCCAAGGAACCAGCCGGATGAAGTATGCGATGAGAAACGTCAGACCGGCATCTGCCCCGCGGGTCCGTCCAGGATGCGGAGTTTGTCGCTCATATCGGGAAAGTTGTGACCTGCCGCTCGAAGGTCGCTCACGAGCCGATGTGCAGCTGCCTTGCAGTGTGCGAGCGTCTCATGCAGGCGCGGCTCGGTCTGCAGGCCGGTCACCGCTTTCTCAAGCTCAGGAGGAGATTCGCTTAGCAGGGCGGGAACAACTTCCTCCGGTGGTATCAGGGAGCCGTGACTCAACAGCTGAGCGGTCCAGTCGCATCCGTACAGAAGCGCACGTCGTTCGGCCTTTCGCGCTTCGTCCTGCTCGAGCGTGGCGAGGCTATGCCGGTTCTTCTGAATCTCGGCGCGCCACGCCGCCAGGATGCCGGCTCGCAGCGCCGCTATCGCGTCACCGAGCGAGGCGTTCTGCCCACCCGCTACAAGACGACGTTCATCAAGTCTGTCTATGTGGTCCCGATAGCTTTCGAGGTACGGTAGCCAGTTCAACGGTAGCTCCGACTTTTCAAAGAACGCGTGGCTTACCTCATTGAGTTCGTTGCGAATATCCTGAAGGGCCTGGTTGTCGGCAAGACGCGCTTCGTGCACGTCGTAGGCCGTCACCAGCTGTCGGTGCAGAGGAAAGAGTGGATTGCTGTGGCGCCGCTGCAGATGTCGCTCGGCCGCGCCCGGCCGTGCGCTCCATTTCCAGTTGGGCAGCGATTTCGCGTCAAATTCGACCGCCTGTATCATCGGCCGGAAAACAGCCAGCGCTTCCTCTGTGGCATGGCGAAAGCAGTCTGCCACCTTGTAGTCATTGCCTTGCAGGAGGGCGCCCGCATTCCTCGCATAAGGTGAGTCGGGGGTGAGCCTGAGAGTGCCTGTGGCCAGAAAGAATTCCATGGGCAGTTCCACGGACAGGCCTTCCTGCCTGAAGGTGCGCTGTTCAGCGGAAATCGCCTCGACAGAATGCGCCAGGCGGTTTTCCAGGTCGAGGAGGGTATCAATGGTGTCTCCCGACGATGGCTGCGCCGCGTCGGCAAGCAGGCAGAAAGTTTCGCGTGCCATCCTCGCCGCGATAGTGCCGTGCTTCTCAGCAAACAGCCAGAACCAGAGGGCAAGCTGGTAGCCCTTGACACCGTTTCGTGCAGTGGTTTCGACGTCGGGTGTGAACGCAATGCCGGGCGCGGCCCAACTCGCGAACGGCTGTGTTCCGGCGCCCTGATACATGCTCAGGAGCTGCCGTATCGATTCATGTGTATCGGTGGGCCAGCCGCGCACCTCCTCGAGGCGCTTCTCGGTCTTCCAGAACCTCCAGTCCATTCTGCACCTCGCAAGAGAGCAAGAGTATCCGTGCTACGCGCTGCGAGGGATACTTGCACACTCTGGTGAGGGCGTAAATCGGGGCTGTCCTTCGTCGCCCGCAGTGTCACCAGTCGAAAAGCCATGCCGTTAGTGACGCCCCTTACTTTTGGGAGAGATGGCGCCCCGATTCAACGCAGCCGTTAAGCAAGACCGGGCATGGCGACGCGCGGCGCCAGGCTTGACGGCGCTGGGGCAGCGTGTGCTGCGCTAGCCAAACTGGAGCAGTCGCGCTTTAGCGTTAGCACGCAGCGTCCGGGCCGACGGTCGCAAGCATAGACTCAGGCGGGTTACGGTGTGCCGGTCGTATTTCGTGTAAGCGCGCACGCGCTAGCTATCCCCCACAGCCGCTTCCTGCAAGCTCTCGTTCAGTTACGCGACGCAGATGCCTGGCACCGCAATTTTCTGGAACAGATGCGGGATAGCAGTGGCCGACGACGGATAGGCTGAGACTTTGGCCCTGAATTCAGGATTAGTAAACGCAGCCCGGAAATGTGCGGTGGATTCCCAGACGGCATAATTAAGATACGTCGGACTCTCGCCAACCGCACGGTGCAGTTGGGTGGAGATGAATCCCGGCTGACGCTTCATAAATTCTGCGTCGTCTCGCCATACTTTGAGGAACGACGACTCGTCGGCCTTCTCCAGCGTAAATACGTTCATCAAAACCACGGGAGAGGCATCGATGGCGACCTGACGTTCTATTGGAAAGGCAGGGTCAAGCGGGCGAATGAACATGGTGAACTCCTTCAATCCACGGTTTCGATGGTGTAACGATTCCACATTGACATTATGATGTCAATGTGGAATCGTTACACCATATTATAAATATGGTGACAGATGCATAAATCTAAGCGAACGCCTGCTGGAACAGCCTTGTCCAATATGATTCTCGACCTGTTTCGGCTTAACAACCGGCTACTCTCGGCGGGAGACCGTCTGGTCGCCGAGGTTGGCTTGACGAGTGCCCGCTGGCAGATTCTTGGCACCATCGCAGCCGGTGACCGGCCGCAGCCGGTCGCGTGGCTCGCGCGTGATATCGGAGCGCACCGCCAGAACGTACAGCGCATCGTCAACGAGCTGAAAGCGGAGGGCCTCGTTTCTTTTGAACCCAATCCGCACCACCGACGGGCGGCCCTTGTCGTATTGACGGACAAAGGGATGCGGGCGTTCGAGGATGCGATGCACCTGCAGGTACCATGGGTCAATAATCTTGCGGAAGACCTTCAGGTGCGGAACGTGGAGACGACACACAAGGTCATCACGGAGGTGCTTCGGAAACTGGAAGGCGATGACGAATAGACAGCAGTAAGCAGCATCAAGGGAAGACCGCCGCGCCACGCTGGGGACACTTATCCGTCTCGCGAAACGAGGGGCAGGCGCCCGATTTTCACGCCGAGTCGCTCCCGAAACTGACGAGCTCGCTCCGCAGCGGGGTGATCGTACTTTCCGTGCATTATTGGCGATAACAGCGTGAGAGGCCGCTTGTAGCAGGGCTGTGCGGCTTCGCAGACTTCCGCCACCTGCCCGATCTGCAATTCGTTGATCTAAAAGCGATCTTTCGCGCAAATCGCCAGAAAATGCTCGAAAAGGACGATCACCCCATCCAGAGACAGGTGGATCGTTGTTCAGTGTCGCGTATGAGCAACCACCGCGCCCGTGCGGTCAGCACGGCAGCGTTGCGCACGATGTCATCGGGGCTCGATATGGCCAAGCCGCTCCGTCAGCGATTGCGGGCGGCCATCAAACAGCGCCGCGTAGTAGACCGTGTTCGACAACACATTCTTGACGTAGTCGCGGGTTTCGTTGAACGGAATCGTCTCCGCGAAAATCGCACCTTCCACCGGACGCGGCAGGTTGGCCTGCCATTTACGCGGGCGCCCAGGGCCGGCATTGTAGCCGGCGGTCGCGAGCACGGCTGAACGGTCGAGCTGGTTGTAAATCATCGACAGATAGTACGTGCCGAGCAGGATGTTCGTGTCGATGTCATTCATCCTCGCCCGCGAGATCGTACCGAGCCCGATCTTCCTCGCCACCATCTCCGCGGTGTTCGGCATCACCTGCATCAGGCCGCCTGCGCCAACGTCCGAGCGCGCATTGATGATGAAGCGCGACTCCTGGCGAATGAGGCCATACGCCCATTCGACATCGAACCCGGTGGACTGCGCATCGCGCTCGACAATCGTGCGGAACGGCGCCAGGTAGCGCAGCGAAAAATCATGCTCGGTCTGCGTCCTGTCGGCGGTGCTCACAGCCCGGTCATAGAGCTCGATGCGGCGTGCGTACTCGGCGACTGCGAGCAGTTGCCGGTCGGTCATGCCGCGCAGTCGCCAGTTCCATTCACGGTTGCCCTCCGTGCGCAGTTGCAGCGCATAAAAGCGTTTTGCCAGCTCGAAGCCCGGTGTCTGGCCGGCCTTCTCAACTTCCTCGTCAGTCACTTTCGTCTGTGGTGGCGCCACGATCTTCTGGCCGAGCGCTTCGGATGCCAGCTGGCCATAGAAGGTATAGGTTCCCGATATCTTCCCGAATGCCTGGTTGGCCGCCACGGCATCGGCCGCATCCCCGCTTTCCTTCAACGCACGCGCGTACCAGTAGACCCACGCGGGTTGCGTGCGCAGCGCGGCCGGCATCTGCTCGATCGACCAGCGCACCATCGTCCAGTCTCCGGCCAGCAGCGCGCTGCGCGTGCGCCACTCGTAGGCCTGACTCGACAGGGGCGCGTTCGCCGACAGCCGGTACCAGTCCACCGCGCCTGGCAGCTGCCGGGTCGCCGCCTGATAGGCAATCGTGCCCCAGCCGATACCGCGTTCCGCCAGGGTAAGCGCCGGTGCGATCGCGGTGAAGGTGGCCGCGGCCGCCGACGGAGCGCTGGCCGCCACCTGCGTGATGGCGAGAAGCGCGATTTGATGGGACGCCGCGTCTAGCTGGACGCCTTTCGCGAGCACCAGACGCGGCTGGTTCGTCGCCTGCTCGAGGAGCAGCGGATCCGGGCGCGCCGCGCCCAGCGCATCGACCAGTCTGCGGCCGGTCGTCGTCGCGCCCTGTTCATAGGCCTGGCGAATCTGCTGCCAGACATCCTCCGAAGTGAACTGATGGTTACGGTCGAGCGCGGTGACCAGATCGACGCAGCCGTCGCCGTACCACTTCGGGTCGACGAGCAGCGCGCGCGCCGCGTCGGCCACGTTCACACCCCGCGCGGCGCGCGACTCGAGCGCATAGCACTTCACCTGCGTGTCGTCGTCCAGGACGAACTGTGAATATTGCGAATCGAAATCGTGCCAGTCGTGGCGCGCGCCCAGCACGCGCAGGTAGTCGTTGCGCAGACGATCGGCAATCGCCTGTCCGTCGTAGCGTTGCAAAAACGACAGCACCGGTGCGTCCGGCGCGTCCAGATTCGCATGCCCTGCGCCGGTGAACAGACGCGGCTTGATCTGGAAATAGTCGAGATAAGCCGGCGCCGGATAGTTCTGGATCAGGCTCGCCAGTTGCGCTGCACGCGCGGGATCGTTGTCGCGGGCGGCATCATGCAACTTGATGAAAATCTGATCGTCGGCGGAAAACGGGGAGAGCCGGGTGGGATGTCTGGCTAGCACCGTGCCAGATATGACGAATGTCGCGGCGGCAAGGGCAAAACCGACCGCGCGAGACACCCGGTGGAGTCGTGTGGACATCGCTGTTTTTTCGTTGTTTCGGTGCAGAGAATTGAGCCAAAGCTTAGGCCGCAATCCGGCGAAGCGAAGCTTCGAAAAACACTGGACTCAGCCCGCAATTCGGCGCTTTGCGAGCAGGATGTCTGGACCACCCGGCACTTGCGTGTTCGCTTTTCGTGGCGTAGGCCTGGAACTGGATTCGCCACTGAGATCAAGAAGATCTTGAATGCGGTGTCGGCCGTTGTGGCCGGGATGCGCCGTGAGCCGGGCTTTCCAGGTTATCTCCATTGACTTCATGCTGGCAGCTGGCTGTTTCGCCCGGATGTCTTCCTATCACATGACACGTCGATGAAAGTTGTGCACAGAAAAAGTGGATGAAGCTGTGGACAACTTGTAGTGGAAGGCCCGTAAGGGTTTGATTGCAGGCGGGTTTGTTGCGTTGCGCTATGAAATGGCGTGTGTGGCCTGAACGAGGCCAGAAACGAACGATCCGTTCGTAAAGGTGATAAAAACAACTGTCAAGCAAAACAGGGCCGCGGATTGGCTGCCCATTGCTCCGTGCTGACTATCGACGATCTCCGCAGGCCTTGGCAGCCACCTGAGCATAGATATCGTTGTTGACTCCCTGAAGAGACCGCAGCAGGCAGGCGTAGTAGCCTTTCTCGGCATCGCTCATCGTTGACGACTGCCGGTAAAGCTTCAGACACGCATTCTGCATGATCTGAAACACAAGCATGCTGCCGGTGCTTCGCGCCGATTGTGCGACACACTGGCGAAACGCGTTGTCGTTGTCCTGTCCGTCAAATTCATCCGCCCGTGCCGAGCTGCTGACGCACGTAGCCAGCACGAGCGCGATGCACAGACTTCGCATGATTTCTCCCAATGCCATCAACTCGCCGAGCGATGGTCAACCACAGATGGCGAATTTTGACCGGCGACAGCTCGGCTGGGTACGTTTCCCACAATCTGGTCAAGCTAGCAGCAAGCTTCCCGCTCGTCTATGTAGTCATGGGGGGCTCTTTCTTCACTATGGTTGATCTCGGCAGAGGCGACCATGCAGGCGGAACGTGTCGGACACTGCACGGTATCCGACGACAACAAAGGCCCGTCGATCCAATCTCTCCTCCTTGTTGCGTCGGCGGCATTTTTCGCTGTGCCGCCGACGCGACGCCGACCAAGACTTGCATACAAGCACGAAAAGGATCACCCCATCCGATGCGAGGAAAAAGATGGCGCAATGCACGAAGGATATCGCGTCAAGGCGACAGCACCTGTCCTTGCCGCACATAGGTACCCCATCATCCAGCGCTTTTACCAGAGGCCGTTCGAGGTCCATCCCGAACCCGAGAACGCGTTCAACGTTGTACCCGACAGATCGTGGCGTCTAGGCCCTGTTCTGGAGCGCATGTGCGCTACGTGTGAAATGCCGCATCAGCGCCGTCTCGATGTGGGCGTCGTAGCCGAGTGCCACTATAGCCTTCTTCATGCAAGCCAACCAGGCTTCAACTTCCGCAGGCCCAATCTCGATATGCTCGTGCATGTATTGCAGGTTCGCGTGCCCCGTTCGCTCGACATAGTACTGCGGTCCGCCGAAATAGCCTGACAGGAACTCGAACTGGGCCTGGCGCACGTGCCCAAGCCCGAATCCCTTCAAATGCAGCGCATGAATGCTCGCACCGTCGGGGTCGGTTTCGATGATGTCGTAGAACGTTTCGACGAGGCGCGCAACCGCCGCTTCGCCGCCGATCATCTGGTGCATCGATTGGCGTTTTGTCTCCACGATGTCCTCAGGTTTAGTGGGTTCCTGCGGTGCCCTGCATGATGACCGCCCCGTGCTCGCCGACGCGACGTTAAGCATCCTCGGCCTCGCGCAACATACTCACTTCGGCCGCCGACGTCGCGTGATCACTGGCGCCGACGATTCGCCGGCGAAGAGCGCCATTTTCTCCGGATCGACAACGGAGCTGCGCGACGGCGAATCGGCGCTGAAACAGTAGATCAGCGGACAGCGCGTCGTTCGGGTCGACGTGTGTGCGTCCATGATAGCGAACACGCATCGCGCCAGCCTCTCCCTGAAGAGGTAGACGGGAATACCCCGGCCGCTCGGTGGAAGGGTCGTCACGGCCGGCGCAGTCGTGCAATATGGTGCGTACCGGCATGTGACCACCAACAGTGCGCATTTGCTTGATATAAGACGCCGCTGGCGTACGAACCAGCGTGGCAATCTGGCTACCGCCGCTACCACACAGGAGATCCCCCTCCCAGTGTCGCGGCACCGCACGGTCTTCCACCGTGGCGGGGCGTTCACCGATTGATACCGCGTCGAGGATCCTGCCGTGATCGTCCGTTTTCTGAGTGTGATAGCGCGAACTACGTATGGCCCTGGGGCGCCGTAAATGCTCCAGCAACTCTTTCTTCAAGGCACTCCGTGCCTGAATGAAAAGACTACGGCAGATGGTGTCTGCGGCGGCGACCCGAGCCGCTCCAGCGTCAAGCTCGGACAACTGGGCACCGACGCAATGGTGTCGCGCTTCAGGAGCGTAGGCCAAGGCGCCTCCTTACACATGACCGGGTTGCGGCCAGTGGCTGGCAGCACGACGCGCGTTCAATGGTGAGTGTAGATCGGCTGCGGGTCGTTCAGCGCAAGTGGCCCACCGGCCTGCGAAGCACCCGACGTCACGCCGCCGACTGACGCCACCTCAGGCGTTTGGCGTTGCGCCGCGATCTTCGCCTCGGCCGCCTGAATGCCGGCGGGATAGTACGGGTCCTTTGCTGCTGGACGATAACCCGCTTGTTCAACCTGGACAAGATCAGCTTGCACCTCGGCGCGGGTCACCGGCGCGTTGGCGGCTTGGGCAAACGCGAATGCAGGCGCGCCCAGCGCGCAGGCAATCAGTACTGCCTTGATAAGTGCTTTCATGATGGTTCCCCTTTGGGAGCGTAGCGGCCACATTCACCCTGAACGAGGCCTCGAGCCTCTCCATCGGCGTCGATGAGGAGTTGACTTCATTCTCGACTGTGACGCCTGTCCCGATGCTGACCCGCTCATTACAAGATCGTTATCTTTTCCGGCCACCCGGCGCGCCTCTCGCCACTACGCTGTCAAGGTATCCCGTGCCGTGTCTCATGCGCTGGCCGGCCCTACGGGCGCATCTGTATTGATCCCCTTGTGCGGGTCCACGTGGGTCATGACATTGAGCACTCGATGGCGCGTCAGGACGCGCTGGCGCGCACGATTGCAATGTGGTGCCCCGCTTGGGCGGAGATCGTGGCGTCGACCTCGATGTGAACATCGACAACGATCATGTCGTCCATCTTGCGCGTGCGCAGGTCGTGGACGCCAATGACGCCCGGCGTACCAAGTAGCGTCTGCCGGATGGCGTGCGCCTCGCTTTCGTCCGCGAACGATCCACCAGGTTGTGATGGCACCATCACGTGCCCTCCGATGCAACGAGCAGGGTCGTGTTGCTCTTACCAATGCATCCGGCCGGCGCGGCATCGGCGTGTATTATGGTCCGCATAGGCCCTGACCTGATGGAGAGACGCCTGTGGATGTATCGTTCCTCATCGACCCGATTCACAAAACCGTCACCAGCGTGCAAGACGGGTATGCCCGTGCTGGTGAACTTATCGGCACAGATCTGACCGATACCGCGACCTTGTGGGGTGATGCTGCGGATTCGGATACCTCAGTCCAGGTCATCGTTGCGGACGACAGCCTTACCACCAATGCTATCTCGCGCGGCTTGTTCAAGGTCACGCTCGAGCTGGAGAACGTAAGACTGGAACGAGTACTAGCGGGCAAAGCAGTACTCAATGCGTATGGCAGCCCACCTCCCAACATCAAGGAGCAAGTCAGAACGCTCAAGGCCGTTCGCGAGCGCGTCAGCTTTATCAGCGCTGAGGACGCGTTTCAATGGTTCGAGGAAAACACTGGCGGCTCGCCGTTTTCGCTGGAGGGCTAAAACGGGCTTGCGCTCAGCCCCAGGAGACCGAATCGCCCGAAGAGCGGTACGTGAGCCTGACGTAGACTATTAGCCGGCAGACATCGAGGCAGGGCAGCCTTTTCCGTCCTCAGAATGAGGCGGCAAAATTTCGCTACGAGGCACCTTTCGACGTGCGACTGGGGGCGGATAAACGCACCAATTCCCGTCGGAGTGCAGAAAGAAGTACATTGAACGAAAGCCCATCGTCGACTGGACTTCAACGAGTACGTAGCGGGCTCCTGAAGCGCGCAGTCGACCATGTTCGGCTACCCGGAGTGGGACCGCTACGTCCGGAGCGAGCCACTTTTGCACCTGGTCCCGTAGCGAGTAGGTGCCTGCGGATATCATCTTTTGCTCCGTTTGGTTTGCGTGCAAGAGTGCTCGCAGCGACTCGAAAGTTGCATTGCGCGGCGCTGCGAGTACGGGCATCACTGCCCGATTTGTCGACTCACCCGGTTTTCCTGCTGGTTCAACGCTCGGTCTTCCTGGCGAGTGATATGTCCGCCATCCTGGCTTGCCATCAGACGTTCCTCGCGACGAATCTGATGGTCATCGCGATGCAAGCGCGTTGCCTGTACATGAGACATCTCGCCTTCGCGGACCTCTTGATGAATCCGGTGGTCTTGATTGACCAGCCGACGATTGACCTCGGCCCGGCGCGGGTGCGATGCGTCCCAGTTCGTGGCAGCCGACGCGGTGCCGACGAACGCGACGGATAATGCAGCGATTGCGACCAGTTTGTAGGTGAGGGTGTTCATGGCTATCTCCTGTCGAGGAACGGCTTCTTGCCGCTCACCTCCTCAACGTCGCCGCTTACCGCAGTGTTGACGCTGTACTTGTGAGTTCTGAAACGGAATATTTCGCCGTAGCAAGTCGATATTTTCCGGCGCCGGCTGACGGGTGGTAGCTGGGTCGATACTCGTTCCAACGCGTGTCCTGCAGGGGAGGTATGCAGATTCAGTGACTGACGCGTTAATGCGCTCACAATGGCAATCTGTTTCGGGAGGCACGCACATGGGGGCCCACGTCGTCGACATCGCAAGGACCGAGAATTCGCTGTCAATGCCGGTGGAGTCTATGAAAGCGGAGCCGGCGAAATTTTAATCTGCCGCGACGGCCGTCCTGCCGCCAAGCTTGTTGTGGCCGAACAGGCCCGCATCGGTGTGGCTAGAAGGAAATTCGGAATGCCCGGCGACGGCGCGGGCGGTGACTGCTTCGATATTGCGACGCTGTTCCGTGGCGAGTAAGGGCGATAGAACTCGCCTCGAGGGCGAGACAGCGTTTGGCGCGTGCATTGCGGGTAGCCAAGCTCAGTTGAAATCGACGTCGCCGCTACGATACAACCCATGCAATCTTTGAATCTGTTCGGGCAGTACTCGACCCAGTGATAGCGCGGGGAGGTCACCGATACTAAAAAATTCGACAGCATCGGTCTCGGTCCCGATAGACGTCCCAGCTTTCTCGATTGTTCCAAGGAATATGAGCTTCCAGATGTGGAACACGGATGGGGGATGGCCGTGTTTGTTCATATCCCATATTGCCAGCAGTCGTTCGATACGCACCGTATATCCGCTTTCTTCGCGGACTTCTTTCGCTGCATTCTCGGCAGGTGAGAGGCCAACGTCAGCCCATCCGCCCGGAAGCGACCAAAGGCCGTCTGATGCCTCTCGGACAAGCAGTACACGACCGGTCTCGTCGAAGACGGCGCATCTGACGTCAAGTTTGGGATTGGCGTAACCTGATTCGAAGGCGAACAATTCGGCAACTTCGCCTACATCCATGGAGACGAGGTCAGCGATTTGACTGTGAGCGATTCTCGCTATCTCCTCGTAACGTTCCTTGTCGAAGGCGCTGGTCGCGTAATGTATTCCTGTCTGTGCAAGCGCCAGAAGCCGACGAGCTCGGTCGAGTTGAATTCGGGATGGCTGGTGCGTTGTTGACTCCGTCATCGCATGCTCTCCGTATTTCGCACATCACGGATGCTCGACAGTTTCCGCGAGCTCTCTGCGTCAGCCATGGTTATCCACCCATGCGCGCGCCCAGGACAGCCCAGCTTCCTGGGCTTCCTGTTCGCTGACAAAAACTCCCAGAATACCCGACGCTTCGACGAACTTTGTGTCGCGGGTTATCGTACCGCTCGCCGCGTATCGGTCGTGCTCAAGGAGATTGTCCCGCTGGGCAATGGCATGCCCCCAAATGGCGTAACCCCTGTAATTTTGACGTTCCATCTGACTTCTCTTATCGATTTCGGTTCCAGTGACGCCAGTCGGAACAGCCAACACCTTGTCCGATGCAGCCCCCGTCGCAGCTTGCGCAGAAATGCCGGTCGCGCAACGAATCGTCGACTTGCCATGGCGTGCCAGACGGCGCGGCCGTGCCGACACTCCTGCCGTTCTCACACGCATAAAACGTGGGGTCGCCAGATTTGCCTTCCCGCACGGCTTGGTCAATGACATTGTCGCCGAAGGCCTCGCGGAGCGAGCGGACGAACTCAGCAATTTCGGGCATCGGGTCGATAGGCGGCTTGCGAACGCGGGCGTCCATTCAAGTTCTCGGGTAGTCGGCTGACGCCTATGATACTGTATAAAAACACAGGTGTCGTATCGGGTTATGAACGCTCCCCTTGTTTGCCTGGAGGACATTCATCCGTCGGTGTGGCGGCCGTCGCGGCTCGCGCACGGTCGCGGCCGCGTTGTCGACACTGGGTATCCAGCGCTGTCCCGAGAACTGCCGGGCGGAGGGTGGCCGCTCGCAGCGCTTGTAGACCTGCTTTTGCAGCAGCCGGGTGTCTGCGGCACTGCTATGTTTGGCTTTACGATCAACCGTCGACGGACTCATCGTTGATATCGTGAAGCACCGTGTTCCGACAATCGCAGAGTCCATCACAGTGCGATTGCAACCGACGCCTGTCTTGCTATCAATTCGACGACAAGACACGCGTTGGCCCCTAACTGAGGTCAGCCGAGAGCCGCTCTCGTCGGACATGGTGGCAGCAGCGGCACTCGACTCGTAACATACTGTCGCTTATCGAGAATAGTTGGAGGCCATGTGTGCTACTCAGCCCAGATAGAAGCCGACTACAAAAAGTTCGTGCGCATGTTCGGTGCCACCATGGACATCCGTGAATTTGCGCGTGTGTACTGGGAGCGAGCCGAGGGGCGCCTCAAGGCAAAAATCCCAAAGAGGATGGACGACTCGTTTGCCACGCCACAGTCAGATGCGGAGCTTGAAATCAAGAAGCTCATCGATCTCTTTAATGCCGGTCAAGCGGCGACCCTGGAGGAAGAGCTGTTCAAACAAAGGGCGCGGCTCGTTGCAGCGGAGCGAACTCTAAAAACAAAGACCACGAAGGCTGCCATTGAAAGCAAGCGCATCGCTGGCGACAAAATTGAGGCGACGCTCCGTCGACTTGATGACATCAAGCGCACTGAGAGCGAGCCACGCGATTCGAGGATTTTTCCCGGATACTACGCGCCCGTGCTGGTTGTTGAAAATGGGCGGCGCGTTGTGAAGCCAATGAGGTATCAGTGCCGGCTTGCTGGCAAGCCCGCAAATTATGACTTCAAATATCCTGGCACGTACAACGCCCGGAAAGACAGCTTGGGCGGCTTTTGGAAAGGCCTATTCGGATACTCACAAGGACTCGTGCTGGTCGACGCCTTCTACGAAAACGTCAGCAAGGCAAAGATGGAAGGGCGACAACTCTCCGATGGCGAGAGAGATGAAAACGTGGTACTCGAGTTCAGGCCCAACAATGGTCAAAAGATGCTGGTTGCGTGCCTGTGGTCAAAGTGGGCGGGTCCCGGTGAGCCGGATCTGTATTCATTTGCGGCAATCACTGACGAACCCCCGCCTGAAGTAACGGCGGCCGGGCATGACCGCTGCATTATTCCCATCAAAGAGCAGTATATCGACGCGTGGCTAAACCCCGACCCCAATGACCTGGCGGTGCAATATGCGATTCTTGATGATAGGGAGCAACCGTATTACGAGCATCGGCTAGCTGCATGAAAATGACCTGCGGTTCGATGCAGTTTGGTAAGGAGGAACTATGCAAGTTGCGAGCAGCTTCAAGGTTCTGTTCATCGCAGGCTTCGGTCCAATCGTCCGTGGGACGGCCGAAAGTCGCCAACTCTACCGCGAAATCCTTGGCATTTCTTTCAAAGAGGAGAGTGGCGAGTATTTGCATACGGAAGCTCTTCCGGGCGCAAAGACCTTTGCCTTGTGGCCTCTCTCGCAGGCCGCGCACTCCTGCTTTGATAGCGATTCGTGGCCCGAAGATGTTCCTGTCCCGCAAGCATGGCTGGAGTTCGATGTCGACAGTGTAGAGAAGGCAACGGAAAATCTCGAATCGCGGGGATATCGAATCCTGGTCCAGAACAAGCAAGAACCCTGGGGGCAAACCGTCACGCGTTTTCTCTCACCCGAGGGAATACTGGTCGGGGTGACTTTCACGCCTTCGATGCGAAAAGAAAAATAATGGGCTTTCTCCCGTAAGACGAATCCCTTCCTGGGCAGGCAAAATGGAGCGAGGAGAGAAGCAACGACACCTGGCTGTATTTTCCGGCGAAATGTCTACATGCTTCTGGCTGTCATTGCTCGCGAGCCATCGTTGGTCGAACGCTGGTAGGGGGAGTTGTTCTAATTGCTTAGCCGTAACACCTCATGCCAGCGGCCACACGGCGACGGCAGGGGCGGCCCTGAGCCATGTGGACCTTGCGCTCTGGCTGATCCGCAACAACAGCCCTGAGCTTGCGGCGCTCGTGGCCAGCTATCTCGTATTCGATTCGCGACCGTCGCAATCCGCCTTTGCGATCTCCGATCACCTGTCCCATTCGGACCCTCCCGTCGAGCGTTTCGACCGCTGGGTGCGCGAACATTTCGACACGGCAATCGCGCTCGACGTCGTCGTTGATGCATTGGCGACCAGCAAGCGGACGTTGACGCGACGTCTGAATGAGGTACTCGGTAAAGCGCCCGTCGAGTCCATTCAGGATCTGCGGGTCGAACGCGCCGTCCATCTGCTGAAGACGAGCAAGCTCAGCGTGGATCGCATTGCCGAGCAGGTCGGCTATGCAGACGGTGTCACATTGCGCACGCTACTGCGGCGGCGGATAGGTGAGGGGGGCCGTGAGTTGCGGGCGTTGTGAGTCTTATCGGCTATGGGAGTGTGGTCGTGCTCGACCGGTCCAGCGGGAAGTTTGCCAGCTAAAGTGAAGGGGAGAATGGCGGCTTTACCCCCTGGAAACGGCCTTCATTCTGACGTAACCCAGTAGGACCGCTTTGGGGGCGAGAGTACGAATTCGCTGAGACTAACCGAGACATTCACGGTCGCGCTGATCCGAACCGCAGAAAAGCAATCTGAAGCGGGCCTCACAAACGGCAATGCCTGAGCGTCAGCTCGGGCCGATGAAAAAGCATTCGCATTTGATAATCGGGTGGCCGGTTACAGGGCGGCACGTGGAGGGACGAACGACGGCTGGACTCCGGCGAGCGTCGTTTTCGACACGATTCGCCGACCGGCAGAGAGGGGGCAGAGCAAGCGTTCCTTTGGCGACGCGGTGGCTGGCTACGGTTGCGAGTGGGGTGCGTTCGGCCGCTGGACGTAAACATGCTTCGCGGCCGGCCGATTTCTGCACGCCCGTCGGCTACGCGGTGATTGGCGCTCGCGCGTACATGCGTTGCGTCTCGCGGGGCTCGCGTTCACGCCCGCGAAACGTCGCTTGCGCGAAGGCTCACAATCAGCGTCAGTACTGCACGGCAATAGTCACGCGACGGTTAAGCGCACGGCTCGCGGGATCAGTGCCGGCAACGAGCGGGAAGTTGTCGGCGCGGCCGATTGCCGCGAGACGATGCGCATCGACGCCGCGCTCGACCAGGTAGCGCACCACGGCACCGGCGCGTGCCGAGGAGAGCTCCCAGTTCGATGCATAGCGCGCATTGGCGATCGGTGTATTGTCCGTATGCCCTTCCACGAGGATGTTGCCGTTGGGCACCTGCGCCAGCACGCCCGCGATGCGGCTCAACACGCCGAAGGAGTCGGGTAGCAATGCCGCATCGCCGGCATTGAACAGAATCTTCGCGTTGATGCCGATTTCCATGCCGTGCTCGACGCGGGCGATCGTGATTTCGCCACGCGCGCGCAGCGGATCGAGCGAGGCCAGCAAGGCCCGTTCGGTGCCTTGCTGCAACCGCGCACTTGCCGGTGCAGTGCTGGTCTGCGCAACCCGCGACTGATCGCGCAATTCCAGTTCACGGCTCTTCGCCAGCTGCATGGCATACAGCGCCAGGAACAGCACCATCATCGTAGTGACGAGGTCCGCGTAGGAGAGAAGCCAACGGCCCGACTGCTCGCCTTCTTCGTTCTCGCCGTGGTCGAGGAAACTCAGCGGCAGATCGCGTGCCGCGTGTTTATCGGATGACATCTGCATGCCTGAAGCTCCGCTCGCGCTCAGTTGACGGGCGCGCTGTCAGGTAACGCCGCCGACGCGTTCGGGTGTACCCATGTACTCGCCGCGCCATGCCCGCGGATTTCGCCCGCGAGTCGCGTCGCGATGGTGTGCGGCGTCTCCTTGCGCGAAATCGCGAGCAGCCCGTCCAGATAGAGCTTGCGCAGCCGCAATTCGCTTTCGATATGCGCGCGCATCTTGCCGTAGAGCGGCAGAAACACCAGATTCGCCAGCGCGAGACCATACAGCGTCGCAACGAACGCCACGGCGATGCCCGTGCCCAACTGCGACGGCTCTACCAGATGCGCAGTCACCTGGATCAGGCCAAGAACGGAGCCCAAAATACCGAAGGTGGGTGCATAGCCGCCCGCTTGCTGCCACAGGCGCGCGGCCGCCATATGCGTGCGGCCATAGGCTTCGAGCTCCCGGTTGAGCGCGTCTTCGAGTACGGCGGTCGAGACGCCGCTCGCAAGCAGTTCGAGGCCGCGGCGGGCGAACAGATGAATGCCCTGCAAGTCCATCGACTCGAATGCGAGCAGGCCGTTGAGCTTGGCCTGATCGCCCCATTCGAGCACGGCGGCGAGGCTCGTCTCATCGACCTGCTGCGCGCGTACGAATACCGTGCGCAGCCGACGGATTGCATCGAAGAAACGCGCCCAGGTGTTCTGGGTCATCACCGCGCCGAGCGTGCCGCCGAGCACAACCACGAGCGCTTCGGGTTGAAGCAACGAGGCGAAATGGCCGCCCTCGAGCGAGAAGCCCACGACGACGGCCGTGCCGCCCAGCAGGACTCCGAACAAAGTCAAAAGATCCATACGTGTTTCCGCTATGACGTGGATAAATGCCCGGAGCAGGGGAGCCGGCACACCCGAACCTGACGGGCGCGCCATCGATGCATCCTGCGCGGTTGCAGCGTCAGAAAATCGGTCGATTACGCCGCATCCACCCTGCGTTCGCGCACCGCGACGACGAGGCGCTGCTCGATCTGTTCGATCTCTATCGGATCGAACTTGATCTCGCGCCGCATGAGCCACGAGATCTCGTTCTTGCGCGCCTCGGACAGCACCAACTGCAGGCGCTCCGAAACGGCAGGATTCTTGAGGGACGCCAGCAGCTTCGCGAGATCGTAGGTATCGAGCGTATTGATCGCTTCGAACAGCGTGCGCTGATCGACGAAGAGCAGGTCGTCGAGCGTGTTCACTTCACCCGAGCCGCGGTTCGCGCGCTTCGTGAAATACGACACGCCCTTTTGCTCGACGAAGTTCAGCACCTTCGACTTTCTGAACGCGAAGAGTTCATCGGCGATCTCGCCATGCGAGAGCTTGTTGAGCAGCAGGTTGCGCTCCACGCCAATCAGCGCCTCGAGATCGCTCAGTTCGATCAGTTCGAGTTCGCTGTTGATCGAGACATCGAGATCATGATCGGCCACCTGTGCCGCGCGGTCGACGATGCGCACGGGGTCGAACGTGACGACCTGGCGTCCCAGCGCGCCATCGCCATGATCTGCGCCACCCAGGTGCGACGACGCCTGCCCCGATTCCATGGTGATGAGATTGAGCTTCTCCATGCGACGCAGCATCGCCATGACGTGCGGACGCGAGTGGCCGGCCACGGCGCGGCACTTCAGCACCACGTCCGCGAGCGCGACGCTCACTTCGCCCGCCTCGGCGCCGCCGCGGCGGCCCCAACCGGCCTTCGGCTCCGCGCTGGCTAGCAGCGAAAGGACATGCGCATACGACAGCACGCCAGGCATGAAGTCGGCGTGCGTGTAGGTGGCGAGCAGATCGTCCTTGGCCTTCGCACGGCGGATCATGGTGCGCACGACATGGCGCAGGAGCGGTGAGACGCGTTCGAGTTCGTCTTCGATGATATTCGCGGGCACGACGGTCAGTTGGCAGAACGTCAGCGCCTTGGCAGTGCTGGGACGCGGATCGCCGCCGAGCAGGGCGCTTTCGCCGAAGAAGTCGCCACGGCCAAGCGTGGCTGTCACGACGCGCTTTTCTTCACAACGGGTGGAGATTTCGATTTTGCCATCGGCGATGACGAAGAGCAGGCGATCGCCCGCGTAGCCCTCCGAATAGATGACTTCGCCCGGCGCGGCTGTGCGCGACCATGTTTGACTGCGATTCAAGTGATTCCCCGTAGCGGTTGTTCTGTCGACCGTCTCCGCAACCCGCATGGAGGTGATCGATCTGGTTCTCGTATGAATGCTGTTTACGGCCTTGCAGCGAGGGTTCTTGAGTCAATTCGCATAGCGGCAGCGCGAGCGCGAGTACGCATTCTTCAAGTAATTACAAGGAAAGCTCCCGGGAGGAGTACGTAAAGCACAGTCATCGGGAATACAGGTCGTAATAGTCATGGTATTTCGAGAGCCCTGTGTTGGACCCTCGAAACAGACTTAGAAGAACTCAGGGATTTGCCGGGCCCTGTATCAGTCCAGCCTGAACTGCCCGACCGAGTTAGCAAGATTGTTTGCCTGCGCGCGCAATGCGGTTGCGGCCGCTGTCGACTGTTCGACGAGCGCCGCATTCTGCTGCACCATTTCATCCAGCTGACTGACCGCGCGATTGACTTCCTGAATGCCGCGCGTCTGTTCATCGGTAGCGTGCGTGACTTCCGCAATGATCGTCGTGACGTTCGAGACGTTCGTCACGATTTCGGACATCGTCTCGCCCGCCTGACGCACCTGATCCGAACCGGACTTCACGCTGGCGACGGTGGACTCGATCAGGGCCTTGATTTCGCGTGCGGCTTGTGCGCTGCGTTGCGCGAGGCTGCGCACTTCACCCGCAACGACTGCAAAGCCGCGACCTTCTTCGCCCGCGCGCGCCGCTTCGACGGCGGCATTGAGCGCGAGAATGTTCGTCTGGAATGCAATGCCGTCTATCACGCCCGTGATATCCGCGATCTTCACCGACGCCGTTTCGATTTCGGCCATCGTCCTCACGACGTCAGTAATCGCGACGCCGCCGCGCGACGCCACTTCCGACGCCGAGTTCGCCGTGTCATCCGCCTGCCGTGCGGCGCTCGCCGACTGGTCGACCGTCGCCGTGATCTCTTCCATCGATGCAGCCGTTTCTTCGAGACTTGCAGCCGCCGATTCCGTGCGACTCGACAGATCGACGTTGCCCGCTGCGATCTCATCGGAGGCTATGCGCACCGATTCGCTTGCTTCGCGAATCTGACGCATCACGTGGCGCAGCTTGTCCATAAAGCCGTTGAACGAGCGCGCGATCTGCGCGACTTCATCACTGCCTTCTGCGGGCAGGCGTTGCGTCAGATCGCCTTCGCCTGCACTAATCGCATCCATTGCGTCGCGGACTCGAGACAGACGCTGGAACGAAACCGCCGTCACTGCCGCGACCACGCCTCCTGCGACACAGGCAATCACGAGTAGCGCGATCAACGACGCGGTCAGCAGCGAACGCATGCCCGCCGTCGCATCGGACTTGTCGAGCGCGACGACCACACGCCAGTCCGTGCCCGGCACTGCTTGCGCGCGAACGAGTTTCGCGCTGCCGCCGACATCGACCTGCAACGGGTGTTCGGCATTGAGCATGGCAGCGAGCCGCTCGTTCGTCAGATCGGGCGCGAGTTCGGTGACAGGCTTGAGCGTGAGCTTCACATCGGAATGCGCGACGATCTGGCTGCTGCTGTCGACGAGCATGCCGAAGCTATTCGGCGTCGGGTGAATCGCCCTGACGTTGGCGATCACATTGTCCATCGCCACATCGCCTGACACGACCGCCTTCACGACGCCGTCGCGCACGACAGGGGTTGCGAATGCGACCACCAGCTTGCCAGTGCCCACGTCGACGTACGGCGGCGTGACGATGCCTTTACCTGCTGCAGCGGCCTGCTTGTACCAGGGACGCCCGGTCGGATCGTAATCCGCGGGAATGCCCGTCGCGTCGGAGAACTTCGCGTTTTTGTCCGCGTAACCGACATATACGTTCGTAAAGCCGCCTGCAGCGGCAATCTGCTTGAGTGCGGGAATCGGGTCGGGCTGCAGAACGGCATCCTGAAGCGAACCGATCATCTGGGCATGGACTGTCACCCAATCGGCCACGCCGTCGACGTGGCTCTCCTCGACGGCCGTCAGCGTACTGGCGATCGCATCCGAATTGTAGTTATTGGAGATGAAGTAATTCAGACCTGCGTTTGCCATCAATGCTGCAACGACGATGGCGACACAAAGCGCGACGATGCGCGCGCGGATTGACGTGAACATGAGGTGGAGAACCGGAGCGAAGTAGATCAAGGCTTGTGACCCGTGTGTGACGTTCGATGGATAACGAACGACTGACTCGCTATCGGCACGTTCACGCTTATCTTGAGCTTGCGCCGCGCGGATTGTCGAAAAAACAACGGAGCGTGCGCTGGTTCGACTTCCTTAAGCGATTCTTCAGTAAGCGCAACGATGAACCCGCGTTTCCGCGCAGCATTTAATCAAATGTAGTTTGGCTCGCGCTTTTTTTGTCAACCGGAAAATTGACGGCCTTGCCCGGCGTGGCTGCCTCGCACGCTTGCGGCGCGTCAGTCTGGTACGCCGGAATGGATGTCGCGGCTTCAGGACAATGATGTCCGGACTGTTGCCTGTTACCCGACAGATCCTGCTTGTGGCGAGCGTGGTCCCTGGCAGCAGAAAACCGCGTTGTCCCGCACAGAGGCGGTGTCCCGGGTATCTTTTCCCCAAATGGCATGAGCCCTGCGCTTTGCTCAATCAGGCCCATCCCGACACAGGCAACACTTCCATGACGACGGTGACCATTCACAACCTGCCGCGCGTCGACCTGCTTCATGAAAAATCCGTGCAAGCCATTCGAGGCCGCGTGGCTTTCACCAGCCTGCTCATTCCCACAGACCCATGTCGGTTGCCCAGTCTGACGGGCTCGACAGTCGGGCAGAGTTCCGTCCTTTGAAGTGTCATTGAGCATCGTCATTTCCATTTCGTTGTCCGCCTCCGCGCGACCGCACCGCGATCCCTCCCTGTGTTGTTGGACCCGCGGTGGAGTCGTCGATGACCTGAGATGGCGCAACATTGCCCCGTGCTCCCGGCGCGAACGCGAGAATGCGCAGGTTCGGCGCGGCAACAAGGAGCCGCCCGTCCGAGGAGACGGCGATCGTGTTGCCCGGCAAGCCGGAGGCAGTGAGTCCCGTGGCTGGACCACTGATTGTCCGTACCGGCCGCACGTCGCCGCGGGCCTTCGCGGAGAAAACGCGCACCTGGCTCTGCGTCAGGTCCATGGTCGCGTTGAAGACGAATAACTCGTCCGTATCAGGATCGACAGTGATCGTCATGGTGTTTCTGGCAAAGAGTCCGCCCGCCGGCAGCAGGCCGGTTCTGCTGCCCGTGAGGCTGCGTAAGAGCGGCGGCGCGGTCAGGCTCCGGCTCGTGCCAAGCGTGTCGATCAACGCCGTCCCCCGGGCGTCGTAACCCGCAATCAGGAGATTGTCGTCGCTGTCGATCGCAATGCTCACGTACTGGACGACATTCGGATCGGTAATGTGAACCGGACTGGCTACGGGCCCGGAGCTGTTCTTGGGAACAACGTATACACCTGCCTCAGAGGGGCGAACGCTCAGGACGAAGTCATTGAGGTGGGAATCTACTGCGATGCTGAGCAGGTCATTTGTCGTCGTCAACATGAACGACCGGTGGGGCGCCTCATTGCCCTCGGCGTTGCGCGGAAAGATATCGACCGTGCTGTTGGTGAGAAACTGCGCGACGTGAAAGGCGTTCTTCCGGTCGATCACCGTCGAGCCGGCAGTCATGAGGGTAGTGAGTGGCCCTTGCAGGACCTGGCAGGGCTCGGTCGCTCCGTTGGCGCGCAACGGGTAACCGCGAATCTGATCACCGAGAACGAGAAAGACGGCGTCGCTGGGGCAGGCGGCGTGCGCCAGTTGGACCCCGAACAGCAGACTGACGACGGCGACACATAGCGCGGGTTTCATGACACGCCTCCTTGGTCATATTGTGCGAATGCGCCAATCAAGCATAGGCGCCGGGCGCAGGCCGAACGAAGTCAGGCCAGTTGTGACCTGTGTTTTGGTGGGCGATGGAAGGGGAACGCCCCTCACCAAGCGGCAGGCGCTGCGGGCCTATACAGGGGCTCAACAAAGTACGCGCGATTTCCTATCAGAAGCCTGTTGTTTATAAAGGCGCGCTAGATCATTTCGATCTGCCCCAGTGACGTCAGGCGTTCGATCCGTTTGCCTGGAAGGTTGGCGAGGTCATCTGGCACGTGGGCGATAAGAGGGCAGGAGAGGAAAAGACGGTGAACTGGCGCACAGAGTATCCACCCGAGCCAGCAGAGAATGGCCTTGACGCGGGCGTGCTCACATCCGCGTCTATGGAAATCCCTGAGGTTCGGCCACGAAAGGAAACATCATGAACCGTCGACTGGTTGCCGCTGCCGTCCTTATTATCCCGTCGCTGTCGCAAGCATTCCAGCCAATCCCTGTTCCCGAATGTCACGCGGCAGACCGGAATGCTTCGGCTCAAGAGACGATAGACGCCGCAAAGTGTCGGGCTCGATGGCTCATTGCGGGGGCGTATAACCGAACGGAAGGCAATGCGATGAATGCCGTTTCTGATTGCGCCGGCACATTCGACGAGGTTCTCAACCATCGTCTGACGGAGGGGGTTTCCCACGACGAACTGGTCGCCATGTGCGTCGACACTGCCATGCACATGGGCATCATGAAACCTGACCAGTGATGCAGCTATCACCGCCCGACGAGGCCGGTCAGGTGCTGGATGAACGCGACCGACGCTGCCAGAACATCGCCATCAAAGATGGCCCACACAGGGGAAATGGGCAGTAACCACCGGTCATTCGGCAGCGGAGGGTCCGCATCAGCGCAAATTGCCCAGTTCAGTTGCCGAAGTAGAGCGAATGCGGCGACGCGGGCCGAACGGCAGTATGCACCCGCGATCCTTTCACAGGGATTCTAGTAGATTCTGCAAGAAAACATGACTCTGCCCCACACCCCAATGAAATTTCGGTGATCCTGGCTTGTGGGAGCGGGAGGAGGGCATTCTTCGAAGGGATAACCCGGCGCTGCCAGAACGTCCACTGTGTTTGGAGCGAGGCATCGTAAAAACCTCGTGGTAAGAAAACGCGACATCGCGGGCAGTTGTTCGGGCATATTGCCTTACGCCGACACCGGCACGTTAGGGGAGAATGTTCGGGATGGCAATCCCGAATATTCTCGCAGCTCTGCACTGCAGGCGAGCAAGGTTTTCCTGCGACACCGCACGAACGGGAAAACTCTCGCAGGGGCGCAGTTCGGCGGTCCTGCCACGATAGAACGGCATCATCCTCGCGCTTCCAGCCGTCGGGGCGGCCGAAGCCGGAGTTCCACAACAGACGTAGGGGTCACCTTTGAGAAAAGAGATCAACATGGGCAACAGCCAGGCATATTCGCGGCCGGCACGTCTGCTGAAAATCGCTTCCTGGATCATCGCGATCGCCTTCGCGATCTTCCTGAACATGTTGGGCTCGCTCGTGATCCGCGATCTGATGTACGCCCCGCGAGGCGGGCCACCGGATGCCGCCCAGTTCAGCGATGCAGCGACCTCACAGCTCGATGCCCAGATGCGTGATTTGCAGCTTCAGCGGGACGCACTGAACGACAGGATCGAGAACACTCGCATTGCTCACGACCGCGCAGGCAAGCTGTATGTGGAGGCGCGTGAGAGCTTCAGGAACTGGATCGCGACCCGACAGGCCACGGGGGACGGCCGCAATGATCCGGAATTGCTTGCACGGACACAGAAGCTCGACGAACTTCAGGCGAGCGTCGCGGGCTGGCAAAGCCAGCAGAATGCGCTCGCCGATGAGGCCCGGCCGATCGACGCGCACCTGAAGCAGTTGCGCATCGAGATAGCGGCCGCCAGGCAGGCCGCCGACAAGCGCTACGAGGCGGCAAGCCGTCGTTACGAGCTCATCGTGTTCGGGTGGCGCCTTGCGTTGACGCTCCCGCTTCTCGTCGTTGCCGTATCGCTTTTCATCCGCTTTCGCAAAAGCCGATACTGGCCGTTCGTGTACGGCTTTGGCCTCTTCGCGCTGACGGCGTTCTTCGTCGAGCTTGTCCCGTACCTGCCCAGTTTCGGGGGATACGTACGCGTGCTGGTGGGTATCGCGCTCGTCGTGTTCGCTGGGATCTACATGCTCCGTGCGTTCCAGAAATATGTCGAGCGAAAGCGCGCCGATCTGGAACAGAGTCGGACCGAACGCGCACGTGGTGTCGATTACGAAAAGGCGCTCAGTACATTCCAGAAGAAGCTGTGCCCGTCGTGCGACAAGCCGTGGCATCTTGGCGGCGAGCAGGCCTCGTACTGCATCCATTGTGGGCTGAATCTTTTCAAGGTCTGCGCCTGCGGCGGCCGTAACTTCGCCTTTTTTCCTTTCTGCAACCAGTGCGGCGAGCCTGTTGCGGAGACGGCGGAGCTCCGTTCTCCAGAACCCGGTGAGCGGCCGCCAGCGAGTAACTGACAGAACCAGTTTTTCAGGATGCGCTGCCCGTCGGAAAGCGCCTTGCTCACACCAGCCGGTTAGCAGATGGTCAGTTGAGTCGGAATGGATAGATGAGATGCTTCGGGAGCGAGACGTAGCGAACGTGAAGGGCCGCCACCGTGAATAGTGAGGGATACGAGGGCTGAAATGAACACGGGCGCCGACATCGGCGCCCGCACTGGTTGCTGCCCGGAGGCAGCAGATCAAAGCCATTGCATTTATGCAGCCGCGTCCTTGAGCTTCTTCAAAGCGCGCGCCTTGATGCGAACCGTCGCCGGTTTCGCGTCGAACCAGCGGTCCTCGCCCGTGAACGGATCCTTGCCGAAGCGCTTCTTCTTCGCGGGCACTTGCTGAACCGTGATCTTCAGAAGACCCGACAGCGTGAATTCGCCGGCACCCTTCTTGTGAACCGAGCCGAGGATGGTGTCTTCCAGCGCGGCGAGAATCGCTTTCGCGGCTTTTGGTTCAACATTAGCCGCTTGCGCAACGTGATTGGCGAGCGAAGCCTTTGTGAACGTCTCTTTCACAGGCGCGCCGGCGACCAGCTTTTTCGCCGTCCCGTTTGCAGCCTTTGCCGGTGCAGCCTTGGTAGCCGGTTTGGCAGCTTTCGGAGCAGCCTTCGATGCGGTCTTGGTTGCCGTCTTCGTTGCAGTCTTAGCCATAGTCGTGGATGACTCACTTTCGAGTTAGGAGGGGCTCGCCGCAGTTCGTGCCGCAAGCATACGCATGCTATGACGATCGGTGCACTATGTGTCAAGAAAAGCCTTAATACAGGCACTTAAATGAACTTCCCTACACAATTCCTCTGATGGACCGAAAGATGGGGGACACCCCCTTATAGACGACGAATGGCTACTGACTATAGGTGAGTGTTTTCAGGATGCCTGGGATTGCTTCGGACTCAGGACTCAGTCTATGGCTGCCGTCAGAGAAGAAAGGGCGGCACGAGCTGCACCACCTCAGCGTAGTCCGGTGCCCCCGTCGCCACCTCCGGGCACGGCTAGAGGTGCCGTGCGTGCCGGATGAAGTCTTAGACGGTAGCCGGCCGGGGCCAACGCGTCGCACAGGCCACGAGGACAATACCGGATGCGCCCAGCGTAATTGTGAGAAGCGCGCTGTTCACCCAGCCAAGGTACGGCGTCACTTCGGGGCAGGTGGATCGCAGGTTGAGGAAGTTGCCCAGCAGTATGTACGCGAATTACACTGCAACTCCGAGCGCGGAGATCTCGCGAATGGATGCTGCCAACTGCCAGCGAGCGAGCATGCTCAGCACAAGCGTCAGCAACAGGAAGACGCCGAGCCCGATCCACCTGACTTCAATGGGAATCGTTTTCCGGTACGCTCCCATAACGATCGAGTGACCGGTAAACGCGCTCAAGAGGAGCAGGCCGGTGCTGAGGGTCGCGCGCACCGAGAACGCTCCCCTGTGTGCGGATGTGGCAGTGAAGTATGCCTGGACAGCAGGGAAGAAGAGCAGTCCGAAGGCGACAACACTCCCGGCAATCTGGAACACAAATCCCGGCAGCACGTGCAGATTGCCAACCAGAAAGAGCGCGCGACATACGCCCCGGTGCTCAATGCAAGGGCCAGCCATCGGTCCCAGTTCCATCCCCGAAAAAAAATCCGATGGTCGTCAAGGTGGTGACCACGCACAAAAAAATCGGAGGGCGGGACTGCTCCGGAGAGGACGTTACGGAAACGACTCGGCGAAACGTGTGCAACCCTTCCGGCCTACCAGACTAGAAGTTCGCCATGCAAGCCATGGAAGCAGACATGACGACAGTCTACGTCGTGAAGACTGGCGAGAAGTTTCTCTGCACCGCAGAGGGCGGCGATATCGGCATGGCACCGGAGGTTAAGGAAGCCACGTCCTTTCTCTCGTATGAGGAAGCGGATAAAGTCGCGCACGAGCACGCCGATCCCGGATACGAAATCGTAGCCGTCGACATCAAGAGACGCTGATCAGGAGTCCGCTCCTGCGCGGTCCGTGAAAGAGGGCAGGAATTTAGCTGGCGCCATGTGATATGGTGCTCCGGTCGACTGCGTCCGAAATCATTAGAGAATGGGATGCACTGCGCATTGAGATTCGCAAGATGCGGTCGATGTGGGTGGCCCCCCGTCGATGAGCATTGCAGCTGCGCCACTATTCAATTTCTGCGCTGGTTCTTCGTCTCTTCAATGCGTACGCCTCTTTATTGCGTACCGGGCTTACCGGCCTTCTGGCGATTCTTCAGGTGCCCCTGTCCCCTCGAACGCCAATCGCGGATTTGCCGCGTTGCTTGACGCTTCCTAGACCCGGTAGAAGGCAAAGGCCAGGAATAACGCTCCTCCGCGACCGGGTTCTGGCAACAGGTGAACTCGCCGGCGGCGTCTGTCCTGAGGCGCATGCCGGCCCGGTCACCTATTGCCCGTGTCATAGCGACTGCGAAACCTGAAACCTGATGTCGTAAGGAGTAGGCCATGAAGACGAAGTTTCTCATGTCTGCAGCGTTCTCGGGGGCACTCCTGCTAGCAGGCGCAGTGCAAGCCCAGGACAAGTCAGGGCAACAAGATGCTCAACCGGTATCGGCCTCTACAAGCGCCTCTACCAGCACAGCGACCAATGCCTCTTCCGGCACATCCGAATATGGTGGTGTATCCGGGAGCACCAGCGCGAGCGGTAGTTTGACCCGCTCGGGATGGGCCACGTGTGGTCACCTCCCACAATGCAATGCCGACAGCGGTCACTAGAGCGCATGTTGATAACGGGGCTTTTACGCCCAACTCATTCGCGAAAGTGCCGCCTTGCCGTCCTGAACAGCAGTCCGCCGAAGTAGAGAAGCCTGACGCCGAGCTGGAGTTCTGGCTTTCCGCCAAGCCTCAGAAGCAAATTTTCCGACATCGAAGAGCTGACGCCTTTGCGAAAAGCCTGATATCAAGCCTTTATACAAGGCACTTGGAGCACTCAGGAAAATGGCACCCGGTACTGTGAAGTGGTTCAACGACGCGAAGGGCTTCGGATTCATCACGCCGGACGACGGCGGCGAAGAGCTCTTCGCGCACTTCTCCGAAATTCAGGCCAAAGGTTTCAGGTCGCTCCGGGAGGGCCAGAAAGTCAACCTTAATGTGAAGCGGGGCCCGAAAGGCAAGCAGGCAGCAAATATCCTGCCGATGTAAGTCGACACGCAAACACTCGACGCATACGAAATTGGGCGGCGGCATCAGGCTCATCAGCTTCTTTTCAGATTCTGCCGTGGTGTCTATGCCGATGTGAAATTGACCCGCACGCCGAGATCGCATTGAACCGTATTTGGGACGAACGGAACACAATGGAGAGACATTTCAACGGCTATTTCGAGGGATCGCTCGAATAGAATACGTTGCTTCGATGACCGCTCACACGAAATCTTCGCAGTGCGGTGCCAGTGCGGGCCCGAATCTCGATGGCTAATCTGTCCCGCGTCTGATTCCTCACGGCGGCCCAGCCTCTGCCTCACGGAAAGTCATGCTGCCTTGCCAGCCTTCTGTGTGTAGGGTCGGATTGGCACTTTGACTCTACTCCGACGTTCGATTAAACGGTGACAGGCTGGCTATTCGATTATCAAATCAGAACCGACCATGTCAGGTCATTCTTAAGCTTCCAATGCGAGTAAGTTGAGTACAATCAAAATCACCTCGCTATTCTCCGGCACAATCGCGATACCGAGCACGCCGTGGATCCAGCAACCGACTTTGGTCGCGGCGAAATCGTCGGGCGTATCGTCTTTTTTCATGGTCACGCCTAGCTTGCGAGCGCGATAGTGGTACGACGGCACGTTATTGGCATTGGCGACGGCCTTCAGGCCGCCCTTGCGCTTGTGGGCCGAGCCGAGGCTACCGGCAAGAATGATGCGATCGGGCTCGTCGAGTGTCGCGATGAACGCGCACGCCAACTCTCGCACGGATGGCTCTTTGAGCCCATATTCCGATAGCGCGGAGGCGACCGGATCGTTGGGCACATGCGCGCGTGCATCGAGTTCGGCCTGCACGCCGTCCGCTTCAATTGACACGTCGCGCTGCAAGCTGGCGCGGCGCAGGCAGTCGATCAAAAAGCGCCGGAAGTACGCGCATAGCGCGTACGCGGTGGAGGGCGCGCTGCCCGCCGACGCGTGCGACACGCGCTGTTCGAGACCTAGACGCAGCACGCGCGAGTAGAAGAATTGAGCGATCAACTCTTCCCTGTCTTCGGGCAGGCGGCGCAATTCGGAGGGGTAGTAACCCTTGAGGGAATGGCAGACCATCCCGTAGATCTGGCCGATTTCGATCTCGTTCAGGGTCGTGCGGCGATGCCAGAGATCTACCATAGTATGGGTGTCCGCAGCAGAAGCACCGGACTCGGAACTGGTCAGCGTATCCATGAAAATGCTCCGAAGGCTTGGGCGATCACGCGAGAGTTGTAAGACGGGGATGGGAGAGAAAGCGCTGGCGCAATGAGTTGCGGAATCACTGACTCTCCCGTAGTCAGCGCCTGCCGCGAGGTTTCAGTGAGACAAGCAGATGCTTCACGCTTGCTCGCTGTCTGCTTCCGCTGCGAGTGAATGCATGTTGAACCTACGGTCGCGTCACAGCCATTACACGCGATAACACGCTCGCGGCGAGCGTTTCGCGGGCGAGACGATGAATCGTTGGGACAAGGCTTTCACGGAGTTCATGGTGGGTTAGGACTCTATGCAGCATTTTCCGGATGCTTACACAACGCCGTCGCCTCGCGCGCGGGTAACGATTCGCCGAAACAATGCGATGCAAGCATGCTGGGCGCGTGCGTCGTTCGCATCGCGTAAAAGAATGTCGGTGGAATGAAACGGGGGCTATTTCCCGAGACCCAGAAAGCGCCGAGAGAAGTCCGTCGGCCGGGACACTGCGCCGACAAGACCATCGCTGCCATTTTTTCAGCACATCATCAAATTGCCTTCTCGACCACCCTTCGCTCGTTCAGGCAGAAATTCAGAAGACGATCCGCAATGCCGAAAATCGGTCACAGCGAATCTGGGGATTTCTTTGCATTACGGGCTAATCACGCATTTGGTCGCGATGCATCATGTTGTCAGGATTGTACTAAGGAGTGCGCCTTTTCAGGAGCGCGCGCGACAGGCCGTTTCGCGGGCGGTTTGTGGAGACGGCGGGACAAGAGCAGCTGCGACACACTGACCATCGGCACGCTGCTGCGCAATGGAGCGCAAGCCACTTTGTGGCACGGCGGCGCGATTTGCTTCGGCAAGCCCGCGCCAAAGCGCTGAAGTTCGTTATTTTCGGACTCAGAAATCGGCTTTGATCTCGGCGGAACGATTTCCTCCGTGGAGAGTATCGTCGGCAGAAAGGTATCTGCGGAAGTCGAGTAGTCTGCGCAGCTGACGTTGCAACCCGGTGAGAGGTACGCCGACCTGCACAGTGTGCGCCCAAGATCAGCCTGTGACGTTCGGCAGATGCGAAGGGTAGGCCGCACGGCGACGGATCCATGCAACCCAGAGAGGATTTCATGAAGCGCTTTAGATAAATGCCAGTCACGCGCATTTTCATATTCAGCCGTTCAGAGAAACAACAATGCCCGATTCAACTCGCTTTCGTCTCGAGGATGATCGAGCCATCCCTGGCTGATCGGCACCGAATAGAGGCGTGGCGCGCCGAAGCGCGGCCAGAAGTGGCACAAGCCCGGCACGATGACCTGAACCACGGGCAGGCCGATGTCGGGCCGTGTCTTGTCGACGACGAGCACCTCCATTCCGGCTGCGCCAAGCCGGCTCATACATTGCTCGATTGCATCATTCAAGTCGCTCGCTTCGATGGATGACCACGCCGACGCGTCGACGACGGCCACTCCGGCAGCGGGATATAGAAATTGCTTTGACGACAGCTTTGCGGCATCCCACGGCGACGGAGCGTCGGCCGCGATATCGAGAAGCTGATTGACTTCGGTTAGTGCACGCTGCAATGCGATCCGGCTGTTGAGATGACAGCCGAAGCCGATCGAGAAGCGCGCCGTCGCGGGGTTCTCGGCCAGCGCGACGACGACGGGTATGCCGAGATCATGTGTGATGTCGAGCGCCCACATATGCCAGCCCAGCGATTCGTATTCGCGCACGAGCGCATCGAAGAAGGGGTCGCCGAATTTCGCCAGATCGACACCGGGCCGCGGCAACTGGTTGTACCACCAGATCGCAGTCGCGTCGCGTTCGATCAATTCGAGCAACCCCTGCAGGATCGCTTCCTCAATGCAGGAGCCCGCAGCGCTCCCGTTCGGATTGTGCACGCAGAACTTTAGGCCGTCGGCCGTATCGGGCGTTTCGGCAAAGCAGTAACTGAGTGGCACCCAGCGACGCGTTCCCGCTTTCAACGACCAGGCGGGCGTCCAGTCGATCACGTCGTCAGCCGAGAAACGTCGCGGCACCTGCTTGCGGACGTCGTCGGTCAACGCATTGAGGGCGTCGCGCTGCGCAAACTGCCTTTCGCTAAACTGCTGCAGATCGTTGATGTGAATCGGAAGGCCGTCCCCCATCGAGGCGATTGCCCGCAGATTTCGCATGTTTGCGCGTATCGATGCTTCATCTCCTTGATAGACGCCACTGAAGCGTTCCAATGTTTCGCATAGCGCGCTCACGCGGGCCTGCTCGTCGGTGCGGCCTTTGCCCGAGCAGGTGCGATCGAAGCGGTTCGTGCGCGGCGTACCGGGCGGGCAGACCAGATATCCGGCCACATAGACTTTGCGCATGCCGGCATGCCGCTTTGGCATCGGATGGAGATAGGCGATCGGGCCGCTGATCGGTGATACCAGATGACCGTAGCGCTGCAAGACTTGCTGCGGATCCGTTGCGCGAAATCCTTCTTCGCGCACAGCGAAGGCCTTTCCGGCCATCAGGCGCGGTGACCGCGCGGCCTGTTCCCGCATCCAGCCGGGGTTGCCGCAGCTTGGGCATTGCGGGCGGCGCACGACGCGATGCGAACTCGTAGCTGATGTATCGAGGCGCCACGAAAGAATATGGCGGCGCGCCTGTTCGCGACGTGCGTCGTTGACGACGAGCTGCTCGATCAATACGGCGACGAACGCGCTGACGGCACCGATGCTCGCACGCGTATGCGCTGGTTTGAGATGCATTGCCGCTTCGCCGTGATGACGTGCGAGCAGCTTCTGGACGGGCCGGTTCAACGAGGTCCAGTAGCGCAGGCACTCGAGACAGGGTGCATCGTCCATGGCATCGGCTTGCGTCAGCAACGGGCCGATCAACGGCTGGAGGCCGTCAGGCATCACGACTAGCAACGCCCCGCCCCGCGCGGTGACGGACTCGGCCAGGGTGGCGAGTTTGCGCCGCTCGTACGAATCGACGAGCGCAATGGTGAACGCCGCCTGTGGGACTACTTCGATGCCGCATGCTGCAAGCGCGCTTTTTTGCGCACTCGCGTCCACGTTGCCAATCGCTTCAACAGCAACGCTCAATTGCCCCGTGCGCTCGCAGGCCGCGTCCCCATCGAGTCCGCTTCGCTCGAAGAAGCCCCGCGCGGAGTCGCGATCATCGGGCGTGTCGGTGCGAATATACGATTTTCGTACGAGATGACCGAGCGCCAAGTGCACCTGCGATGCGGAGAACTCGGGTGATAGAGCCGCCATCGTCTGCGCGATCGTCATTGCCTCGCCGATGCACCCCGCGAGGCGCACGTAGATCGCGCCGCGCAGGACCGAGCGCTTGAATTCGTCGAGGATGAAAAGCGTTTCGGGGCCCGCGTCGAGAATCAGCAGATGCGGCTTGAAGCGAAGGACGAGGGATAGATCGTCGTGCATCGTGGTTCGTCTGTGCCGATCGGGTCAAGGCGGGCGGGGAAACGCGGCGCGCGAGCCGCCCTGGGTCTGGAGTGCCGCCGGACCGAGGCGTCAATGCGACGCGCCCGGTCCGGTACGCCACTCATGGTGAAGCGGTACTAGCAGCAGGTGAACAGATAGCATGGGCCTGCGTCGTTATAGGCGGCGAGTGCGATGGCTTCTTCGTCGTCCTTCGAGGGACGGTCGGGCACGCCGAAGGTCATGATGCCCCGCGGTAGCCGCCAATGCCCCGTGTGCTTGTCGCCGGGCACCCATCCACTATCCCCATCCGCTTTGGTGACCTTCAGGTCGATGATCCACGGGCATGTGTAGTCGAAGTAGCGGGCCAGTGCATCGAGCGGATTATCCAGCAAGGCCTTCTTGAACGTCTCATTTTTCCAGGAAAGCGCAACGGCGCACAGATACACTTCCTGGAATTCGAGCATCGATTCGAGGGAGGGGACTGCGTTGTTCATCGCCATGGTCGGAGCTCCGTCAAGGTAAGGTTTAGCTGAGGACGCTGATGTGCTTTGCGCCGTACGCGGCTAGTGCATCCAGGTATTGCGCCTTGTCGGCCGGAGCCGGAGGCAGAAACAGCTCGAGCGAATTGAGTTTCTCCGCAGTCCAGCCTCCATTTACGGAAGGCGTCCAGGTCGAACTGTGGTCCTGCACCTTCAAGTCGAAATGGAACGGATAGTGATATCCGAAAGTCTCGTGGAGTTGGTGGATCGGGTCCTCTTTCAGCCCATTGAAGAACGCCTGGTCGCGCCAGGCAGCGGCGATCGCCCGGATGATGACGGCGCGATATTCGAGGAATTGCGTATAGGACGGAAAGCGGCTTGGCTCCGGGAGGGGCTGGCTCATGGATGATCTCCGGTGACGGATAAGGGATTCACTGCGACTGCGACTGCGACTGCGACGGCTACTGCTACTGAAACCGCAATTTGACCTGCGTGGTTGGCGTCACTTCTGCAACTGACGCAAAGCTGCGTACGCCCTGTTCATCGTCCGATGCATGGTAGAGGCCTGGGCGATCGAGTAAGCCTTGCGGCATGCGTCGATCGCTGCGGCACGATGCGCATGTGCGTCGGCATTGAGCAGGTATTGCGACTTCTTGAGCAGCAGTTCCGCTTCGTAATACCGCTCGCCGGAGGTTTCGCACAGTGCCAGGCATGCGTCGATTTGATTCAGCGCCGACTGCCAGTCGCCGCGCGACGCATCGATTTCCGCGGTGAAGGAAGCGTAGCAGGTCTGGCCGAGCAGGCACCCCGAGCGGCGCAATGTCTCGACATGGGCGAGCACGTCGTCACGGTTCCCCTCGGACCAGGCGTGAATGACGGCCGCGTAGTACTCGACGGCGCTGAGCCCGTAAATGCGCGACAAGCGCAAGATGATCTCGGCTGTAGCGCGGGCTCCGTCGCGGTCGCCGTCCCATTGCTGCATGCGTGCGAGGTACATCAGCGTGACGCCGAGCGTCGGCAGATGATCGGCGCAGGTGGCGCACTGCACGGCTTCGCGCGCCATCGCGAGCGCAGTGCCGGGATCGTCCTCCATGTACCAAGTGACGCACGCCAATGCGGCCATGGACCAGGCGCGCGTATCGAGACCGAACAGGCGCCGATGGTCGGCGTCGCGCGCCACGTCGTAGCGCGACAGCGCCGCTTCGAGCGCAACGCGCGCCTGTGCGTAATGACCATCGATCCATAGGCTCATGCCCCGCATCGCATCGGCTGCCACCTGAATGCCCGGATCGTTCGCCTGGACGGCCAGCTCGATCAGCTGTCCGACGATGCGATGCACGGCGGTGCGGTCGCTCGCCACGTGGTAGTACGTCGACAGCGTCCAGAGCGCGCTTGCGGCGAGCTGCGTATCGTCGAGGCCGTCGACTTCGCGCAGCAGCCGCTGGGCCTGCTCGTGCACCTGCGGGTTAGCCCACCCGAAGCGGGCCATCATTGCATGCACGAGCGTCAGATCAGCGCGCGCCGCATCGTGTGCCTGTCCTGCGTAGTCGCAATGCCCGAGCCACTCACGCACGGTTTGGGCATAACGGATCGCATCGTCGTGCAGCGCACGTTCGAGCGCGCGCTGTGCGGCGCGGATGCCATAGGGAACGGCCTCTCCGAACGCTTGTGCGCGCACGAAGTGCTGGGCCACGTTGATGGCCTGTATGCCGCTGCCGCGCTCGGACCGCATGCCGAGTGCGCGTGCCACCCGCGCGTGATTGCGTTGCCGGATCGTCGCGGGCATCGATTCGTAGGCCGCATCGCGGAACAGCGCGTGACGGAACGCATACGAAATCCCGTCAAGCCGGTGTTGGGCATAGATAACGCGTGCCTCGAGCAGACGCTTCAAATGTTCGTCGAGCACAGCCGATTCGTGCGGCGAGACGTCAGCGAGCAATTGCGCCTCGACTTCGAGGCCGATTGTCGCGGCCAGTTGGACCGTGTCGCGTGCGCCGTCGACACGATCGAGCGCCAGTTCGAGCATGTCGCGCAGAGTGCCCGGCAACGGGTAATAATCGGGTTCGGCCAGCACGCCGGCATCCGACGTCGCGCCGCTGACGAGAACCTCGCGCACGAGCTCCTCCACGAAAAGCGGGATGCCGGCCGTGCGCTGCGTGAGCGCGTCGAGCGACGACGGGTCGAGATCAGGCTTGTCGATGAGCGCCGCGATCAGCTTGCGCGTATCGGTGCGCGACAGGCGCCGCAGCGTCATGCGCTCGGCGCTGCTGCGCCATCGCTCGAGCGCCTCGGGGCGCGAGGTCATGACTACGCAGACGGACTGGCCTGACTGGGCGCGCTGAAGCGACTGGAGAAAATCGGCGCTCACCTGGTCGATCCATTGGACATCTTCGACGACGAGCAGCACGGGGGCTCCGTCGCCGAGCGAGACGATGAGCTGACGCAGCACCTCGAACAACTCCCGCAGCTGGCGCGCGCTCGACCAGCGCAGAGCGCCCGGCTCGCGCTCGAGCCCGAACCACGCGGCGAGCGTGGCGCGAGCTACGGCATGATCGCAGGCAAGCGGCGCGATTGTGCGCTCGACTGCCGCGAGCGCCTCGGCCGGGTCGCCATCGAGATCGATTTGCCAGTGCGCAGACACGAAGCGCAGCACAGGGTAGAGCGCGTGATTGGCCTGCTCTGGTAAACACGCGCAATAGGCAAACGCGTGGCCCGCCTTTCGCACCGTTTCGCAGAGCTCGTAGACGAGGCGCGATTTGCCGATGCCGGGATCTCCAACGAGCAGCTGCGCAAGGAGCGGTGCGGCAACTTCCTGCACGTCCGGGGCCGCCGGCATCGCGAAGCTGCGCCATGCTCGCAACAGCACCTCGCGTTCGCGGGCGCGGCCGATCATCGGCGCCGTGACGCTGCGGTCGAGCGAGTCGAACGGCGCGTGCTCATGACGTTCGCCGAGCAGCGCATGGACAGGCTGCGTCGGATAGCCGGCGCGGGCCAATTGCAGCGAGGTCGGGGCGTAATCGGCGTGGCGCTCGAGCAGTTGGCGCGCATCATCGCTGAGCAGAATGCGGCCCGGCGTGGCCAGCCGCAGCAGCTTCGCCGCCGTAGCAGCCGTCGCGCCGTCGGACGTGAGTGGCTCCTGAGCCAGGACCGGGCCGACGTGCAGTGCGGCGGCAAGCTCGACGTGCCAGCGGTCGAGCGATTTCGCATCGTCGGGTCGGGCTAGTGCCGCAAGCTGAGTGCGGCCCGACTGCCGCACCATCTCGAGCGCGGCACGCGCGGCCCGGCGCGCCGGCCGATCGATGCCGTCCTGCGAGCCGAAGTAAAAGAGCAGAATGTCGCCGAGCTTCCCGCAGGCCTGGCCGCCGTAGCCGACCGCGATGTCGGAGCATTTGGTCAGCCATTGCTGCTCGCTGGCTTCGAGCCTGTCGCGGTATGCCGCATCGGCGGTGAGCCGCGAACCGTCGTCGACGACGCCGACGCTGCAGCACAGCGCAGTGACCTGCCGATAGGCGCTCGCCGTCTGAGTAGTGGCCGCAGTGACGGCCTCGGTGGATGTGGCTGCCGAGGCGTGGTACGAGGCGCGCCGATAGTTGAATTCGCCGACGAGCGCCGGGAAATGCAGTGCCCGAAATTGCGCCGCGATCTCGTCGGCCGACGCCGCGCGTTGTCTCGGGTCCTTGTTCAACGCCCGACGCAGCACGGTGCCAAGAGGATGGGCCGCGATGGCCGGCGGTAGCGCCACGTCGACGGGACTGAGCTGTTGATAGAGAATATCGGCGACACTCTCGCCTTGCATGACGGCCTGACCCGTCAGGCATTCGATGACGACGAGGCCCCACGCGTAGAGGTCGCTCTTGATCGTCGGCGCTTCATTGCGCAGTTGCTCGGGCGCGCAATACTGCGGCGAACCGAGCACTTCCATCGATTGCGTCAGCTTGCGCGCGTCCTTTCGCTCGGCGTCGGACAGCAGCGCGCCGATGCCGAAGTCGAGAATCTTCGCATAAAGCAGCCCGTTGACCATGGTCACCATGACGTTCTGCGGCTTCAGGTCGCGATGGACGACGCCTTGCCGATGCGCGGCAGCCAGGCCCTCGAGCACCTGCGTCATCAACCGTCCCGTCGTGATGGCTGACAGCGCGCCCTGGGCCGCGAGCATGTCGCGCAATGTCTGGCCGGGGACGTACTCGAAGACGGCGAAGAGTTGCCCATTAGGAGTTTCGCCCTTGTCGAGCAGCTCGACGACGTGCGGGTGATGAAGCGTGCCGCATAACTCGGTCTCGCGCGCAAAGCGTGCGCGCGAACGTGTGCGTTCGCCGGCTGTGCGCGCCATGCCCTCGCGCAGAAGCTTGATCGCAACGCTCTCGCCTGTGTCGACTCGCGTCGCCTGATAGACGGAACCGCTACCGCCTTCGCCGAGCAGCGCACCGAGCCGATAACGCCGCGTGCCATGCAGTTCGCTGAAGCAAGCGCTTGCTTCAGCGCAAGGATTGACACTAGACGAGAACAGCGGTCGCGTCGCGGCAAGTGTGAGCGTGCGCGAAGTGGAGGCCGGGAGCAATGGGGTGGCGGACATGACGACGATTAGGTCGGCAGCGCATCCGAGGAAATGCCGGCGGGCGTGACACGCGTCGCATTGCCGCTGTCATAGATTGTCTGGACCGGCATCCACTGGCATTCGAGGCGCTCTCCGCGAAAGACACGGAACGCGACGCTACCGAAGCGCACGCTGCCGCGCCGGCGCTCGACGAGCTCGACCGTGCCGGTGCCTGGCAGCGCCGCAAATTGCGCGCGGGCCCGAAAAATTTGCACGTTCACGTGGGGCGTATCGATACCGAGCATGCGCGCGAGCGCATCCATTTCTACCCAACCCTGCGAGGCGCTGTCATAGCCTGTTTGCATGTCGGCGAAACGTGCGCGTGCGAGTGTCGTCAAGCAGTAGTGGTGCGCGCGCTCGCCAAGATCGACCTTGCCGCCGCGCGTATGTAGCACGACGCGCACGTGCTCTTCGTCTTGGCTCACGGAGAAGTCGATGCGTTGCTCGGCTGCGCCGAGTCCCGCCGGGGCAGCAAGCTTCAGCGTCGTGTCGTGACGCGCGAGCACGAGGCGCCAGCTCATATTCCCGACGGCCACGAGGTCGCCGTCACGCAGCACGCGCAGCGCACCGCCGTCGTCGCAGAGCCATTCACCTTTTGGCGACCGCACGACTGACACTGCAGGTGTTGCGTCGCCGGGCAGCACCTGTGCGAAGTCGAGCACAATCGGCTGTGCCGGCGCACGCACGGGCCATAGCGTATCGGCCGGATCGTTCAGACTATCGACTTGCCAGCAGGTCTCGACTGCCTTGCCGAAGCGAATCACATCGCCCTGCTGCAAGGGCGCATGCGCGCCGTTGCGCAGTAGCGTGCCCGAGAGCAGCGTGCCGTTGCTGCTCTGATCGTGCAGTTCCCAGCGGCCGCAGTAGAAGCAGACGCGCGCATGCACTCGCGATACATAGTTATCCAGAATGATAGTATCGCAAAGCGTCGCATCTCGGCCGAATACGTGGTGTGCCCTTAATAGACACGTTTCCACGGACGCGCTGTTCTTGAGTGTCGCCATCGCATATTGACTTTGGGCTTTCGTTCGATCGCGTGAAACTGCGTTCGAACCGGCGATTGGTAACTCGCCGTGAATAATGACTGTGACCGTTAATGACCACCGCATCCTGACGAGCAATTTTTTTGTCGCGATTTTCGTTCCGCTCTTTGCAGAAAATCGCCGTCATGTCATCTCGGCGACTTTTTCGCATGTCGTGCGTCAGGCCCGTTTTCGTTATAGCTGTTGTAATGGGAATGCGCAACGCATAAAGCGGGTCATTGTTGCAACTCCCTGATATACGAAACGAAGGGGGGCATCAACGCTCCGTTCGTCATCCTGCGGCGCGAGCGTCGGGAGGATAACCCCGTAGCAAAGGCCCGCAACGCGGGACCGGCGTACCCGCCACCGGCGAGGTGAAAGGTGCGAGTGATTGCATGGTGAATCACCGCCATCGCCGCATCAATTACACGCGATAACACGCAGCCACGATCCAATATCGTCTGGTCGTTCGAATCCCATTTCGCGAAATGTGCGGCCAACCCCGCATCTGCCACGAACGGCACGATGGAAACCGCGTAGGAAGTCCCGGTCGAATTGTAGGTTCATCAAGTAATGGAAGCCCCGACTGACATCGGGAACCACAAGTTCAAGACAGCGGATCAACCTCCTGACAAGCTTCGAGTCGAGCTACGAGCCTTGACTGGTAACAACGCGATTCCGCAACTCAATGTGACTGATAGCGACGAGCGCGAAATTTTTAACCTCTCGGAGCGGAATGGGAACATCGTTTTTTTAGTAAAAATGCTTCATGCGAACACCACCTACTATGCAATCGAAAAGCAAGACTAAAATTGGGCCGGGTACGGATCCTTAACTTTCGACATTGTGGTCACCCGCTCGCAGTCGGAAGAGGCGAGGGCGCGCCACTTTGGGGAGCACGCGTCGTAACAAGACGAGCAAGATTACGCCAGGAACACTCGCAGAAGGAAATCTGAGAGTATTGTGCGACACGTTCTCATTGCCCGTCTGAAAAGACGGGATCTTTCCGCTTCGGATCGTCTGTCGTCTGGCACTCTGTGAGTGCAGCAAGATCCACGAGTATCAAAGCCAACAGCCACTTCATCTTTCAACGAACGAGGCTGCGGCAAACACCACCATGAGTGAAGGAAGTCCCAGAATTATCGGAGTCCAGTGACGACGAGACCAAAGCGACGTCCATCTCGAAGGAATTCAATGTATTCGTTATTTAGAGCACGTGTCCTCAATCGTCGCGGGATACCGACGCTTATGTATAGGCCCTGGTTCCGACTTCAATTTCCCACAGATCGGCAAATTCCGTTTCAGCAATCCTGATCGCGCCCTTTGAATGTACTGATCACTGTCCATCGCCTCCGCGAGAACAACACGGCGTGAAAGCAGGAGAAGGTGCTTCGCGCCCGACACTGCCAAATTTCAGCTGCCCGAGACATGATGCTGAGTACGGCGCCTTGTCGATAACGGGAACTGCGCCAACTTGGAGTATCTCGAATGTCAGTCGCGACACCCGTCGAGCCGGATCCTGCGGACCGAGCACGAACAAACAGCGTCCGAATAGGCTTGCCAGAAAGCTTGCGCTAGCGGGAAGGGGCAATCCGCGCTCCTTCGTTGTGATCGTCGCGCCTCGCTCGCCGTTTCAGTGGCAATCGCAGGCATCGCGTGCCTGTCGCGGGAGCCGGGAGAGCAGACCGTATCTGGCTCACGCGTCTCCGCGCGACACTGGAGCAGCGGCCGACGCCTTTCCGGTTACGCCATGCTGCGCTATCTGCCGGGCTACGCAATCACACTCAGCGGGTACCTGTGGACGGTCCCCTGTCTCAACCTGCTCGCGCTGATTCCCATGCTGCCGGACTGGTTACTGCTCGTAGTGCTTAACCTCGGGCTGCTGGCCATGCCGGCCGAGCGCGCACACCAGCGACTGCGCGTCGCCGCGCTGGGGATCCGTTGACGGGCGTGTGGAACCGCGCGGGGATTGAATTGCAATCACGTTCATTCATCGAGCACGGCGCGACTGTGATCAATGAGTAAATCGGACATCACCCGGCGTTGGAGCTGGCGCGACGCCGTTGGCGGTTCCGAGGATACATTGGTCATCCCTACCTCTGCTGCCGCCGACAGGCTTTTGTCCGCAAGGGACGAGCAATGTCCTGGGGCGGACATTTGGCGGACGACACATTCCAAAGGCTTCATGCACGGTGAGTGCGGTAGTGCTTGTCTATCTCGTAGAGTCCGGTCGCTTGCTTTGTCCACAGCATGGCGATTTGCTCGAGTCGCTGGGCGTGCTCCTTAGGTAGCTTCAGTTCAGAAGCGGCTGAGCAGTGCGTAACTTCGAAGATGAGGCGGCGCGGCCCGTGGGACCGCTTTGCGCCGCGGATATCCGTCAAAGGATAGTGAGGAAGCGACAAAACAATGCGACCTGGTGGTTACTTTGAAAATCTGCAGATCACATGCGACTTTCACGAGAGCGATCCATTTCACCCCGAATGGATCGTGAACATACAGGATCAAGACAATCGAATCCTATCGGCGGAGGTACCTATGAATGCGACCAACGGCGAAGAAGCACGTTTGAACCTGAGAGACGATATCGCCCGCTGCGAGATGTGCATCTCACTCGCAGCACGCGCGGGCGTGCGAATTCCCCAAGACATTCTGCGCACCGTCAATTATGCGCGCGCGGATCTGGATGTGGGCAAGATCAGCCCGGAAAGTGAATCCGCGTTTTATAACGGGATGGCGTATATCGTGGCGAAAGCGCCTTATCCGAACGCGAAAGTCGCGGACGATTTGAAACGATGCTCCGAGGTTGTGTCGCACGCGGGGCTCAACGGCAAGCAGCTCGCGGAATCGGATATCGATGCGGTCGCCGTCGCGCGTCAGGCGCAGAAGGACTTTAAGTGGTCTGCGACCGTCGAAGTACCGTTCTACGACGCGATGAGCCGGATTACAGAAGCAATCGCGCCGGTCGCCGGCGAAACAGTCGGCACCGAAGCGCGCAAAGGCGCACGCACCGCAATTAGAAATTATTCATTCTCCGCGGTGGCGCTCACGTTTTTCGTGCTGGTTCTTTCGTGTCTGCTATTCGTGATCAAGCAGATATCGGAGGACATAAAGGCTGGAATCCAGAGCAATGATCCGATCGCCCTAATGATGCACAATCAGTTGCAGGCCTATGACGCCGCAATTACGAAGGCGAACGAGAATCCGACGCGTGACGTGCTGGCGCAGATGCAGAATTCGCCGGAAGCGGACGCGATCAAGGACACGCTGCAGAAGTTCGCGACCAACAACCGCCAGCTCTATTCTGACGTTCTGCGAACGAGAACCATCAGCAGGCTTTTCTTCTGGATGCCCAATGTGCTCGGCGAGCGATTTTTCGCGCTCTTCGGGAAATCGTGGGGAGAGGACTGGGGCATGGTCGCCAGCCAGTATGCGAAGAAATGCAGCGAGGCGGATATCAAAGGAACTCGGCTGCCTGCCCATTGGGAATGTTCGAACGACTCCATACGCGCCGCGCTGGAAGTCGACCTACCTCTGTTCAACATCGGACTCTCGCCCGACAAGAGAAGGGTGATTCCCCAAGACACGGTGAATCAGGGCTTTCAGAAGATTGCCATCTACCAACAGATTCGCGCGACGGCGAAGTATGCGCAGGACAACATTCTGACCTTCGTCGGAATGATGACGGGTTTCGTGCTGCCGATCCTGTACGCATGGCTCGGCGCCGACGCGGCTATCCTTCGCAAGCTGCGCGACGAAACCGCCGCATGTCTCTTCCACCCCGAATACTCGAAGGTCGCCAACCGCTCACATGTGACCACTGCTGTGATAGTTGGCATCTCGATCGGTCTATTCAGCGACTTCGTGCAGGAAGGACAGACGCTGTCCCCACTGGCTATCGCGTTCGTCGCGGGGTACGCGTCGGACAGATTCTTCCAGTTCATCGATCGCCTTGTGCAAACGCTGTTTCCGTCGGACTCTAGTCACCGACAGCACTTGGCCGAGCACAATCGGGAAGGCCAGAGACGCGTGGGAGGCACACCGCGGCCCGCACAGTCTTGAGGGAAATGTGCAGCCGGACGCGCGGGAGGCAGATGCGTAAGTCGGGGGTGCGAGTCCTCAACGTCGCGGGGCGACGCCGAGCAGCTACGTAACGAAGAGGGCCATCACGGGGTTGTCGTCCTTTTCGTACAAAATCTGGCGGCAACATCGCGCCGAGCCGCTTGCAGCGACGCGCTGTGTGTCTGCGGTCGCCACGCAAACCACGATTTCACATCACCGCTGGCAGTGCAAAGGGATCTTCTATCTGATCATGGTCAGATGGCTGTACGATCCAGTGCTTTAAATGGTAGATGCTTGATGTTTGAAGTCATCGCCGTATCTCAGCAGTGCCCATGCCATCCTCGCGTTCTTGGCAGCGATCGCTACGGCCGCGTGCCAATAGCCGCGCCGCTCGGTCAGGGCTCTGACCCAACAGCTGAAGCGGTCCTGTTTGTCGCCGAGGTTTGCCATGACTGCGCGATCACCGGTGACCAGCAGACTGCGTAGATAGGCGTCCCCAGCCTTGGTGATGCTGCCAAGTCGTGCTTTGCCACCGCTGCTATATTGTCCCGGCGTCAGGCCGAGCCATGCGGCCACCTGGCGACCCTTCCTGAAGTCATGCCCGACGCCGATGCTGGCAAGCAACTCGCTGGCCGTTGTCGGGCCGATGCCACGCAGTTGCATGAGTCGCCGGCAACGCTCGTCCTCGCGCGCTATCTGGCCGATCGCGCGATCGTATTCGGTCAATCGGTCTTCGATGCTGTCGACGTGTTCATGCAGGTCGCGGATGCTTCTGCCGTCCCAACCCGGCAAGGAATCCAGATGCGCCGTAATCTCCTTGCGCAACCGCTCCCGCTTCTGCGGCAAGACCATGCCGATCAGGCACGGCGGCAATTTGCGTGATCAACGCTACGAGCTGATCACGCGTGACCTTGGGCTTGACCAGTACCGCCTTGCCGGTTTCATCCACACCATGGAGAGCAAACACATTCTTGGCAAGATCGATTTCGACGGTGACCATGGACATGGACTTCCCCTCCGGCTGGCGTTGATAAAGGCTCGACTGTCCATCATGGCACTTTGATTCCGATTCGCAGCTTCCTCCGCAGCCTCGGGACGGGGAAGTCCCTTTCATTCGATTACCCCGAAGAGCGCGATTTCACGTTCAACTGCGGCACGTCCGGCGCGCAAGATCGCGGTTGCGTCAGCGCCATCCAGCAAGACGGCCGCGCGCCGGAAGAAGCGGAGCCAGGTGTGATGGAATCAGAACCTCGCGTGCGGCAAGTGCGGTCTGGGCGAGCCGGGCGAGTCGCGCGTAAAGCGGCGCTGGCCTGCCCGCCGATCGGCGCGCTGATGCGCTATGGCGAGCGGATCGTGCGCGTGATCGCCGAAGTGAGCGGCCAGCGCGTGATCATCGAGTCAGTCAATGAGGACGGCCGCGCCTTTCGCGGCACGGTGAAATGGATTAGCCTGAGCGCTCTTCACGATCAACTCTTCTGAGCGCGATGACGATGCAGCCGACCGCACAGCAGCTCGATATTTTTGCCGACAGCCGCGACGTGGTGTTGCGCAACGGCGTCCACGATCAGTTGCAGCGCCGCGATGGAGCGGCCGCGCGAGCGGCCCTGGAAGAACCGGCCGCCGGGTATCCGGACGACCGCGCGCTGTCCGCGATGACGGTGCTGGTCCATGAACTCGAAGGTGGTTCCACAACGCCCTTCGCTGATCACGCGGTACTGGCCAGGCCGGCAATCATGCCGACAGTCATGCGGGGAATCACGCCGCACCGCTGTGGCTACTGGCAGGCGAGTAGGCGGCCGCAAGTGACGCCGTCAGGTCCATTGAATCCTGGTGGCGCATCCCGGCGCCCCTCATGTGAATGACCGAGGCGCGCTACCGGACGGGGGGGCTGGACGCTGCTTGGCCGCTGCTCGTGGAGCTGGCATGGCTGGCGCCGACACGGTCCGCGGCGCTGCTGTCCGGACTGGGCGACGCTTCGCTGGACGCGTTACACCGGCGCTTGGATGCTGAACTTCCCGGCTCGGGCGAAGTCGACGAATAGACGCGTGGCTCCCGGTGTGGCTGCTGGTGGTCAAACCGGCGCTCGCGGGCCGGTTTGGTGAGGCGCGTGTGCAGCGTGAACAGACGGCGTCGCGCGCGACCGCACTGCTGGGCGAGATCCTGAGTCAGGAACTCAGCCGGTTGCATGCGGGTCTGTTCGAGGCGTACATGGCAACACGAAAAGTGCAGCACCGGTGAGCATGACGATCCGCGGCCGCTATCGTTGCCGACGTTGTCGCCGCATGGTGCGGGTAGCCGGAGGCGAGGACACAACGCGCATTGTGACAGCTGACAAGTAATGCGCAAATGGCGGTGACATGATGTGACAAATCCTTCGAAGGAGTGGGAAATGCCAGCGCTCGATGATATCGATACGTTCGTAGTGTTGATGTTGGAGAACCGGTCGTTCGATCATATGCTCGGTTACCTCGGTTTGACAGGAGGTAACGTCAACGGTCTCTCGTCCGATCCGGCATGGCTGAATAACTTTACAAATGTGTATGCGGGGCAGTCTTATCCCGTTCACCGTCTCGGCCCGGACGTCGTTTCAATACCCGATCCTCCACATGACCGGACGCCCATTGCAACCCAGATCAATACACCTTGCACGCCGGGTGGTTGTCCCGAACTCGGTGGGTTCGTTCAAAGTTATGCAACTCGCGCCACTCCTGCGCAGAACCTTGCGGACGTGATGGGGTATTACGACGCCGCCGCGCTCCCGACTTATGACTTCCTGGCGCGACATTACACGGTTTGTGATAACTGGTTTGCGCCTCTACCTTCTGGTACGCAGGCGAACCGGCTGATGGCAATGGCCGGGGAGAGCGCTATCAGTGACAACGTGCAAGGACTCAATTTTATCCCCGATCAGCCGCTTGTTTACGACTGGTTGCGGGAGCGCGGCATTCCCTGGTGCGTTTATCAGTCGGGCAGCTTCTTTCCGTTTTTCAGTCTGATGAAGAAATGGCTGCCGGAGATCATCACGTCACTCGCCCTGCCGCATGATGATGTCGGCGGCAGTTTCCGTCGCTACACCCGGTTCGCCGCGGACTGGCAGAGCGACGCGATCATGCCCAAGGTGATATTTGTCGAACCGGAGTACACGGACGGTCCGCACTTCAACGCCAACGACGACCATTGCCCGACAGGTATCGCCGCGGGGCAGGCTTTTGTCGCGGATGTCTACCGGACGCTGACGTCCAATCCAGATCGCTGGAAGAACACACTCCTGATCGTGACTTACGATGAGCATGGAGGGTTCTTTGACCATGTTTCACCGCTCTCCATTGCGGCCAATGTTGCGGGATTCCCGTTTGAAACGACAGGACTACGCGTGCCCGCCTTGCTTGTGTCGCCCTACGTAACGCCGGGCGGTGTCTTCTCGGGGAAGCTCGACCATACGGCCATTTTGCAGCTTCTTGCGGAAAAGCTTGATCCGAACAGGACGTATTCGCCCGCTGTCTCGGCGCGCAACAAGCACCTTGACAGACTGAGCAGTGCGCTGAATGTTGCCGCAGTCGCCGAAGCTCCGCCCGCGCTTGCCGGCGATACCAGCGCGACGTTCAACACATCATTCAATAGTCTTTTGAAGGCGGGACCGTCCGAATCAAATCAGGGTTTTCATGCAGTAGCACTGCAGGTCGCGCGAGATCACCCACACCTTTTGACGTCGCCGCAGTGGGCTGATCTGGCGCAGTATGTCGCCACCTATGGAAAGCATTGACTACGTCGGAAGCCAATCTATAGTGCCAACAGTTGACGGGCAGGTCGTCTTGAGATTAGTTCGACGCCTGCCCATGTCTGCAAGCTCGGAAGCGCACGATGTGGCGTGCGGGCAGGCGTTGAACAAACCTGAATCAATGAAGGTGCTGTAGGGCAGCCGTTGAAATCTTCAGCGGCTGCTTTCGGGCGACTTCCGTGAATGAGTACAGTCGGCCATCTGCGGTCTTTCGATTGTTCGAAAGCGCGATCCTTCGAACGTCTCTTCCTCTTCGGCTCCGGCCTTTCGTCGAGATATTTCCGCGTCAACCGGCAGGAAACAGCAAAGAGCGAATGCACATAACCGGAAAACTGTCTTCCTGTTCTCCTCTGCCTCTCTGATCATCGGCGGAGGGGTCTGCGTTACGCAAAACAATCCTGCGGGCGGAGACGGTGGCCGCAACGGGCGCGGTGTCGTTATTGATGAGATTCCACAATCCAATTACGTTTGGCGTGGGCTGTCGATCTGGGCATACTTTACTTCGCTCGTCCGGTCGATCGTACCGAACATGAGATCCTCGATGTGACGCTTGATCGGCATCCACAGGGATCCCGATCCGTCATTTTAGTGCAGAGCACCGAGGCAAGATCCGGTGGCGCGCATTGCTGGGCATTCATCGATGGCTTTGCAATCGGACGATCCGCCGTATAACCTTGGTCGTGCCCTGTCAATCCGGAGACGCGATGACCTATCCGTCCATTGCTCCTCACCCATCTGGGCACGACAATCCCTTGCTCGTCGATCTGGCGCTGCAGGGCGGCGGCTCGCATGGGGCGTTCACATGGGGGGTGCTCGACCGGCTGCTCGAAGAGTCGCGGTTGCAGATCGAGGGCGTCGCGGGCACGTCGGCAGGCGCCATGAACGCGGCCGTGCTGGTCAGCGGCTTCGAGCATGAAGGGGCTGCGGGCGCGCGCAAGGCGCTCGAGCATTTCTGGCGGCGCGTATCGGATGCCGCCGTTTTCAGCCCTTTCCGGCGCAGTCCGCTCGACAAGCTCGCGGGCCGCTGGACGCTCGATCATTCGCCGCTCTTTCTCGCGATGGACATGATCGCGCGCCTCGTATCGCCGTACGACCTCAATCCGACCTCGTTCAATCCGCTGCGCGGCATCCTCAAAGAGAGCATCGATTTCGACGCCGTGCGTGCGTCGCGCATCAAGCTGTTCGTCACCGCGACGCACGTGCGCACCGGGCAGGGCCGCGTGTTTCGCAATGCCGATCTGAAGCCCGAGGTGCTGCTTGCATCGGCGTGCCTGCCGACCTTGTTCAAGGCCGTCGAAATCGACGGCGAAGCGTACTGGGATGGCGGCTATGCCGGCAATCCGACGATCACGCCGCTGATCCGCGAAACGGATTCGACGGACACGCTGCTCGTGCAGGTCAACCCTGTCGAACGGCCGGATGCGCCGCGCTCGGCACGCGACATCATCAGCCGACTCAACGAAGTCGCGTTCAATGCCCCCTTGCTGAAGGAGTTGCGCATGATCGCGCTGCTGCACAAGGTCGCCGACCCCGGCAACGACGAAGGGCGCCGCTGGGCGACGATGCGCATGCACCGGATCGCAAGTACGATGATGACGACGCTCGGCTATTCGTCGAAGCTCAATGCCGAATGGCACTTTCTCACGATGCTGCGCGACGAAGGGCGCCGCACGGCGCAGGCGTTTCTCGATGAACACGGCAGCTCGCTCGGCGAGCGGTCGTCGCTCGATCTCGATGCGCTGCTCGACGGAGTGCTGCGATGAGCGGCCCGGCGTTGTCATCGACGGCGCTGGGACTCGGGCTCGTGGGCATGCTGGCGAGCCTTGGCCTGTTGATCTGGTTCGCGTATCGCGGCTGGAGCGTGCTGCTGCTCGCACCCATTGCGGCAATGCTCGCCGCGCTGGTGTCGGGCGAGCCCGTGCTCGCGCACTGGACGCAGACCTTCATGTCGAGCACCGCGCGCTTTCTCGCGCAGTTCTTTCCGCTGTTCCTGCTCGGCGCGCTGTTCGGCAAGCTGATGGAGGATAGCGGTTCCGTCGATGCGATTGCGCAATTAATGACCGACAAGCTCGGGCCGAGGCGCGCGGTTCTCGCCGTTGTGATCGGCGGCGCGGTCGTGACGTATGGCGGAGTGAGCCTCTTTGTCGCGTTCTTCGTGCTTGCGCCAATGGCACAGGCGTTGTTTCGTGCCGCGGACATTCCACGCCGTTTGATGCCCGCTGCGATCACACTTGGTACTTCCACATTTACGATGTCAGCGTTGCCGGGTACGCCCGCAATCCAGAACGCAATACCGATGCCATTCTTCGGCACGACGCCGTTCGCCGCGCCGGGGCTCGGCATCATTGCAAGTATCGTGATGGTTGCGTTCGGCTTGTGGTGGCTGTCACGTCAGGAGGGCGCCGCGCGCCGCGCGGGCGAGGGCTTTGGCGATGCGCCGGATGCGCCCGTTGGCGCAAAGGATTCAAACCTGGTGCGTGAACGCGCAACGGTTTCGCAGTCGTTCGACCCCGCTGAAATCGAACGCGGCACAATCAGCGCGCGCCTTCCGCCCATCGGTATTGCGATCGCGCCGCTCGTTGTAGTGGTGTTCGCAAACTTCGCGATGAACATCATCGTGTTGCGGCATATCGATGCGTTGTATCTGGCGGAGCCGCGTTGGGGTGGGACGACGCTGTCTGCCGTGAGCGGCGTATGGGGCGTGTCGGTGGCGCTGGCCCTCGCCGTCGTGCTTTTGGTTATGATGAACCGGGGGCGGCTCGGCACGTTGCGTGAGAGCGTCGATGCGGGCGCGAATGCTTCCGTGTTGCCGGTGCTGAGCGTCGGGAGTCTCGTTGGCTATGGGGCGGTGATTGCGGCGCTGCCTGCGTTCGAAGTGGTGCGTGCGTGGGTGCTGGGGATTGGCGGCGGGCCGCTTGTTTCGCTGGCTGTCGCGACGAATCTGCTTGCGGCTTTGACGGGGTCGGCGTCAGGTGGACTCACGATCGCGCTTGATGCGCTTGGCAGCACGTATTTGCAACTGGCGGCGCAACATCATATCGATCCTGCGTTGCTGCATCGCGTGGCCGTCATGTCATCGGGTACGTTGGATAGCCTTCCACACAACGGCGCGGTGGTCACCCTGCTGTCGGTTTGCGGCACGACGCACAAGCAAAGCTATCGGGATATGGTGATGGTCGGCATGGTCGGTGCGCTTGCAGCGCTGGTTGTGGTGATTGTGCTGGGGACGCTGGTGCAAAGCTTTTAAACTGCTCTCTGACGTACTCCAACAATGCGCCTGGAAATAACCACCGTCACTTTCCAACAAGGACTGCAATGGCCATGCTGAACATTCTCGCCGAGCTCCATCCAAGTCGATGGACCTTCCTCTGGAATGCGCTTACCGCGTTCTCTCTACAGCTATGCTCCGCCGTGCTGATTCTCGTGCTCGGTTGGTGGATAGCGCGCCGCGTGTCGCGGTGGCTCGGCCGCACGCTCACCCGCCAGTCGCGCGTCGACGCGACGCTGCGCCCGATTCTCTGCGACGCGAGCCTGTTAGGCATCCGCATTGTCGCGATCGTCGGCGCGCTGTCGGAACTCGGCATCCAGACGGCAAGCATCGTCGCCGTCCTGGGGGCCGCCGGTCTCGCGATTGGTCTCGCGCTGCAAGGCACGATGCAGAACATCGCGGCCGGCATCATGCTGTTGCTGCTGCGGCCGTTCAAGGTCGGCGACTTTATCGACGGCGGAGCAGGCAACATCGCGGGCACCGTCGTCGAAGTCAGCCTCTTCACGACGCGCCTCACCAAACCGGACGGCATCTGCGAATATGTGCCGAACAGTACGCTGTGGACCAATTCAATCCGCAACTACAGTCGCAATCCGACACGCCGTCTCGACCTCGAAATCGAAGTTTCCGTGCGCGACGATGTGGATCGCGCGCTGGACGCGCTGCGCTCCCTCGCGGTCGCCGATCCGCGCGCGCTCAAGGATCCCGCACCGCAGGTGATGGTCAGCCGCTTCGACGACAGTACGGCCGTGCTGAACATCCGTGTGTGGGCGAACATCGATGTGTTTTGGGACATGCGCTGGAATCTCGCGCGCCAGGTTCGGCAGGCGCTGAACGACGCCCACTGCTCGTTGCCGCTGCGCACCCGCGAGTTGCACATCGTGCAGAGCACACTCGCCAGTCCACAGGCATCCGCGGCACAGTAACCGCTTAATGCATGTAGTCGGGCAAAGGACGGATAAAGGGAGGTAAGGTTGCCCAGACCCAACTACAGCGCAGGCAGATTGACGCTCGTGGACAGACGCCCATTTTTTGAAAGCAACACGGCGATCGGTCGCGTCATCGGAAATTGCGAGCAGATGATGGTTGTGCTCACCATGATTGGAATTGCAAGGAAAGCGCCCGCCACGCCCCATATCGCCGACCAGATCGCCATTCCGGCGAGGATTGCGAAGGGGCTCAGGTTGAGCGAGTTACCCATCAGATACGGATCCAGCACGTTGCCAACCAGGAAATGAATCGCCGTCAACGATATCAGCAGTGCAAGCGTCTCGCCCGACTGTCCAAACTGCACAAGAGACATCAGTGTAGGAAAGAAAATGCCGAGCACCGACCCAATATACGGGATGTAATTAAGCAACGCGATCAACATAGCCCACAGACCTGCGAACTCCAGTCCCATGAGCTTCATCACCCCCCAGCAAAGCACGCCCTGGACGAGACCGAGGATGGTCTTTAGCGCAAGATAGGCACCAATGCGGTCATTAATGTCGTCGATCACGCTGCTGATTCTTGCAGCGCTTTGCGCGTTGGGTGCCATGGCCGCCAGCTTGTCAGCGAACATCCTCCTTTCGATCAGCAGGAAGCACGCATAGAGGGCAACCACAAATACCTTCACCATGAATCCGGAAAGCGACGCGACCATGGTGCCGATGAGCGACTGAATATTTAGCTGTGCCACCACGCCGCGCCGGAGGGAATCCCAGGTGGGCTCCGTGTCAATCCGCAGAAGCAAAGCGCCTTTATGCAATTGGGTCAGTACCGACTCCTGGTAGCGGGGCGCGAGCGCCAGCATGGCGTCCTTGTTGGCAGCCACCATAGTCACGGCGAGGAAAATGACACCCGCAAGCAGCAGTATTGAAAGCGCATAACAGACCGATACCGGGAGCACCGGCCCAATTACGGGAACCCGGCCAAGCATCCGAACGGATCCTACGATGACGTAGACCACGATAATGCTGAAAACAATGGGAACGAATACGGCACTACCTGCATACAGCAGCCAGCCGATGATGAGAATTATCACGAGCACATGGACGGATGCATGCAATCGGTCATTCATGGTCAGTCTCCCGCGTCGCTCGCGAATAGATCCCGTGTTGCCATCAGTCTGGCTGGTTCACCACGGGGCGCGCGGCTGGTAACCGGCACATTGCACTTTTTCGAGGCTGCAAGTCAACGGTTCCTGTGCTGTTTGAGCCGAGCTTCTTTGCACGTCGTGGGTCAGCGAGCATTCGCGACGCCATGCGTGCCGTATGTATCCCGGCCAAAGATCCCGGGGGAACTGGCTGCGCACGGGAACCCCGGTGGGCGTATCTGAGGCCGTGTACATCGAAAGGCGTGCCCAGCCCAAGGTAAAGGAGATGCTATTCAAAGTGTGCTCCAACTGCGGTTGTGTTGCATGCGCCCGCAGGGGTGGTCGTCAGTCGACGGGCTCCGCAGCAGCAGCGGGTGCAGCAGCGGGAATGCGGACGGGCGACATCATCGTCGCCGTGAACGGAACGGTTGGGACAGGCGTCGAGCAACTCCGGCAACTGGTGCAGATGGCCGCCAGGGCGAGCCGGCGTATGTCCATCACCGTCAACCGGGAAGGTACAACGCTGTCTGTTCCCGTGATCCTCATAGCGGCGTGAGATGGGGCGACTGCCGACGTTGCCCCCGTGTCCCGTGTTCCGTGCGGCACGACACCGTCACAGTCGACCCGACATTCGCGCTACAGGAGCCATTCGATAGGCAGTATGGAAAAGAACAGCACACTGAGCCGGTCGAACCAAGTGGAATTCGGCTCGGTGTCATACCTGATGGTGATGCCCGCAGACTGTCGGGTCCAATACAGCTTGCCGTCGCTGTTCAGGTGTACCTCGTAGGCCAGCGCAGGAGCCAGCTTCCAGAATACGGATTCGATCCGCAGCGCGAGCTCCGGGCTTTCGATGACAAATCCCAGCTCTGTATTCAGGTTCGCTGAACGGGGATCGAAATTCAGCGAACCCACGAAGACGCGCTCGGAATCAACCGCAAATGTTTTTGCATGAAGACTCGAGCCTGAACTGCCGAACACGCCCATGCTGTAGTACTTGTGAGCCGTGGCGCCCGCCGCGCGACGCAGTTCGTACAGGCGCACGCCCCCTCGAAGTAGCTCCGCGCGCCGTTTTCCGTAGCCGGCATGGACGGGAACGACATCCGTTGCTTCGAGGGAGTTGGTCATTATCCGCACGGTGGTACCCGCGGCGGCGAGCTGCGCGAAGAAGCGGGTGCCGTCTTCGCCCGGCACGAAATAAGGGGAAACGAGGTCGAGTTCGTGTGCCGGACCGCCCAGCGTTGTACCCAGTTGGGATAACACGAGCGAGCCGGGAGCCGCCGCACCCAGTGCTTTGGCCGGGTCATCGCTGACGAGGCGGGTCTCGGCCCATTCCAGCGGCAGGGACCCATCGACCAGGCGCCGCACGTCGGTCGTCTTCCTTAGCGCTTCGATATACGCAGCGGCCGCCGGGTTGTGCTCGACTGCGCGCGCAGCCGCGTCGAGTGTGCCGAGCTGGTCTGCACGCGCGGATGGAAGGATCAGCCCAACGGGGTAGGACGATGCACTGGCCCAGTATCGGTCGAAGTCGTGTGCCACATCGCTTGCGGCAGAACCGATTGCCAGCACATCGAGATCTGCGAATACCACGCCGTCATGGGCGCCGAAATATTCGTCGCCGATGTTTCGGCCACCGATGATGGTTGCAATGCCATCGGCAGTTAGCGATTTGTTGTGCATACGCCTGTTCAGCCGCGTGAAGTCTGTCAGAAAGCCAATGAATTTCGGTTTTCGCGTGACAAACGGATTGAACAGGCGCACTTCGATGTTAGGCCGGGCGGCTAGCGCGGACAAGGTATCGTCCATGGACGAGGGTATGCCGTTGTCGTCCAGCAAAAGCCTCACGCGCACGCCGCGACTGGCCGCCCCCTGCAGTTCTTCGAGCAGCAATGTGCCTGTCAGGTCGCCGCGCCAGATGTAGTACTGGACATCCAACGTACGCTCGGCCGTGCGGACCAGATCGACGCGCGCCGCAAACGACTCAAGCGGGTCCGCCAGCGGATCGATGCCGGTAAGCCCGGGATGGCGTGCCAGTTCCTGCTCGGTCGCCCGGCCGAGCCGGGTGGTCCGCGCCTCTTCGGCCGTCAGCGCGGTCGATTGCGGACGCTCCCCGAGCGGAGGAAGACGGCAGCCCATCAGCATCGCCACGCAGAGCGCAGAAAGCACCGCCGCACCGTATCGGCTCACGATGCAAAAGGTCAGTGAGGCGGTCACGATTTCTACCCACTTCGCACAGGGTCGGTCCATACCCACCGCCGAGAGTCGTTACGAATGTCGGAACCGGGCGAACTGGACTAAACTCGCAAGTGCGCCTCGTGTATGTTTCATTTCGCTTGAGAAGCGGCACTATGACTGTAATCGTTCTTGCAGTGGATGGCTCCCCGCAGAGCACGACAGCAGCCCAGCGACTTGTCGAACGACCGTTCCTGCAGGCCCCACTGATCCTGCACGTCGTGCATGTGTCGCCCATGGTGGGCAGAACCGGTCTGCATACAGCTGAATTCCAGCAGGAAAACCAGCAGGAAGCCAATCGGGCATTCGAAGCGGCCAAAGCTGTGCTACAGCCAGTCGTGTCAGATGTACATCTGCACTGGAAGCACGGCGATGCGGCAACCGAGGTCACGCGGCTTGCGTCGGAAGTGAAGGCGGATGTTGTCGCAGTAGGTGCCAAGGGGCGGGGTGCCGTGTTGACGGCTATCGTGGGATCCGTTGCATCGAGCATCATTCAGAAAGCGACCGTCCCTGTCATCGTCATCAATACGGTCAGTTAGATCCTCCCGGCACGCCAGTTTTTTATTGCGCGGCCACCTGCACATCGTTCAACGATCGACTGGCCCTGGCGATGGCACGGGACAGCCGGGCGACTTCGTTGAGATGCTCGATCATGTCGTTCGACAGACGAAAATTGACCGCATCTTCCTGGCTGTGCAGTTGCAGGTCTGACAGGATGTGCTGACGCGCGATGTCCGCCTGCACTTCGATCTCAAGCTTTGCGTTGAGGATGCGCGTCACATCTTCCGCTTCCGGATGTGCGATCGTCTTCACAGCAAGCGCGAAATGTTCGATCACTGCCGTGACAAACCGGGAAGTTTCGGGGCTGCGTAACCCGGTGATGTCCGCGCCCTGCGCGAGCCGTCGCTGGCTCAGTGCAAGCATGCTGGTGGTGGCAACTTCCCGTATCGCGTCCAGACAAGTCGCGATACGCGCCAGGTCCACCAGTTGCCTCCCTTCGTCATCGGTATGGATGGCCTCCGAAAGCTTGCCAACATAGGTGAGAATGGCCGTGCTGAGGGTATCGGCAGCTTTGTCTTCGTCCGTCAGCGCGCCAAGAGCCGGCGCACTGCTTTCGATGACAAGCGCTGCACTCCGCTCGACCAGATTCTTGACCTGTTTGCCGAGCGAGACCAGTTCGAGCTGTACGCGGGTGATCGCCAGCGCCGGCATTTCCACCAGCGTGTCATCGAGATAGCGCGGCACGCCCGGATCCTGCCAGCTCTTGTGCGACGACGGAGCAAGCCGTTCGGCGAGCTTGCCGATGGGCTTCGTGAACCAGATCAGCACCGCTGTACAAAACACGCTGAACACTGTATGGGCATTGGCTGCCTGACGTGGAGTTTCGGCCGCGAGGCGGGCGGCGCCCGTCAGTTCAGGCGCGGACGGCGAGATCTGGCGAATGAAGTCGGCATACTGCGGAATCACGAAGGCGAGAAACAGGACGCCGAGCAGATTGAAGAGCAGGTGGACGATGCCGACCTGCGCGGCTTCCGCCGACTTGCCGATCGACGCCAACAGCGCCGTGCCGCAGGTTCCCACATTGGCCCCCAGAATTAGCGCGATGCCAGATTCAAGCGGAATCAATCCCTGGCTGCCTAGAGCAATAACGATCGCGAGCGTGGCAGCCGAACTTTGCACGATCGCCGTAAAGACCGCGCCAATCACAATGCCGAGCAATGGATTGCGCATGTCCTGCATCGCGGCAATGAACGGCTCATAGTTACGCAGGGGCCGCGTGGCGTTACCCATGAACTCGATGCCGAGAAACAGCAGGCCGAGGCCGAGCAGGATGCCACCGAGCTCGCGTGCCAATTGACGTTTGGAGAAACCGTATAGCAGGAAGCCGCCGGCGAGGAGGAATGGCGTAATCGCCGAGACATTGAATGCGATGATCTGCGCAGTCAGCGTCGAGCCGATATTGGCGCCCATGATCATCGGGATCGACTGCTGGAGCGTCATGAGTCCAGCGGACACGAAGCCAACCAGCAGTACGGTGGTAATGGTCGACGAATTCAGCAGCGCCGTGATGCCCGCGCCAGCGAACACGCCACGAAACCGGTTGGCCGTCAGCGTGCCCAGCAGCGACTGCAAACGGGACCCGGCGATCGCCTTGAGTCCCCCTGTCATGAGTTCCAGTCCAAACAGGAACAGGGCCAGGCCGCCGACCAGCAAGCCGACGATTTCGATCAGGTTCAGGTTGGCACCAGGCTGCATGGCGACGCGACCTCGCAAACCGGAGATCGTGCCATTGTACGAGCTTCCTCAATCAATTCATGCGGCTTTCTGAGCCGGGTCAAAAACAGGGGAGGCATCTGCTGGCTTGCCGTATCGGGTGAGGTACGGTAAAAAGGCATCGAACGTTCCGGAACATGGACGCCCCGTGGGATGTGCGCCGCCACGTCAGGATGGGTTTCTCCGAGGACGTCCTCCCGTTCCGCCCTGAGGAGGGCGCGCGGTATTTCCAGGAGGGCGGCTACCAGGCGGACGCGGTTGAACGTGCCCTGGCCAATGTCCCGGACCGGGGCCGGGTGGAGGGTGGTGGGCCCAGCGCCGCTGATCGCGGTACCAGGGCTTCCCCCGATAATGACTACCCCAATACGCTCCGATTGAAAACGCAACGACCGGAAGGCCGACCACAGGTCCGTAGGAGATAACCGGGACATAGCTGCCCTGGTATGGATAGTTCAGCGACCTTGCATAAATCCATCCGCGCGAACGGGGCAAAATCACATCACACCACGAGTAGTCGCTCAGGCAACCTGCGACCATCACAGGTGTACCGCGCGAAAGTTGCGCGACGATCGGATAGTCGCGCCTTGGCCCCGCGCGCAGATTGGCTGGCCTGTTTGTGAACGCCTGCGATTGCCCCATTCCCACCGCGGGAAATGTGAGAAGACACGCGAGTGCAAGAAACGCATGGTGCGCGATTGGTCGAGGCATCACTGGTTCCTCTGTGCGTATAGGCGCGGACCTACCACCGTCTTGCGGCTGGATCGTAGCAGATAGTCAGGAGGTTGCCTGCTTGGGTAAGTTTAGACGAGGCGAAAAACGCCTGGAAAATCCGATGTAGTCGTTGATACGGGATGAATGCCGGCTGCTCCCCGGCGTTCGACGGGAAAAATGGTGCCTGAGGACGTCACGGTGGTGTGACACGCGGAAAAGGAATCACCCGCGAACTCGCTTACGTATGAAAATAGGACAGCGAATTTCTTTGGAAATAGAAGTAGCATCAGCGTAATGGTCCGCCCGGACTCATTCCCGGTCGAGGTGCTGACTAAATTAGGGTTTTGCGAGATCTATGGATCATGCAAGTCAGAAACGTAGTGTTGCCGAGCGGTGATAGCCATGACAGCCCGTTGCTATTACGGCTATTGCGGAAAAATATCATATTGAGAATCGTGAAGCTTAAGTTCGAATTGGGTGCTTTCATGAGCCACGCATCGTCAACTACACGTTGCCGGCAGCAACGCGGCGGAAGTCCGAAGAAACCCGAAAGCAGTCGTTTATATCGCGTCGGCGTGGACGGCTGGATCGGGGCGTGAGTACTCGTTCACTCGCATCGGCACCTGACATTCGAGGCTTCGACGGCGCGAACGGCGGCAAAGCGCCTATCAGCTGCCTCACAGTGGCCGACACGCCAACGTCAGCAATGGCCGATCAGCAGGCATATCGGTTTGGGTGGGGACGGGCAGGTCAGGCGAGTCGGATGGTCCCGATTGACATAGATGCCGTGGTGCGCGGGACAACAACAGATAACAACAGACGCCCTGTCCCGAGGCGGAAGAGGCAACCGCGCTGGGGTGCCGCCCCGGCCTGCGGCTGGCCCAGGATCCTTTCCAGGCGACAGCGGGCGCAAGCCGGGGCTGTCTCGGCATACAAGCAGGCTCTCAATATCCGCTGATCAAATTGAATTATTCGCTATGCTAAGAGTCCCGCGAATTGCAGAGTGCAAACGTCGCAACCTGCGACGATCTTTGCAATGGCAAAGCTGGCGGCGGAGGACAGTGTTGTCTTAACCGACAACGAAAAAAGGCGAGTCCTCGACTCGCCTTGTACGGCATTCCGATACCATCGAGCCGCTGTGCGTCCAATGGTCCTTATTGCGTTTTCACGGTTGCGTCGGTCTTCGCGGCACCGGCGTTTGCTTCGTTACCCGCATCAGTCTTGGCCTTTTCGGTGCCTGCCTTGACCGAGTGAGTCTTCTTGCTCACCTTGTGTGCCTTGGCCTTTGCGTGCGCGGCCGGAATCTTCTTGACGCCACCTTCAGCCGACGCCTTGTCGGCTGCTGTCTTGGTTGCACCGCCGGCCTTCAGATCAGTCTTGCCAGCCTGAGCCGCGGTCGGTGCAGCGGTCGACGGTGCCGGTGCAGCGGTTTGTGCGAAAGCCGTCGAAACGAGCAAAGCGGAAGCCAGAGCAGCGAACATCGTCTTCATGCGATTCTCCAATTTTGTCGTGGCTGAAAAAGTTCAGCACTGCTCCTATAACGCGAGCTTAACGACATGGGTTGACGCTGCAATGAGAAAAAACGCGGCGTGCAACGGTGTGAGGATGTCCTTCACGCCGCAGGCCTCGCGGACGCAGGCGGGCGGAAATCCGCCTGCTTCGGCAGTCGTTGGTGCCGCTTGCTCGCTTGACGGATAGCCCGTTATTGGGTGTCTAGATTGCAGGGAAATCCATGGTCCGCGACTTGCCATCGCGTGCCCGCGTCATGGCGAGCCAATCACCTCGAGCTTCGTCGATTCAGCTGTCAACCAGGTGGTCAGCAAGCGTTTTGTGAAGCGGTATCTGCTCGACCTCCATCGGAAGGTGCCGCTGCTCGATCCGACGATCGATTTCGAGTTGTCTTTTAAAGCGGCGGCATAGGGCAGCGGCATAGGGCCACTTTGGCAAATTTTTCCCGAATCCCGGCCGACCTCCAGTTCGCGCAGCGAGGATGTGTAAGCCTATGGAAAGCCTGCGGTACGGCTTCTGCTGATGCATTTGCTGGTGAAATGTGACTGGCGGACTCTCGTGAGCAAAAGAATGCAATCAAAAACCAGCGGCCTGCCTTCGCCCGAGGATAGGCAGACCGTTCTCGCAGATCTACGCAGGCTGAAGATGGCGCGCTCTCCGCACGCCTACGTACGGGGCAACACAGAACAGTTCTACGCATGGCTCGTCGAGCACAACGGCGACGCATTGCCGCACGGACCGGCCGTCTGGATCTGCGGCGACTGCCATACAGGCAATCTCGGTCCGATTGCAAATGCCGAAGGCGAGGTTGAGATCCAGATTCGCGACCTTGATCAGACCGTCATTGGCAACCCCGTTCATGATCTCGTGCGTCTGGGACTATCTTTGGCGATGGCGGCACGCGGCTCGTCGCTCTCGGGCTTGCATGTGGTGCGGATGACGGAAGCGCTGGCGGCCGGCTATCAATCGGCGTTTGCAGGACATCCGAAAATCCGCCGGCCAGCGCCCGTGCAGGTCGTCATGAAGGAAGCGGTGCGCCGCTCATGGCGACATCTCGCGCGGGAGCGCATAGAGGATCTGGAGCCGACGATACCGCTCGGCAAACGGTTCTGGCCGCTAGCGAAACGAGAGGCCAAGGGGATCGCAGCGCTTTTTCTCGACCAGGATATCGCGAGCCTGGTGACATGCCTGAAAGGCCGCGATACGGCGGGCGACGGTCGAATGCTCGACGCCGCGTACTGGGTGAAGGGTTGCAGCTCGCTCGGACGCTTGCGGTATGCGGTATTGCTCAACGTGGAAGGAGGCGCGATCGGAGGCGACGACCTTTGCCTGATGGACGTCAAGGAAGGCGTCAAGGCCGCCGCGCCCCGCTACGACAGCACGACGATGCCGCGCGACAACGCGCAGCGTGTCGTTGAAGGGGCGCGACATCTTTCACCGTTTCTCGGTGAACGGATGCGCGCTGCACGAGTGCTCGAGCGAGCGGTTGTGGTCCGCGAGCTTCTGCCGCAGGATTTGAAGCTCGAAATCGACAGGCTCGATAAAGACGACGCCATGAAGGTGGCACAGTATCTCGGCGCCGTAGTGGGAAAGGCGCATGCGCGACAGATGGATAAAGCGACCCGCAGGAGTTGGCTCGCAGAATTAGGAAGAAACCGCCCGAAAACAATCGACGCGCCGTTGTGGCTGTGGAACAGCATACTGCAGCTGGTGAGTAGCCACGAGGCGGGTTATCTGGAGCACTGTCGTCGGTTTGCGACCGGGAAATAGCGGGATCGGGGCGATACTTCTTCAGGTTCAGATGCTGGTTGCGCCGCGTTGAGGATCGACGCGCTACGCATGTGGGCGCCCGCCCGCTCGGGAAACCATTAATCAGCACGAGCGGTCAACTATGTTGACGAGAAAATTGTTTTGCATGCACGGAAGGGTCGAAGGCGAAAGCGGTCGAGTCGAAGAACGTGTTGTACTTGAGTGTGGAGTTGCTAAAACCCGGATAACCTTCGTGCCGGCCGCATAGGCAGTCACACCGGCGTAGTCCCATCGCTTCGGCCGAGGCCCATCGCGGTGAACGTTCGCCAAGGAAAGGACGATCATCGAAAACCGAGGCTGACCCGTGTCGATCCGCAATGCCGCGCACACCAATCGCGGGGCTCGGAAACGGCCCGTCCGTCGGGACATCACTGCATTGCAACCTGGTAGAATCAGGTTTCTCTAGTTTTGTTGCGCACCGATGAACCTCTTCCGTTTTCTACCAACGTTCATCGCATCGTCCCTGGCGGTGGCGGCCTGCCTGGTTACACTGCAGGCCCACGCAATCGACGACGCTGTCGAAACGATCGTCATGATCAGGCACGGAGAGAAGCCGGAGCGCGGTCTTGGGCAACTGACATGCAAAGGCTTGAATCGGGCGCTGGCGCTGCCACGAGTGATTGAAGCGAAATACGGTAAGCCGGATGCGATTTTCGCGCCAGACCCCGCACGGCAAAAATCCGATCGCGGGACAAAATATGACTACGTCCGACCACTCGCGACAATCGAGCCGACGGCCGTTTACTTCGGCCTTCCCGTCAATGCTTCAATCGGATTTGCGGACGTCGAAGGATTGCGTGCGGCTTTGCTTTCTCCCGCCTATCGGAGCAGCCGCGTCGTCGTCGCCTGGGAGCACTCTATCATCGAGGAACTCGCGCGCCGCATCGTCAAGGACTCCGGTGGAGACACGGCAAGCGTACCGCGTTGGTCTGGCGAGGATTTCGACAGCATCTATGTGCTTCAGATTGCGCACCATGGAGATAAAATGTCGGCCGTGTTACGCATCGAGCATGAAAACCTCGACAATCGCGCGGAAACCTGCCCGGGCGGTTAGGCCGGGAGCCGCGCGACATCCCGGAAGCATTCACAGGTGCAGAAAGCCCAGCAGCGCGACAGCCACACCAGCCAGTCCCGTCAGTCCCGCGACTACGAATAGCTTACGACTGCCCGTTAGCGAAGTGACGGCGGCTAGCGAGATCGCCACGCTGATCAGCGCGAGTGCCTGTCCAAACATATGCTGCGGATGTTGCCGGCTCTCTGATTGCCGGTTCGCATCTTCGACCTGTTGTTCGATTTGATGCGCCTTGGCCGCGGTTTCCTTTTTTCGCTCCTCGTACTTGCTGATCTGATCGCGGTAATACGCCTGCTTTTCGGGTGGGGCGGTCTCTGCGGCGAGTTCCATCAGGTGTCCCTTATTGGACTGCGCCTGATAATAGTTCCACTGATCGCTTGCCTTGCTTTGCAGCAACACGGCGTCGTTCTTGGAGATCAGTGCCTGCGTTTGCAGGACGCCCTCCTGATAATGCAGCAAACCGGAGAGCGCGGCCAGTATTGCCGTAAAGACGGCAACCCAGCGTGACAGTTGATCGCCGGAATGCGCGGCATGTTCGACGGCGTGTTCGTGTGGAGCGTTTTCATGCGACATGGTCTTCGAGGTCTGGTCCAAATGATTGCTTACAGATAGATTCGCGAGGGCGCTAATTGAACGCGCGCGCAAGTTTATCTCACAGTGTCGCCGCGTCGAACAGCCCTGTCCCATGCACCGGCGAATGCCGTGCCATGATGCGTCGCAGTTGCCGCATTATGCCGTTTCCCTGTTCGTAGTCTGCCAAATGGCTTTAGCGACCCATCCGGGTTAGGTTGTGCGCTTTGCCCCGTTCAGTGGGCCTTTATAACAGGGAGTCGAAGACGCAAACAAACTCGATTCATCTGCCGTCAGGCAATTTTACTCGCTGGCAAGATAAGTAATCCTAATGATATCGCTATCGTTCACCGCAGCACCTTATCGCGACAGAATTTCGTCGCGTTCGGTTGGTGAATGAGCCACGAGATAGCGGACGACCGGAATGAGAATATGCCGGCCCTCGCCAGTCTTCCCCTACACGGTAAACTGCGGGCTCCCAGCCTCCAGCATCTGATAGGCATGGAAGGCTGCATCTTTGCCCAGCACTGCAAGTGCAAGCGTCGTGATCAGCGCCTGTGTCGGATGGCGAAGCGGAAGAGGGTGTGCCACCAGCCTTGCCGCAAACTCGGCCTGTCGCTGTCGGTCGAAGGCATCGAGCAACGCGGTGCTTGGCACGTGAGGCGTGCGTAATGCACGTGATTATGCGGGCGGCGCTGCGTTTCGTGGGATCATTCGGGTGGTGTCAGGCAATGAGGCTTCTTGCGCGGCACGGTATCACAGGAGAAGGAAGATGATCGATGGACTGGTGGGCGGGCGCTTGTACGGCGAGGCGCAGATTCGCACGGGGCAAAATGGCAAGCGGTTCGTGACATGCAAGGTACGGGCGACCACCAATGATGGCGATACGATTTTCGTCAACGTGATTGCGTTCGACGATGACGTGCAAACCGCGCTGCTAGCGCTGGCTGACGCGGATAGCGTCGCGCTGAGCGGGGCATTGACCCCAAAGGTATGGACGGACAAGAATGGCCTGGTCAAGCCAGCCATGGATATGGTCGCCCACAGGGTCATGACAGCTCTTGAGGGGCGCCGCGAGGGCGAGGCTTGATGCGCTTTTTGAGGCCCGTCACTCACATCCTTGAGATAGTCGGATATCTATCGACGCAACCACTATGACGCAGGATGCTGAATCATCGAGAACTGGATTTTCCAGAACATTCTCCCCGACCATTTACTGACATTGCTGCAAGGATGACGGATCAATTTGGCCGTTGGGTTGTGAAAAATCATGGAATACGCACAAAAATCGGAGGGCGGGACGCCTCCGGAGAGGACGTTACGGAAACGACTCAGAGAAAAGTGTGGAACCCTTCCGGCCTGCTAGACTAGAAGTTCGCCTGCAAGCCATGGAGGCAGACATGACGACAGTCTACGTCGTGAAGACCGGCGAGAAGTTCCTCTGCACCGCAGAGGACGGCGATATCGGCATGGCACCGGAGGTTAAGGAAGCCACGTCGTTTCTCTCGTATGAGGAAGCGGATAAAGTCGCGCACGAGCACGCCGACCCCGGATACGAAATCGTAGCGGTCGACATCAAGAGACGCTGATCAGGAGTCCGCTCCTGCGCGGTCCGTGAAAGAGGGCAGGAATCTAGCTGGCGCCATGTGATATGGTGCTCCGGTCGGCTGCGTCCGAAATCATTGGGGAATGGGATGCACTGCGCATTGAGATTCGCAAGATGCGGTCGATGTGACATTGAACATTAGCCTGGGCCGCAGACCCACGCGTTACCCCGCAACTAGCAAAAAGGGAGCGCATCCTTGGGTCATGGCCGATTGAACTGTCGGACGATGCGGCCTGTCGTGGCCGTCGAGTTGATCGTGTCATTCCTGCTGCTCGACGCGGCCACATCCTCGCTCGGCGTTGACTCCGAAGCAGCGATTCCAATTCCGGCACACAGGAGAAACTCATGCAGAGGCGCACGGTGGTCGCGCTCGCGCACTGGCTGTCGACGCCGTAGAAGCTCATCGTAGTGTCGTCATCCTGCACGTGCCACTTGTCTCACGAATGACGGGCCGCACGAACCCGCACGCCATCCAGATCTACACGCGACGTACCGCTTCGTCATTTCGTCAGCAGCATCGCGTTGCGAGGACCTTGAGCGGTCCGCTGCAGGCAGATTTACCTGCGCTAACGCTTCTACGTCTCATGGCATGCGGGCGGTCGTCCGGAGACGTAGGAGACATAAAGCCGCCGCCGTCATAAGTGGAGCATGAACGATGCCAAAGCGTCGCGACAATCAGTTCATCGGAAGTGGCCGGACTTGCGTACGGGAGTGATCGTACTTCACACGCCAAAACTCGAGGTAGCGGGACGACGATGCGCCCGCAGCAAGGTTGCCGTTTGGTAAATGGCGCACAATCCAAGGGCATGCAAGTTGGTCTGCTGGATATTTACCTTCCCGACCGCCAGAATTTGTACGATTTGAATGAAGACCTTGTGTCGTCGTTTGCGTTTGCGCTCCCCTCGAAACGTTCCCCAAAGCGCTCACGATCACTGCGCTACCCGACAGCAACGCGCACCGTAGACACGCACAGGAAAAGGCGGCATGTGCTCGGTAAAACCTCGACCGATTGAAGTGGCTGCGTGTGAGCCGGTGCCGGAACAGGACAAGCTGGTCCTCTTTTAGCCGCGCGGAACGCGGATACCTTGTCCTTCGTCTTTGTGGCGGGCAGCGCCGGCTGGGAGGCACTACATATGCTCAATTTGACCAGGCTGCCCGCTGCGGCACCCGTGCTGCCGCAGCGCACTCTGCAAAGGAGTCGTCGCTCATGTCACATCCAACACCGAACTCTTCGTCCGATCTCGACCGCCTCGCGATTGACACGATCCGGACGCTATCGATGGACGCCGTGCAAAAGGCCAATTCCGGGCACCCGGGAACACCAATGGCACTTGCGCCTCTGGCCTTTCATCTCTGGCAAAACCATCTTCGTTACGATCCCGCAGCGCCTTTGTGGCCCAATCGCGATCGCTTCGTGCTCTCCGTGGGGCATGCGTCGATGCTGCTGTATTCATTGCTGTGCCTCACAGGCGTAGAGGCCGTCGACGAAGACGGCCAACTGACGGGCAAGCCCGCCGTCTCTCTCGACGACATCAAGCAGTTTCGCCAGCTCGACAGCGTGACACCCGGTCACCCCGAATACCGGATGACGACGGGCGTCGAGACGACCACAGGGCCGCTCGGCCAGGGGCTTGGCAATAGCGTCGGCATGGCAATGGCCGCGCGCTGGTACGAGGCGCACTTCAATCAGCCCGACGCACCATTGTTCGACTATCGCGTCTACGCCCTGTGCGGCGACGGTGACATGATGGAAGGCGTATCGCACGAGGCCGCGTCGCTGGCGGGGCACCTGAAACTGTCGAACCTGATCTGGATTTATGACAGCAATCGTGTGACGATCGAAGGCCATACGGACCTCGCGTACAGTGATGACGTCGAATCGCGGTTTCGCGGCTACAACTGGCACACGCTGCACGTGGACGACGCCAACGACGCGAACGCACTCGAAGCCGCCCTCAACGAAGCGAAGGCCGTGACCGACAGGCCGACGTTGATCGTCGTGAAGAGCATCATCGGCTGGGGTGCGCCGAACAAGCAGGACACGTCGGCGGCGCACGGCGAGCCGCTCGGCGAAGAAGAGGTCAAGCTGGCCAAGCGCGCATACGGCTGGCCGGAGGATGCGCAATTCCTCGTGCCCGACAGCGTGCGCGAGCACTTCGCTCAAGGCATGGGCGCGCGCGGCAAGGCGGCGCACGACGCGTGGGACAAGCGTTTCGACGAGTACGGCAAAAAGTATCCGGAGCTTGCGAAGGAATTCAACCTGATGCAGGCGTCCCGGTTGCCGGAAGGCTGGGACGCGGATATTCCCGTCTTTGACGCGGACGCGAAGGGCATTGCAACGCGCGAGTCGTCGGGCAAGGTGCTCAACGCAATCGCGCAGCGCGTGCCGTGGATGATCGGCGGGGCCGCGGACCTCGCGCCGTCGACAAAGACCAACCTGAAGTTCGAAGGCGCGGGCAGCTTCGAGCACGACAACTACGGCGGCCGCAACCTGCACTTCGGCATCCGCGAGCATGGCATGGGCGCGGTTGCGAACGGGCTTGCGGTGTCGGGCCTCAGACCGTTCGCGTCGACCTTCCTGATCTTCAGCGACTACATGAAGCCGCCGATCCGCCTTTCCGCGATCATGGAACTGCCCGTGATCTACGTATTCACGCACGATTCGATCGGGCTCGGCGAAGACGGCCCGACGCACCAGCCAATCGAGCAGCTCGCGTCGCTGCGCGGCGTTCCCGGCCTGACTACGCTGCGCCCCGCTGACGCTAACGAAGTCGGCGAGGCCTGGCGTCTCGCGCTTTCGCGTCCCCATGTGCCGGCCTGTATCGTCGTAACGCGCCAGGCGCTTCCAACCTTCGACCGCAAGAAGTACGCATCCGCCGAAGGCGTGCGCCGCGGCGCCTACACGCTTGCCGACGCGGCCGACGGCAAGAAGCCCGATGTCCTCTTGCTCGCAACGGGCAGCGAAGTGTCGCTGTGCATCGCCGCGTACGAGACGCTGAAATCCGAGGGCATCAAGGCGCGCGTGGTGTCGATGCCTTCATGGGACGTTTTCGAGCAGCAGGACCACGCATACAAGGACTCGGTGCTGCCGCCGGACGTGCACGCACGCGTGGCCGTCGAACAGGCGGCGACCCTCGGCTGGGACCGCTACGTCGGCCGTCTCGGCTCACAGATCGTGATGCACACGTTCGGCGCGTCGGCACCGCTGAAGGCGTTGAAAACGAAGTTCGGCTTTACGCCGGAACGCGTCGTCGACGAGGCGAAGAAGCAGATTGCGCGGTGCAAGTCGAACGTCAAGGAATGATACGACCATAATCCGCAAGCAGGCGAGGCACTCGCAAGGGAGGGCGCAAAGGGTGCAGGCGATCTGGGGTAATGGTACTGATTGTGCGAGTTCTGGCGGTAAGAGCGGAGAAGTCGCCGGTTGGTCAATGACTTGCGAATCATTCGCTCGCGCGAATCGCGTGCACTCGCGAAGGCTTGCTGCACGCGGCCCGGCGTCACGCAACCGCCATTTTCGGCTCAAGAAGTACGAATACCCCTAATGGCGCTGATCGCGGACGAGACTTGACATGCATGTTCTGCACTCGAAGGTCTTCTGTCTGGATCGAAACCAACGCTTGAATGCTCCCGTGAAGGATTCAAAAGAATGAAAGTCGTCGACCGGCATCCGTACGTCGTAGCATGCATTTGAGCCCTCCGTTCCTCAATTGGACGTCTCGACACACCACTTTTGCACGTTGATGCCGATCGGTTCAGGAGGGCCTCAGCGTTTTTCCTGGACCTGGCGTCCCCGAAGGGAGGGCGGTGTCCATTCCATCTCATTCGTCGATAGTGAGAGAAGACATTCGTCGGCACGGGTTTGTGAATGTCAGGGAAGCGACCTTCAGCCGCCGCGCCGACGGAACGGAAACGCGTCATGCCGGAAGGAGGTATTCCGGCGACTTCAATCATTTCGCATGCGTGCAACCAACGCGAGCAAGCGAGCAGTCATTTCCTCGGCCGGCAAGTGGGCGAGCCAACCGTGCCCAGGAAGCAGCCATTCGAAACGATACGCAGCCAGCTTGCCAAGCGATTCGGTGAGCTCCGTCCATGAATACCAGCACGCGTCCCTGAACGCGATGAGGTCCCGCTCGCGTGGGCTCCAGGCAAGCGAATCACCGGAGAAGAGCACGCGATCCTCGAGCAGGTATGCGACGCTACCCCGAGTGTGCCCGGGCAGAGGAATCGCGCGCACGCCGGCCGCGATGCACGGTGCTGACCGGTCGTCGAGCAGATCCGTAGCATATGGGGCGGCCGACCTGTCCTCCCGATGGATCCAGACACGGGCGCCGAACCGGCGCGCGTATTTGTCTGCGTCTGCGACGTCGTCACGATGCGACAGAAGGATGTGCGCAATACCACCGGCGTCGCCAAACCATTTCACCAGTTCCGCCGCATAGCGCGGTGAGTCGATCAGCAGATTCCCGTCCGGACGGGCCGCAAAATACGAATGTGCGCCAAACGACGAACGTGCGTTGAATCCGCAGCGCCACACACCCGATGTGATCTGCTGCGGAAAGATCGCGGCGTTCGGACGAGGCTGCTTCGTTTCGCTGCGTACCGATGCAGTAGGACATACGAACACCGCACGCCAGGCAGCGAGTTGCTCGTCCGGCGTGACGGGCTGCCGGACGAAGACACTCTTGTCATTCCTTTCGACAATCAGCTCCGGCGCGACGTGACGTGATGCACCGCAATTGATGCACGCTGTGTCGACGTACCACTCCCCAGGGACAGAGTCGGTATTGCGTGGTGGCTTCATTCGTTGCTCGAGTTCCGACAGGTCATGGCGACCTCACGGTTCACTATGATAGATCTTTCAAACACGCGCCGCAGCCAGGCACGGTGGCATCCGAAGAATAGTGGCTCCAGGCGCGCGATCTGTGGTTCGAACAGTCTTGCGGGGTACGTGCTGGCGGCGGTCGCGCCTGGCGTTGCGCCGCTGAGCGGCAATGCGGCCGAGACGATCCATGTCAAGCTCACGAACAGAATGATTCAGTTCGATCCCGGTGCAGCAAATGCCGGAGGGTGATCATTGCGCTGCTTGGCGCACGCTGTTCAACGGGAGCGATGTCGGGCGGCGCTTTTCTGAGCCGCTCGCGGGGACGCACTCTTCCGTGTGCTCAGGCCAATAAAAGGTGAGGATTTCCAGGAGTCGCGCCGGTTCTAACCTCGAGATCCGGGCGAGCCGGGATACTCGCGATGCGATGTATCGAACAGCCTTTCCATCATTGCTTTTTTCTCCACAGCCCTGAAGACAACAGGGCCCCGCGTTTTCGAATCCGCTTGTTGCAACCGGTGTTCGCACGGCACGAGAAGGTGAACTCGTCAGTCAGTGTACTGCCGCGCAAGTGGACTCCCCGCGAAAGGGTCGTCGCGCCAGTCGATCGTCTTTCGCTGGCTATCCTGCACGGGTGACGCTGATGCCACCTCAAAATGTTCGAGTCTTTGTCCTGCGCTGATCGCCTGCTTCAGCCACTGGGGCATTTCCCCGTCGCCTGTCCAGGTATCGCCCGTCGCATTTTGATACCGGGCTGGTTTTTGCGTTACCTGATCGCCCGCTATTGCTGAAGCCAGGTCGTCCGGTTCAATGCCATATTCTTCCATCCGGTGGCGCAGATAAGCGATCATGCTGTCCCGCTTACGTTCATCCATTCGTTTTCATCCGTGAGTACCGTCCGACTATTTCTTCCACATGATCTGCGGACAATCTGTTGTCTGAAGCGGATTTGATCTGCTCAATCGCGCTGAGTCGGGCAGCGGCAGTCGCCGCTTTCCAGAAGATTAAGGCAGCAGTTATCTCGTTAGCTCGCGCATTTGAGGTCGCGGTTTCGGCGCCGGGGCTGAGTGAAGCCGGGGCGAGCGGTCCGCCTATAGCCGCTTTCGTAGCGTAGCGATCATCGTCGCTCATCCCCGATCCTGCCTTAACCAGAACCGACGAAGCACCCGGATTATCCGTTCTGAGCTTGAACCTCATTCTATTGTAGCGCGCCACTATCGACGTGCGTCTTACTTGCTGGCATAGTTCGGCCACTACAACATACAGAATGAGGAAAGAATGGCTACGCTCGAAAACGTGCAGGCAAAAATCGCCAGGCTGCAGGCCCAGGCCGAAGCGCTTGCAGCGAAGCAGTCGTCAGGCGTCATCGCAAAGATTCGCGACCTCATGGAAAAGCATGGCTTGACCGTTGCCGACATCGAGGCACACACCGGCGGCAAGAAGCGTGGCCGCAAGCCTGGGGCCAAGACGGTTGCCAAGCCAGCAGCATTGGCAAAGTACCGTCATCCGAAGACGGGTGCCACCTGGACGGGGCACGGCCGCGCCCCGGCGTGGATCGCGAGCGCACGTGACCGGTCGAAGTTTCTGATCGACGATAGTGCTGCACAACCGGCCATTGCTGCTAAGAAACCAGCGACGACGGGCAACTATGTGAAGGGCCCCCAGGCGCCGAAATACCGCGACCCAAAGAGTGGGGCGACGTGGAGTGGCCGCGGCCGTGCGCCGGCGTGGTTGGCTGGCGCCAAAGATCGTTCGAAGTTTCTGATTGTCGCCGCGACAGAGAGCGCCTCGGGCTCGAAGGCCGTTTCGCCCAGGAAGGCAACCGCAAAGAAAGCCGCGACGAAAAAGGTGACGAAAAAAACGGTCGCCGCGAAGAAGGTCAAGGCAGTAACGAAGCCGGCACCGGCGAAGAAGGCCGCAGTCAGGAAAACTGCGGCGCAAGAAGCGGTGTCGAGGAAGGCAGCTGCAAAGCGGTCGCCGCAGAACCCGGTAGTAATCGCACCAACCAGTGATAGCGCCTCGGTGCCCGTCGCCGCCTGATTGCCGCAGCCTGATAGAAGATGGGGTGACTGTCCATGAGCAGGACTTGTCCGTCCTGCTCGAAGCAGTCCACCACAATGCCACCCAATGCACGGACGCCTGACACGCTAAACCAGAAAATTTGACCCGCACAAGGCAGGTCACCTGTCAGGACGCTATGCGTGCCAGTTAGACTGGCTTGATATTCGCGGCCTGTTTGCCCTTCGGTCCCATCTTCACGTCGAAGCTGACTTTCTGATTTTCCTGCAATGACTTGAAGCCTTCTGTCTTGATCTCGGAGAAGTGGGCAAACAGGTCTTCGCCGCCTTCGTCCGGCGTGATGAAACCAAAGCCCTTCGCATCGTTAAACCATTTCACTGTACCAGTTGCCATTTTTGAACCTGTAGATGTTGAAAATCGCATTCGCGAACGCGATACGGCACGAAGCGGTCACCCGCGAAGGAACACTTTTAGCACGATAGGATGAGGCCTGCCAATCAGCAAGTCCACTCACTGGCGAGCAACAACCCATCACTCTTCGAGCAGGCGCTTCACTTGTATCACAACGCGTGCGGCGCTGACAGTTGCACCATCATTGTCCTCGAGAAGAACCACTTGGTGTTCGCCGGCGACGGCGTCGGCACGCAACATGAGCGCCGTGCCAGACCACTGGCCGATTGCCGCAATGCTACGCACGACATTCGATTCAGTGAGCGTATGGCCTGCGTTCTCGCCGCGCCCGATCGCCGGTGACGTGACGTGCGTCGTAGCCGACCAGCAGCATATGCGCGAGTCCGGTGCCCAGGCCAATGGATAACTCAGTGCCTGACCCTCGGTGGTGCGGTCAAAATTCACTTTCGCTTTCTCGCCGCCACCTTACGGCCGCCATCGACCGGTTGGTATACCTCAACGAAGATATCTCGGTCGTATCGGACGAGCAGATGCGTTGCCTTGACCAGATCAACGGCACGATGAGTCTGCTCGACGACGCCACGTAGCGCAACGCGGCCTTACTCGAAGAGGCAACGGCGGCGGCAGAGACGCTAGAAGAACTGGCCGATCATCCATGCTACATGCTGATGGCGTTTCGTCTCAACAGCAGGATGAGTGAAAGTGGAAAATGGCAAGAAGGGCGTCGGGGAACACCATCAGACAGCAACTACAGTTGCGTCCCGGAAGAACTTCGGTAAAAGAAGCCAGCGCCCGTCGTTGACGGGGTACTTGTACGCTGGTTACCGCGAACCTGGCTGCGACGCGCCCGCTATCATGCCGCATCCGTTCCGCAGCGGTGCCGATTCGCCGAATATATGCAAGAGACGGGCAATCGTCGCTCGCTGGGCAGGACCTGAAACGAGGCCATTTTCGCGCGCGCCGGCCCAAGCCACTCGATGCGTTTTATGTGTCATGGCACGACGGGGCCGCGCGCGCTACCACCGACTCACAAGAGGACCGCTTGCTGCAAAAGCTCCAGCGCTTTCAATTCGTCCAATCGACCCGTGCGTGCTTTACCTGCCAGCGTCTTGATCAATGCTTCCGCTACCGGTTCGATACCATGAAGATTGTCTAGGCTGGTCACGGAAGCGAAGGGGAGTGCTACGGGGTTTCGCTGCGGTACGGGGGCGGGGAGCGACTCAAGGGCTGTCGGTGTGGCTGCCGGTGCCTCGCCGTTACTTTCTTCCAGTGGACGGCCGGCAAGGTCGTCGGCGAAATCATTCACATGAACTTGCGGGCTGATGTCGATCGTCTCTTGCTCTCCTGCGGCATCCGCCGAAACAGGCGAAGGGTTTTCCGATTCGCCCAGGTCGCCCGCACGTGAACGCGTCATGTTCGCCTTCGCTTTGGCGAGCTTCTTCACTGGCGCGCCATCGTCTGTTGCGGTTGCAATCGGCTCGTGTTGCTGGGCGGATACGCGACCACGCGAAGCAGGCGTAAGCATACGCGACACCGACTCTGGAATCTCCGCTTCGGAGCGCGGCGTGTCCAGCCAACCAGGTGGCAAACCCAGTCGCTCCGTGAACCGGTTTGCTTCGATACTGTCTATGCGCTTCTTGCCATGTAGCCGATCGGCTATGTTGAATCCGCTCATCTCCATGACCACGCCAAGTCTTACTTTTGATCCGTTGCGACTCGTGAGAACGTGGAGGTTAGCACGTCGGATGCTCTCCACCTCGGCGCTGTCGCTCAGTTCTAGCGGTTGCTGTTGAGGGGTTTTAGGCGACGCTTTGTCTTTCGAAGGCGAAGCTTTGAGCGGTGCACGAGGTTTAGGCTGTTTGGGCATTTCGCTTTGACTGTTCTTGACGGCGCTGGGCGACCCGCCCGCTACTTTCTTTGGCATTTGCGCTTCCTCGGACAAACTATCTTCAAGAAATGGTTGATGATCGACGTTCAGGGCAGAAGCCGGCTTAAGTGCTTCAGGCTCTACGTCATGTCCGTCATCCGTTTGAATGAAGTCGAGCGGTGACTTCAGGCGTGCAATGGTCTCGGCCGCGAGCGCAGGATTGGGCTGGTCAAAAAAGCCATGCGGTAACCCAAGCGTGGTTTCCATGTGAAAGGCCGTCTCGGGCGTGAACCTCTCGCCCTTCATCAGTTCGCCCACGCGCGTCATGTTCGATTCAAGTGCTATCGCGATATTCTCGGCACCTACCGCATCGACCAAAAACTGAAAGGATCGTGTTTTGAAAATGGAGGCAGTCTGGGCGGAGTCGCGGGGAGGCGCCTTCACATACGGTTGTCCCTGCCGGTTGGGCGGAGATTTTTTTTCGTGGCGAGGATGGCGTTGGCCGTTGTCCCGGGATCCCGCATATCGCCCGCGGGCTTGACTCATAAAGTAGGGCTCCATGCGATGTTGATATTCTGAATATCCTGATTATAGAGGAGGCGAGGGTATCATCTGAAGCGTCAGTCGCTACCTATGCGTCTGCGCCGGGCGTCCAGCGCCAAAACGGCCGTCCTCATGCTGTCACATTTCAACGTTAGCCTATCCGCCCTTGGTACTGAATCCACCGTTGTGGGTTGTCACCGAACGCCCCGCCACCGGAAGACCTGACGGCAAGCGTTTCTCTCTTTGCATCGGGAGCATCCCGTGTTGAGCGCACACGAATTTGCAACATTGATGCTGGTCAAGGACTCTGCCGATCACATTGCCGATCGGGCAGAACTTGGTACGCTGCTTGAACGGCAGCTTGTCGCACTGGAGCGACTTGCGGGCGGGGCAGTACGCCCCCGCATCACGGAAGACGGAGAGTCTCTTCTCCGTCACCTGGCCTTTATCCATTGATGAGAGAAATCCGTCGGTGCCTCTCAAGCGCTTCCAGACGGCGTTGGCAACGTTTGTCATCTCCACCGCGTCGATAGCTCTGCATGGCCTTTGTACGGTCCGGGACAACCCTCCTGTCTTCTGCACCCCACACGCCCTCCCAGAAAAGTCCGAGATTGTGTGCTGAGGCTTTGTGTCCCAGGTCAATGGCCTGCTCGTAGAGCGAGCGCGCACGGCTCACATCCGCCTGCAAGCCCCGCCCAAGCCGTGCGCTGTCGGCCAGCGCGGCGGCGGCCAGGCCGCGCAGACGACCGTCCGCGGTTTCATCCTTCATCACGTCTTCAAGAATCGCGTTACCTTTCTCAAAGTCCGCGTCCCCTCCTGTTGGTGTGACGAGTGATATGGCCATTGCCGTTCGCCAGGCCGGATGGCGGTTCGCGCCAACGCGCTCCAGTAACCAGCGGCCCAGATAGGGCGCATGGCTTAATGTACTGGTGAGAAGGGCGTTTGCGATTGCGGCAAGCGACTCCGGTGACAGGAATCCAGTCTTGTTTGCCGCAATGACGTGACGGGAGAACTTTTCGACATCCAGTGTAGGGTCGGCGCGGCGCAACTGATGCCATTCGCGTTCGATTGCTCCGACCCAGCTTTCCATTTGCATGGTGAGCGATCCCGTGGTGAAGAATGCACCTAATTCTAGCTCACCTTTTGCTGATTGCAACCCTCTGGATGTAGAAGTCCGTGGCGCCCGCGACCGTGCATGGCAGTATCAAGACTGTGTCGCGATATGGGGTTGGGTCCAGGCTTTCATCCTGGAATACGAGCAGTGCGGGGGGCAGCAGTTCAATGTGTCCAAGCACTACTCGTTGTTCAGACGCACGGGGTCTATATGTGTTGTTGGCGAATCGACGCGGGAACGGGCCAGACGCTCTCCAACCATGGCGCCTGCACTGTAATCTAACGCGATGGCGACAACCGGTGATGGCTTCAACTCGACGCCTTCTTCATCGCGCAGCGTGGTCAGCGCGGGTGTGGGTACCGTGCATCGGTTCTGACGCCGGTTGAGGTATCTGAAGCAGGACAGGGCGCTGCGATTTCGCCGCATCGCGATTCATCCTTGTCGTTTGCGCGCGCCCGGAAATTCTCTCTGGTCACTTTTTACTCTGCGGATGCCCGTCGTCCAGCGATTCAAGGAGTGGCCGAAGAGCATCGAGTTCCACGCCGAAGCCGCTCCAGTCTCCTGCTTTTAGCCGTTCGAGCGCGCGGTTGTAGTGCGCGAGCGCCTCGCGGGCACGCGTGTCTGCTGTGCCTGACGGGTTCGATGTGGCCGGGGAGGTTTCCTCGAAGAGGGCTGCAAGGGCTTGCGCCAGGGTATCCTGCATCACGACGCGCTCACCATACGCAGCGATAACCCGCTTCAACTCCGGCAACTGCCCGGACGCTGCGCGCAGGTAGAGCGGCGACACGTAGAGAATCGAATTCTCGATCGGCACCACCACGAGATGGCCACGGATGACGCGCGAGCCCATCTGGTTCCATAGTGAAATCTGTTGAGAGATCTCGGTATTTTGCTGGATGCGCGCCTCGATCTGGAATGGTCCATAGACCAGCTTATCCTTCGGGAACGTGTAGACGATGAGCTTGCCGTACTCGGACGGATCGCAACGTGCCGCGAGCCAGGCAATCATGTTTTCACGCTGACTGGGCACCATCGGCAGCAGGAGCACGAACTCGGCGCGCTGCTCACCGGGCAAACGCATGATCATGTAATACGGCGTCATTTGCGCGCCGGGCGTGTTCCCGGCATCGATGCCGGCGAGCTCCCGTGGGAACTGCCAGAGGTCCTCGCGGTTGTAGAAAACCTCCGGCGCATCCATATGGTACGTGCGATAGAGTTGTGCCTGAATCAGAAAGAGATCTTCGGGATAGCGGATATGCTGACGCAGGTCTTGTGGCATTGTATCGAGAGGCCTGAACAGGCCCGGGAAGATACGCTGGTAAGTCCGTAAGATTGGATCGGCAGGATCGCTGACAAAGAACTCGACCGTGCCGTTATACGCATCCACTACTACTTTCACCGTATTCCGGATGTAGTTCGTGCCGTCGCCAGTGGCAGGCTGGGAGTACGGGAACCAGCGGCTCGTGGTATAGGCATCGAGTATCCAGAACAGGCGGCCACTGCTCACGACAAGATACGGATCGTGATCCAGATCGAGGAACGGCGCGACCGTTCGGACACGTTCCTCAATATTACGGTGAAGCAGGATCCGGCTTTTGTCCGTGATATAGCTCGTTAGCAGAATGTTGGGGTCGCCGAACTGCCAGGCGAAGAGGATACGTCGTGCGGTACTACCGATGCCGACCCCGTCGTGCCCGCTATAAGCTGTGTAGACGTTTTCCTTTCCCTGAGGGTAGTCAAATTCCGGTACGCTACCCATTACGATGACGTATCCCTGAACGCCTTGACCAAAATAGAGGCGCGGTTCGCGAATGGCCGGCCCGCCGTTGGAGGCAGGTGGAATGTCCTGCAGGTAGAGCGATGGCAAACCCTCCGCGGATTTCTCGGTGACCGGCGACATGACGACACCATTGCCGTGCGTGAACAGGAGATGCAGGTTCACCCAGGTCTGCGCATTGGCCGGAAGCATCGCCGTGTCGAGTTCGCGCGCGGAGAGCATCACCTGCCTGTAACCGGCGTCGAGCCAGTAGCGGTCGATGTCCACGGAGAGAAATCGGTAGTAGGTCCTGATTTCCTGCAACTGCGCATAGGTATCCATCAACGGCTGCAGATCCCATAGGCGGATGTTTTCGATGGTTGCGCGATTGGACTGCAGCGAGGCCAGATTCAGTCCCTGCTGGGCAGCGAATGGCCTGACCGCGATCTGCGCGAGGCCATAGGCCTTTCGGGTCAGCGCGATATTGTGTTCGATGTAAGGCGTCTCCAGCCTCAGCTCGCTCGGCTTGACATAGAACCGCTGGAACATCGCCGGGTAGATAACGGCGAGCACAACCGAGCTACCGAACACCAGTACCACTGCGGCAGCGGGAATGCGATAGCTTCGCCAGCGCATGTTGGCCCACAAAACGACGGATGCGCCGATGGCAAGGCCGACGAGCAGCCACAATACTGGCAACTCGACGTGGACGTCGGTATAGCTGGCACCGACCACGACACCGTTGTCGCCGTAGAGCAGCAGAAAGCGGTCGAGCCAGTAGGACCCGGCCTTAACCAGGAAGAACAGACCGAGCAGTGCAGAACCGTGCGTCGCGGCGGCAGGTGAAAGAACGCGCGGCGGCTTCCCGGTCGTCAGGTCGCCACGCAGCCCATAGATGGCTCCCGCGACGACTGCGCTGCCAAAAAGTACCTGCAGCAGCCAATTCTTGAGCGCCACATAGACGGGCAGTGAGAAAAGATAGAAGCCGATGTCGATGCCAAAGACAGGATCGCGTTCCCCAAACGGCACCTGATAAAGGAAGCGAAGCACGATGTCCCAGTTCGGGACTTCGCCGGCTGCGATCAATAGCGCGAGCAGGACGGCGGCGCCGGTGATGGCGTAGCGCCATGGAATACCAGGCGCGACCTCGCTGGACAGTTCGTCGATGACTTCAAGCGCAGCCGTCGAAGAAACCGGTCCCGCATGGATGGGACCGAAGCGTCTCGCATAACGATGCGCAAGAAACCCGGATACCCCGATGATTCCTGCCGAGGCGGCGAACACGGCGACGAACAGGAGGACTCTGGTGTCAAGAACTGTCCAGAAAACGCCGACATGCCCAACCGAAGAGAACCACAGCCAGTCGACCAGGACACGTGCGACGCGCCCGATAACAACCAGGCTGACGATGCCAGTCGCAACGGTGATCGCGGTGCGTCTGACGCGCACGCGAGATATCACTTGCGGCGGCATCGTCCCTCCCTTGCCGGCTCATCACTCGCGACCAGCTTCGATTGGACCGTTGTCCAGGGTCGATTGCCGGTCCCGTGGCGAAACGGCCAATCCGCACATGCGTACTGCCTCGCGCTCAGGCAGGTCATGACATTGATTGTAGACCGGCGAGCGGGGTGGTGCATCGTTGCCAGGGGAATGCATCGCAAAGCCGTGCAACATACCAGCCGACAGCCGCTCTGTTGCCGGGGGCTCTGATGTGCAAATAGGTCGGTCTGTGGAGACGTCCCCGATATGTCGAACACCTCATCACGCAAGACGGCCGTAGTCTGCGACGAAACCTGCGTCGCGCTACCCTCGGGCTTGCGTTGCACATCGATTTGCATGACGCCTGGCCGTAGATCGCGCTCTCTGGACACCCCCATTATTTGACACAAGTCAAATTAGCATACTTAGATCGGAATCCTATATAATTATCAAGCGTCGAAGCTCGGCGACGCTACGTGGCATTTGTCTTTCTGAATCAAAAAAGCCTCAATCCGAATATTGAGGCTCGCGTACTGTCTTTACATTCTGATGAGTCGTTTTGCGAGTATTGCCTTCAGCTCCCTTCGGGTGTCGCTTATGATGTGCATGTAGATGGTGTCATTTGCAATCTGGTAGATGATTCTGCTCCTGCCGCTGATGACTTGATAGTAACCCGTGAGTGGGAAGTCCATCAGTTCAGGTGGGTTGCTGCCCTTCGATTTCCAGTCATATCTCGCGATGCCATAATTGATGCGCATTGTCATCAATTGGGGAATCAACATCCGGACCACCGTTACGATCGACGATAATCTTTATGAGCGCGCGCTCGAACTCGCTGATCCCGATATGGATAAGGCTGATCTGTTTCGGGTGGCGATGCAGACATTCGTTCGGGTTCAAGCGGGAAAACGTCTGACAGCCCTCGGGGGCACTGTGGCCGATATGCCCGACATCCCGCGGCGGCGCTCGGAGCCTTCGACTCAATGAGCGTCCCCATCGATGCATCTGTATGGGTTGATCATTTCCGTCGGGTTAATCCGAGACTTGTTCAACTGGTCACAAGTGACGAGGCACTCACACATCCCGTTGTGCTTGTTGAACTTGCCTGTGCACCGCCCGCACCCCGAGCACGAACGCTTCACGACATCGGGCTGCTGCAACATGCGAAGCACGCGACATGGACCGAGTGATGGAGTTGATCGAGGCAAGGCAGTTTTACGGTCGAGACTGCGGTAGCAGCGACCTGACGCTGCTCGCGTCGACTTTAATGACTCCTGGTGCGTTACTTTGGACACTGGACAAAAGGCTGAGCCAACTCGCTGGTGAACTCGCCATCGCCTATATGCATGACGTTCACTAGGCATATGATCGGCGAGAAGCGCAAGTCGGTGCTCGCCGGATCAGGGCATCACTGCGCAGAAATATGAGGTCCTACAGCTCACATTCCTAGGACTATTACGTGAACTATCGCGGGTTTGGAGTTGAGTCGCGGCCCCCGCAACGTATTTAGATTTACTAATTACATTTATTCTCCAGATGCCGGTACATGAACGGTCGCACATGTTGCAGCGCGTCGGGTTCGCGCTCCACGACCATCGACAGGTCGAACAGGTCGCGGGCAGTTCCCTGGCTTCCCCGGCGATACATCTTCTTCGCGACAATCTCCACAGCGGTCTCGACGCGAACGGGACGCTACATAAGCTCCCACGTCTCAAAAGCATGTTCATCACGCAGCAGGTTAGGGGAGGCAACGAAGTCGATCTCGCAGGAGTTGCTAACGGGGTTTGACCCATCAAAGACGTTCTTCGAGATTGTCTGTACGACGACATCAGATCAGCTCGTGCGCGGCTATGTCGAAAGGATCGACGACTTGCCCGGCGGCTCCGAAGATAACGAGCTATGACGATCAATCGCCGCGCGTGCCGAACGTAGCGGTGCGCTCAGTCGCCTGTATCAAGGGTTTGCGTTCAGCCTGACCGACGCAGAACTCCGCCACGTGATCGATGCTGCCGACGCGACGTGGACCGCTGCGCAAGTGCTGGCCGAATAGGTTATCCCGGCAACGTCGCGGGGCCTCCTTATCAGATGGACGTCAGCCGAGTATCGAGCGCAAACCGCTCGTCGCTCTTGAGCGCAAAAAGTCCGGCCGCCATTGCGGTGTTGATCAGCAGGTTCCACGAATGCTTGCTGACGACGCTCGGTACGATCACGAGAGGATGCGAAGCCAGCAGTGCATCGCCGAACTTCTGCTGGTTTGGGCTGACAGCGCCCGGATTCAGCCAGTGCGGGTTGGGTACGTCTGATGGCTGTATGACTTCGACGTGCGCCGCTGCGATGTCGATCGCCAACAACCGGTGAGGGACAGTGTCCAGCACGTTGAAACCCTTGTGGACGGCAACCTCCAGAATGGTGGTCGCCGGGTCAAGCGAGGCATAGATTATGCGCTGTCCAGGTGAAGACCATCGCCCGCCCACAAGGAAGGCACCCTCGGCCGTTGTCCATGTTGGAAAATGCTTCTCCCGCTCAAGTCGCCATACGAGCAGCCCGTTCGTGCCCAAACCGGCCGGCAATGGCGTCAAGAATACACCCCGTAATCCATGCGAGTGAGCAGCGTTTTCACGAGCTCCGCGCCTTCCGAGCTTTGCAACAGATCGATCGGAAGGCGCTGGTCGAGCCCAATGGCGGGCGTGGAAAGCCAGTGCTCCGCTGCGTCCTTCGATCCCAGAACCTCGATTGCCTGTTCGGTGATCGACGCGAGCCGGATGAGCCGGTCGGTCGCGTTGCTGTCGAGCAGGCGGTCTTTGTCCTTGCCGCGCTGGAGAGTGCGTTCGCTAACGCCGATCGCTAGAAGCAGGGCGTCGCGCGCAATGACCTCGTACGCATCCATAATTTCTCGCGCAAGGACAACCGGCAGGCCGCGCGTCACGATGTCATGGGCCTGGAGCGGCGTCATGTCCGTGACCTTCGAAATGCCCCCAGCAATTCGCTTTTCAGGGCTTGCAGTTTCCCCATAGTAAGTCGCGACACTCGACGTGATCCGGGTCTGCAAGGCTTGCAGCAAGCTGCGAAAAGGCGTGCCATTGCCCGATTGTCGAATTGACGGTTCCATGTCATGCTCCGGTTCGCCACATGTCGCAATATTTTACGCCACTTGGCGGTTGGCGTGCAATCCGGGGTCGTCTTGATTTCGGCGCAAATTTCCGGTTAGAACGCTCGCGACTGCATGCGGCTTTGCGGGTTGTCACCAATAAATATTGACGTTAAATCAAGGACCTGCTGTCTGGAGCCGAAGCCCGCGGTTTTCGATAGGCCATATATAAATCTTCTTCCTGCCTTAATCGGGTCCCTTGGGCGCTGAATCTTCATTGCATTCTTTGCACCACGAGCTTCACATGCTTTTATGCCGACATCTTCGGCTGATACAGAGATGTAGATAAAGCTGAAGAGAGTCACGCCGCTTCGCGCACGAACTAGGTCGATCAAACGGAATTCGGCGCTAACGACAAAAAATACCGGGACCGTTCGATGTCGGAAGCTCATCCAAATCCTGCTTCCGATCGCTCAGCCGACCAGTCGCCTGACTGCCTTCTGATACTCTTCGACGATCCGCTCGACCACCTCGGCCGCACCCGGAAGATCGCGAATCAATCCGGCCGATTGGCCGATTTCGACCTTGCCGCGTTCGATATCGCCATCAAGGGCAGCCTGACGCAGTGTGCTGCTCGCGAAAAGTGCGTCGTATGCCGAATCATCGGGCTCGTGCTTATCGGCGTGCAATACATCCTGCGCGAAGGCGTACGCTAAATTAGCAGAAATCTATAGACATCCTATGTTTGTTCGACTTGTGACATTGGTGTCAAAAATACGTCGCTAATTTAATTAGCGTCAGTCTTCTCAACTGTTACTTGGAGTGAGCGAAAATCGAATCAATAGATTTAGTTAGCCAATCTAAATGCGTTGCAGAGACCGCGAATCAACTGCAGATCTGCGCTAGCTTATTTCTGTCGATTCTCGTCGTGAAACTCGACGTCCTCGATCACGTCGCCGATATCCATGCGCTGGCCCGCACGTTCGCGCACCTGTTGCTCGTGCATCTCTTGTGCGCGCATTGCCTGCTCGCGAAGCTGTTTGCGCAGGTCGCGCGTTTTCCACCAGACAAAACCGCCGATCGCGATGCCTGCCCCAAGCACCACTGCCAACATCACGAGCGACACGGCGAACCCCACAACGAGCAGCGCAGCGCCTATCACCACGGCTAACACCTTCGCCAGTACGCTTGGTGGACCAGGATGCATAGTTGCGCCATTTTGCCTGAGTCTCTCCTGCTGCTTGTCAAATTGCATCGCATCTCCGATCTAGGGTTTCCTGAGGCAGTTTCAGGGGTGGGGCGCAACAGCGAGCTGGCTATTTAAGCGGGTTGAGTTTGATTTGCAGATGCGACGCTCGACCCTTGCGAACAAAGCTGCCCGGTTATTGACTCAGTATGCGCCGAAGATCCGGTCGAGCGCCGCGAGAATGGCCTCACGTCGATCTGAAAGGGAACCGATGCACTTGCCAAGAGCGTTCAGGGGGACCGCGCTCATGCCAGGCGTATCAAGGAAACATTCCTCACCGTGGACTTCGAACACGGGAAGTAGATCAGATGGCTTACCGGAGAAGGCGATGTCGGACAGGTCGCAGAGGAATCACGATCCGCGTCGGCAAAATGCCGATATGGGTGCTTTGCACGTCGAGCAGGTAAGGTGCCAGTTTGCGCGTCTCAATGTCGGGGTTCGCGTAGACATCAAACCTGGCCATTAAAACGTCCTGTATTTCGCGAGCGGAAGCCCGTCGCGATCAACCATCGCAGTGTAAGCGGCGACCAGTTCTGCGTTATCCTCCGCCCAACGGCGGGCCTCCGCCTCCTGGATTTCTTCACGCACGCCGCGCTCGCTCGCGCGCGAAAGATTGATGCCAAGCTGCTTGGCCCGCTCAAGCACCTCCGGCGGCAAGGTGACGTTGGTGGATTTACGCGGTCGAACTTCGAGTGCTTTGCCCATGTGCGGCTCCATGTTGCATATCATGTGCATTATGCTGCACAAGCCTGACGGGTCGCAAGCGTGCCGGCTGCTGGCAGATCACCGCTAGACCGATATCGGGCAATCAGGGGAGGTAGGTCCGAAGCTGACCCTCTTAATCGCCCGGCAATGACATTATTTAACATAATATAATTTAGCAACGTTTTGGTGTGTAGGAGCTGGTGTGTAGGAGCAAAGTAGTAGTGTCGTACTTGGGCAAAGTACAGATGTCGTACCCGGGCCCGTTCGGATCCATGCTGGTGCGGTTTTCATCCAACCGCGGAGCCGGTCATGACCGATACCGGGATGATCACCATGAGCATGCGCGAACTGGATCGGCTGAAGGTCATCGAGGCCGTTGCTGAGGCCCGCCTGATGCCCTGGCGGGCGGCCGAACGGCTCGGCATCAGCCGCCGGCAGGTCGAGCGGCGGGTTCTCCGGTATCGCCATGAAGGTGCGAACGGGCTGGTCTCGCGCCGGCGTGGTTGCCCGAGCAACCACCAGTTACCCGACGCTCTGGTACGGCGTGCCCTGACGCTCATCCGTGAGCGCTACGCCGATTTCGGGCCGACGCTGGCCTGCGAGAAGCTGCGCGAATGCCATGGACTCGTGCTGTCGAAGGAAACCGTGCGCCACCTGATGACGGAGGCCGGCCTGTGGGTGCCGCGCAAACAGCGTCCGCCGAAGATCTACCAGCCGCGCGCGCGGCGCGCCTGCCTGGGCGAACTGGTGCAGATCGACGGCAGCGACCACCGCTGGTTCGAGGAGCGCGCGCCCGCCTGCACGCTGCTGGTGTATGTCGACGATGCGACCAGCCGGCTGATGATGCTGCATTTCACGGCCACGGAGTCGACCTTCAGCTATTTCGAGGCGACGCGCGCGTACCTCGAGCGTTACGGCAAGCCGGTGGCGTTCTACAGCGACCGTGCGAGCGTGTTCCATGTGAACCGGCGAGCGGAGACGGCGGGCAAAGGCGTCACGCAGTTCGGCCGGGCGATGTACGAACTGAACATCGACACCTTCTGCGCGAACTCGAGCCCCGCCAAGGGGCGTGTGGAGCGCGCGCACCTGACGCTGCAGGACCGGCTGGTCAAGGAACTCAGGCTGCGTGGCATCAGTACGGTGGCGGCCGCCAATGCGTGGGCGCCTGCCTTCATGGCCGCCCACAACGCGCGCTTTGCGAAGCCGCCCAGGAGCCCGTTCGATGCACACCGGCCGCTGCGCGCCGACGAGGATCTGGACGCGATCCTGACGTGGCGGGTCCTGCGCAAGGTGTCGGATGCGCTGACGCTGCTGAACGACCGCGTGATCTGGCTGCTCGACGATACGCCGGCCACCCGCCGGCTGATCGGCCGCTACATCGACGTATGGGAGTATCCGGACGGCCGCCTCGAGATCCGCGCCGACGGCGTGGTGCTGCCCTGTGTGCCGTACGACAAGCTCGCGGAAATCGACCAGGGGGCCGTGGTCGAACACAAGCGGCTGGGCCACGCGCTGCAGGTCGCGCAGGCGCTGCAGGCGCAGCGCGACAACCGCCGGATATCCGGCTCACCGTCGCGCACGAACCGCGGTGAACCGGTGCGCGCGAAGGCGCGGCGGCCCGGCACAAGGAAACCGCGCGAAGTCACGCTCGAGGACTGGAATGCGGCGGTAATGGGGACACACCGGACCCCGGTAGGCTCGGTGCTAAAAACCGCCCTGAAAAGATAGAAAGGAGTCCAAAACCACCCTCACCCACACCCAAAACCGACCTCAACCCCGACATCTCTATTTAGCCAGCGCTACGACATTTGAATCTGGCTTTGACATTGGTGCCAGATCATCCAACGCCTTCAGGCCGTCTTCGGCCCAGCTGAAGAAACGCCTGCACAGCCAGTCGCACGTCCTCCAGCATGGCAGGCTCGTCAACCGCGTTCAGGTCGCGCACGATGATCTTCCAGGCCTTGCCCGTGATCACGAATCCGTCCAGCAGCCTGCGGCGGTTCTCCATGAAATGGATCTTGAATTCGTCGGCAGTGGGAATCTGCATGTCGAGCGATTTGCGCCACATCTCCATCGACACGAGATGAAGTCGGGATCGAACTCCACGACGATCGGCATGTACCGCCTGGTTGCCTCCACTATCCGGGCCCATCCGTTCAGGTTGTGCAGCGCCCCCACGACGTCACGCCGTCGGCACCTCGACGCGCGTGAGCACGAGCACGACGCCTTCAGTCCCGTCCCACGATGCCACGCTGTCCTGTCGTACCGCGGTAATACCCGGTCTTCAACCGCCGGCTTGCGCAACGATCCCACCATGGAGTATTGGTCGTAACCGATTTCGTCAACCATGGGTACCGATTTAACGGGCGCCGCTGTTCTTGCCGCAACTTGATGCGGCGGCTTCATGGCAAGCTGTAGCGCTGACGGCGTGACGCACGCTTTGCAGTGGTTTGCTGTTCAACGCAAATGGAACCAGTCCGTTTATGCCAGCCACCCGGACTGGCAGATCGGATTTCTTTTTCAACTCACGGTCACACGCGACACAATCGTCAGGTGGTGAGCCGCCGATAGGCGTCAAGCTGTCCAGCAGGCCCTGCGGGTCGCCCCGTTTCACGAACGGGAAAGTCAGATTGCGACGGGCGGCTACGTATGTCGGATCAATTTCCAGATAGCGTGGCTCTGCGTCTTCAACACACCCAGCGTCACTCTGCCCGCGGGGCCTTCTTGCGGATGAGGCTTACCTGCCCATTGCGCTCGAGGATCGCTGACTCCACTTCATCCAGATCACAGGTATGAAGTGTCTGTCTCGCCGTCTCCAATACGTCCGTCCGGGTGGTGAGCGCCGCAGTCATCTGCCTGCTGTTAAACTGGCCGCCGCTAAAAACTTCTCTTTCGGCCCCGACGACGAATGCCTCGAGGGCCGGTGAGCGAACACACGCCCACGCCAGTGCGCGATGGATCAGCACGATCGCCAGCGATGCGGCCAGTGTAGGGATGGCCGGTGATGCCCCGACAATGACGCGACTCAGTGTGGCGCCGAGCAGGATCGCGACCACATAGTCAAAGGGCGACCGCTGTCCGAAAGATCGCCGTCCCGATACGCGAATCAGAACAAGCGTGGCGAAGAAGACCGCGACGGCGCGTGCCGTCATCTGCGCGGCATCAAGCTCTCGCCCTTCCCCAAATATCGCTGTCATCAAGTCCATGATGTTCTCCTGGCCTGGCCTGGCCGGTTTCGCTGGTGGCGGGCAGATTTGCCGCGCCTCGACCACCTGGCGTACCCATACCCTGCTGGGTGCCCGATGCCGCGGGTTGGTGGTTAGGTCAGTCAGGCGCTCCGACGTAGCCTGGCAGGCCGAGTGCAGCCCTGCTTCTTGCAAGCTTGACCGCTTTCCTGACGAGCAATTCGAAATCTCGGTCGGTCACGGGGGGCGGCAGTCGATGTCTGAAGAAATCCGCCCACCGGAACTCTTCAAGCGGCACGGCCGTCTTCTCGTATCCGCCCGCGTCGCGCACGAATGCAGAGAGGCTGCGGAATTCGTCGTCCACCAGCTCCCACACATGCTCGTACATGTCTGCAAACGCCACCCTTCGACCGTCGCGATCATAGGGGTAAGTCCACCGGTGGTTTTCCATCGTGAGCCAGAACTCCGCCCTCGTGAGAGACGACAGGTCGCTTATCAGCACAACCGGGACACGTGTGACCCCGGCATGCCAGAGTGCCGTCGCCACGTGATGATGGTCTATTGCATAGGGCGCGTTCGCGGGACCGAGCACGATGGGCACCGGCTTTTCGGCGATAGCCATTTCAAGCTCATGCCCGCTTAGGGAACGATATGCCTTCGTCTTTTCACGAATCTCGCGCTCACCGTGCGTTACCTGCGTCGGGCGCAACCGGGCGATCTTTATCGTCTTCATGCCTGTTCTCCGCGCTCGGGTGTGGATGGGCCGGGCAGCCCTGTCTTGCCGGACCAATGCCACCAAGCAAGAGGGTTCCCACGAGTCCGCAGCAGGGAGCGTGCCGTCACGTTGGCCGGTTCACGACGCACCAGGCGCTGCCGTACGGGGTGCGCGCAGGACGCGCCGACGGCACCGACGCACACGCACACGCACACGCACACGTCGGCGCGCTGATTCGCGGAACGCTCATTGCTGGACGCTTATGCGGATCGTGTGACCGGGTATCGATGGCAACGACGCAATTCCTCACATATTTCAGGGAGATACGAATGAACACGCAAGACAAGGAAAGCGGATCGACTGGCGCCCCCGCCGCATCGGACGCGATCGCATTGCTGAAGGCGGATCACCGCGCAGTGGAGAAGCTCTTCGATGCTTTCGAAAAGGCGGCAGACGGCAATCTGGAAGCAAAGGGCACGCTGGCACGGCGCGCATGCGAAGAACTGATTGTGCACGCGATTATCGAAGAGGAGCTTCTGTACCCGGCGGCGCACAGGGCACAGGAGAAACAGAATGAGATTGACGTGGACGAAGCATACGTCGAGCACTACCTGGTCAAGACATTGATTGAGAAGTTCGATTCGCTTCGGCCAGGCGATGATGGTTTTGACGCGACATTCAAGGTGATGTCCGAACTGGTAAAACATCACGTCGAAGAGGAAGAGTCCGAGCTGTTTCCGGCACTGTGCGAAAGCGGCATTGATCTCGTCGCGTTGGGAGTAAAGCTGGCTGCGCGCAAGAATGAGCTCGTGAAAAAGCTCGACGCAGCGGGGAGCAACCTTGTCGGCGACCGATCCCTGTCGTTCATACGTGCCGCCTGACCGTATGGAGATTCGTGCGTGTCCACCGGGGCGCGGTATTCTGCTTCATACCGACACCTCGGCGGTACCCGATCGCGATCAGAAGCGAGACGCCAGTTTAGTTACTTATCTGGTAGTGCTGTGCGTCGCGGTTCTTTTACTTTGCCCATCCTGCGGCCGATTGCATGGGAACGACGACCGGCACGGCCGTCGTCACAGGACGGGCGCAATGCCCGTTTCTCCGGCATCCGACTCGCAACAAACAAGAGCGAAGATGGGGCGGTTATCTGAATAATGCGCGTATCAGGTGGTGAGACGTCGATAGGCGTTCAGATGCCTCAGCAGACCCTGCGGGTCGCCGCGTTTCTCCAGCAGGATCGCCAGATTGTGATGGGCATCCGCATGCGTCGGATCAATTTCCAGACACCGTTGATAGCTTCGCTCAGCGTCTTCCTCACGACCGAGGTCCTCAAGCGCGATCGCACGGTTAAAGTGCAGTACTGCATCGCCAGGAAAGTGAATGAGCGCTTCGTCGAATACGTGAAGTGCGTCTTTGCACCGCGCCTCGAGTTCGCATAGAAGTACACCAAGGTCCACGTAAGCGGCATAGAAGGGCCTCGGGGATGATCCGATCGCTTTCCGGTAAGCCTGCTCGGCTCCAATGACGTCGGCCGTCCTGAGCTGTTCACCGAGGTCGTACCACTCCTCCGCCTGTTGCTCGCCCTTGCGCCGTGCAGGCGCGGTGTCGAGGAAAACGACATCACCCTTGATCTCGGCGACTTCGAAGTCCAGCAGCAACTGGCCCGTGACGGCGTCCCACTGCGACGGCCCCGTCCGCACGGCGACTTCGTTACCCACTGCGGACACCCGAATGCCCGTGAGCGGCAACTCATCGGGCAGCGCCTCTCTGAGTCGTGAGAGCGCCGCTATGATCTTGCGCGGCGGTATGCCCGCAGCCCGAAGCTGCAGGGCCGTGCGAAGCAGAACGGCATCCTGGAACGTGAAGCGCCAGGCGTTACGCGGTCCGCGCGTTGGGGTCACGAAACCCGCGGCAACCAGATTCGAGAGCACGCTGCGCGACACACCGAGCATGCCTTGCAGCTCGCGCATTGACACCTCGCGTGCCGGGGCGCCTGAGGTCACTTCTGCCGTCACTTCCGACGTCACTTCCGCGCCCGGACCTTCCCCGGTGCTTCAGCCGGCGCTTTCGCTGCGCGCGTCGCCGGCTTGCGCGTGCGCGGCGCCACGGGAAGCTCGGTGACAGGGTCTGCGCTCCTGCGCGTCGGTGCGGCGGGTGTAGCCGCGGCGGCCGCCTTAGGCTTTCCACCCTTCAGGCTTGCGCGCAGTGCATCCATCAGGTCGATGACCTGCCCTCCACTGCCCGTCGCCTCCGCCGGCTCATTCGCGATGATCTGCTTGCCTTCGATCTTCTCGTCGATCGCGGCGAGAATGCGCTGCTTCTCTTCGTCGACATAGGCCGTCGGGTCGTAGTTGTCTTCCGTGCCCTGCTCGATGATCTGCAGGGCAAGCTTCAGCTCGCTATCGGACACCTGGACGTGTTCGATATGCAGATCACTCAGCGAGCGGACTTCATCCGCGTAGAGCAGTTGCTGGAAAACCAGCCCACCCTCTTCGGGACGGACCTGCACAATCCGTGTCCTGCCCCGGAACGCCCATTTCGCCAGTGCACAGCGGCCGCTCTCGGCAAGTGCCTGCTGTAGCAGACTGTACGGTTTGCCGCCGCGCTTGTCGGGCGCGATGTAGTACGCCTTGTCGTAGAAGACCGGGTTGACCGCCTTCTCCGGGATGAACGCCATGATCTCGACGACGTGACTCGCACCGTCTTCCAGTGCTTTCAGTTCGTCGCCGGTGAACACGACAAACCTGTCCCGTTCGAACTCATATCCCTTGTTCATGCTGGAGCGTTCGACGACGGCCCCGGTTTTCTCCGAGACGTACTGCTGCTTGACGCGCGAACCGTCGGGCGCCAGCAGGTTGAAGCGCACGTCAGACGAACTCTCCGTCGCGGCATAGAGCTTCACCGGGATCGAAACGAGCCCGAAGGAGAGGGACAGCGAGGCAATTGAGCGGGCGGCCATGGACATCTCCTACGGATAGCGCGTTCAGAACCCACATATGCAAGGCACGTGCCACCGCTGTGTCGACGGTCGGCAGGCTGAGGCGCCCACATTATTGTAGGCGCCTGATCGCCGATGCCAGTGACTGGGTGGTGGTCCAGAATGCCCCCCAGGGGTCCTCGGTCTGGAAACTGAGATATTCCCGCGCGGTCTGGACTGTCCACTGAGCGCCGCTCTTCAGTTCGGACAGCTGCTCCCACGCCACCGGCACCGACACGCCCATCCCGCGGCGCGCCCGCGCGGAGAATGCGGCGACCGTGGTCTGTGCCATCCCGTTGCGCAGGTAATCGACATACACCTTGCCAATGCGGTTCGATGCGCCCGATGTTGCGGAAAACCGATCGGGAATCGTCTTCGCCAGATGCCGGACGAATGCCTTCGAGAAGGCCTTCACCGCGTCGTAGTCAAGCCTCGGCGTGAGCGGGACGACGACGTGCAGCCCCTTGCCGCCACTCGTCTTCAGCCACGCCTGCAGTCCCAGCTCATGCAGCAAAGTCTGGACGAGCAGCGCCGCTTCCTGAACATGTGCCCATTTCACGCCCTCACCCGGATCCAGGTCGAAGATGACCCGGTCGGGCTTGTCAATCCGGCCGACGGTGGAATTCCACGTGTGAAACTCCACAGCGTTCATCTGGGCAGCCGACATCAGCGCGTCGGTGGTGTCGATGGTTAGCAGCGGTGGGTGATTCGGCCAGAGCTTGCGGTCGTGTGTCTTGATTCCTGGCATGCCTGTGCGCTCGACGTGTTTCTGAAAGAACTGCTCGCCCTCGATGCCGTCCGGCGCGCGAACCATGGCCACGGGCCGGTCCTTCAGGTGCGGCAACATCCACGTGGCGACGCTCTCGTAGTACCGCGCGAGATCGAGCTTCGTCACACCGCTTGACGGGTCGACGATCCGCTCCGGGTGCGTGACCTTGATCCGGGATACTTCGGGCGCATGCGCGAGCGTCTGACCGCCCTCGCGGACGACCCGGCGCGCCGGCTTGTCGACCCGCAACCCCTTGAACGACGCCTGCCGCACGACGCCGTCTGCTGTCCATTCGGCAAATTCAATCTCAGCGACCAGTTCCGGGCGCACCCAGCGCTCGCTCCCGGCCGCGCGCCGCGACCAGCGCCGGGATTTCGTGATGGCGACATCGAATGGTGCCGAATCTGTTTCGAGCGGCAAAAGGCGCTTCCACAGATGGCGGCCGGTTCGGGCATCCCACCCCGTGCCCACACTGCCTGCATCGTGAAGCCTGCTGCCTTTGCTGCCCTCGTAATAGCCAAGCAGCAGGCTGCCCACTTCACCTTCCTTGCCACCGCGCGCGGTGAAGCCACAGATGACCAGTTCCTGCCGCAGTCGGCATTTGGCCTTCAGCCACGTCTGGGTTCGTCCCGATTCATATCGCGCGTCGCGGCGCTTGAGCATCAGGCCTTCCAGGCCCAGTCCGGCAGCAGCCTCGAAAACCCGCGTGGGTGGCGCCTCGAAATCCTGACTGAACCGGATGCGTTCCGTGTCTCGGTCGAGTAATCTGGCGAGCAACGCGCGCCGCGTCCACAGCGGAACGTTTCGCAGATCCTGGCCGTCGAGATACGGCAGGTCGAACAGGAAAAAGACGATCTCCCTGTTTGCGGCGTTGTCGATCGCATCCTGCAGCGCACCGAAATCCGGCAGGCCGTCTTTGAGCGCCACGATTTCGCCGTCCAGCCATCCACTCGACACGGGAAGGCGTTCGACCTCCGCCGCGAGACTCGCGAGTTTTCTCGTCCAGTCATGCCCGCCGCTCGTGAACAGTCTTACGCGGCCATTGTCGACCCGCGCGAGCATCCGGTAGCCGTCCAGCTTCGCCTCGGTGATCCAGTCGCCCCCCGAGGGCAGCGACGAAGCCAGCGTCGCGCGTTGCGGCTCGAGCTTTGTGGGCAGCGGAGCCGCGATCGCAGCAGAGAGATCCAGTTCTGGGTCCGCCCTGCTTCTGGCGCGCCCCGCCTTCGGCTCGCGGTCTTCGACAAGTCCCAGCGGGTGGGTCGTCACGCTGTCTGGAAGCGCCTTGATGACGTCGAAGTCAGCGAGCGGACGCGCCCATTCGTCGCGCTTCTTGAACAACATCCACTGGTCCTGCCGGTCGTCGGGCTTTGAGATCCGCACCAGTTCCCACAGTCCGGCGAGCTTTTCGCCGTGGAGCCGGAAGACCAGCTTCCCTTTGCTCATGCTGTCGTGTGGATCACCGAGGGGTTCCCATGTACCCCGATCCCACACAATCACGGTGCCTGCACCGTACTGCTTCTTTGGAATCGTTCCCTCGAAAGCCGAATATTCGACGGGATGGTCCTCCACATGGATGGCCATGCGCTTTTCCTTCGGGTCGTAACACGGGCCTTTCGGGACGGCCCACGACAACAGCACGCCGTCGTGCTCCAGCCGGACGTCATAGTGCAACCGGCTGGCCCAGTGCTTCTGGACGACGAAGCTCAGATCCCCGCTGGCGGTCAACTTCGACGCAGCGGGCGCCGGCTCTGGCGTGACCAGAAAATCCCGTTTTCGTCGGTAGCGAGAAAGCGGCGGCGACGCCGGGGCGCGGTCAGATGCCATGACAATTGATGAGGAGAACAGTTTTCTAGCAGATTGGGCATTCAGACAGTTCAGTAGCTTGCGACTTTCCGCTCGTCTTTCCTGCGCCTGATTGCGTTAGCCCACCCAACGGAATACGGCAAATCTGCGGCAGATCCTCTCGCGCGAAGAGCTCGCTCAACGCAAGCTGGTGGTCGATCCCTCGGGATGCAGACAAAAGAGCAGTTGCTCTCCGCTGGCGTTACCTCGGCTTCACTGGCTGGCGCCCGAGGGCACCGCGCTGGCCATCGAAGAGGGTGTAGCAACGGCTGGCGCCTCACTTGAGGAAGGCGGCGCAGTTGCGCCGGTCGCATTTTCGCTCGCGCTTTGCGCTGCCGCACTCTGGCCCGGCGTGCCGCTCACGCCCGCCGCGTTGGTCATGACGCTGCTGCTTGCTGAACTCATCGTGTCGCTGCTTTTTTCGTCGACTTTCTTGCAGGCGCTCGTGCCGAACATGAGTGCCGTCGTCGTCAGTACCGCGGACGCGTAACGTGTAAATGATCGCATGGTCGAGACTCCCCCGCTGGACAGGGCCGACCTGTTGATGCGCCGGCTGGTGGGTATGTATCACATAGCAACGTCCGTTCCTTCCGGGTTTGCGTCGGCCAGTCGCTGGGCCGGGCCAGAATCTTGCACGCGCATCGATGGAACGCAACACGCTGCGAGGAATACGATGACCAACAGGACACGCACGCCACGCGAGCCGCGACGACGGCTTGGCGAATGGTTTCCCGACAGTGAAGAAGCAATTGCGCGCTTCCGGCTCGATCTGGCCGAACGCGCAAGAGAGCGAAAGGGTGAACATAAGGGCCGCGTGCCGATGGCACCTGTCGTTCAGGATCTCTCGACCCTGCTGCAGGGTGACCCCGTCCTTCGCATGGACCTCACCAACGCGATCGGCGAGGCGCGCGATGCCGGTTTTCAGCTCGGATACAGCTCGATCGACGAACTGATGGGCATCGTCGATTACATGATGACGTACGCACCGCCCTTCAGCGAATCCAGCCTGATTCATTGCCCGTTGAACGCCCTGCTCGACTGGCCGATGTGCATGCCGTCCGGCTATGCGCTGTTCCGCGATCCGACGTTGAACGCCCAGCTCAGACGCGTGCTGAATTTCTGGAGTGGGTTCCTGAGCGGGCCATATTCGCGCGAACACCTCAACAGCGATGCGCCGGGCGGCTGGTTCAGCCCCGAGGCCGATGCGAAGATCGGCCTGGCGCAGTTCCTGTGCGATCCGGACAAGTTGTACCGGGGTTTCCCGTCGTGGAATGGCTTTTTTACGCGCCAGTTCAAAGCCGACGCCCGACCCGTTGCCGCACCCGACGACGACAGGATAATCATCAGCGCGTGCGAGGCGTCGCCGTACAACCTTCAGCACGACGTCAGGCTTCACGACGCGTTCTGGATCAAGTCGCAGCCCTACTCGCTGCAGGAAATCTTCACGGCGCGCGAGGCAAAGACGGCAAGGCAGTTTGTCGGTGGTTCGGTCTATCAGGCATTTCTCAGCGCGTTCAACTATCACCGCTGGCATGCGCCCGTGGGCGGCCGCGTCACGCACGCGTACGTCGTGCCGGGCACCTGTTACTCGGACGCCGAGTCCGAAGGAGAAGATCCGGGTGGTCTGAACGATTCCCAAGGCTACACGACGGCCGTCGCGACGCGCGCGATCATCGTGATCGATTGCGACGATGTGGCCATCGGCCCGGTTGGGTGTGTGTTCGTCGGCATGGCCGACGTGTCGTCGTGCATGATCGAAGCGCTACCGGGACAACGCGTTCGGAAGGGTGACGAGCTTGGTTATTTTCAGTACGGCGGCTCGACCTACTGTCTGATTTTCCGGCCAGACGTGGTTGGGCATTTCGTCCCGCAGGCGCCATTTCTTGACGATGGCCCTCCCGTCCTGGTCAATGCGCACCTCGCCACTGCGCGCTGATCGGGCGCGTCCAGCGCATCCGCATGGCCTTGCCTCTGAAGGAGCATGACGATGAAAGTGAAAGTAGCCAATGAGGGCGACACGCCCATCCGGTTGATTGTCGACGGCGACCCCGTGCTGGCTGAAACGCTCGAGCCCGGTGCGGAAATGGTAATCGCCGGAGAGCTGGTTGAGCTGGAGGATCTCGAACCCGGTCTCGAGAACGAAGACGAAGCCGACGATGAAGCGGAGCAGTAGCGGTCCCGACAGGCCCTTTGTGAACGCCAGCTGCCGTGGTATTTTTCCCGCCGGTCGGGATAGATGGCGACCGGGACGCCATCCGCGAGCCTAGAGGATTGGTGCGCCCCCCGTCACGGCGATCGTCGCACCGGATACGTAGCTCGCCTCGTCGGTTGCGAGCATCACGTAGGCGGGCGCGAGTTCGACAGGCTGACCGGGACGCTCCATTGGCACCTGCCTGCCGAAGTTCTCGACTTTTTCCCGCGGCATGGTCGACGGAATCAGCGGCGTCCAGATCGGGCCAGGCGCGACGCAGTTGACGCGAATACCCTGTTTTGCCAGTAGCTGGGCGAGCCCTCCCGTGAAGTTCTGGATTGCGCCTTTCGTTGTCGCGTACGCGAGCAGTCCCGGGTTGGGCTTGTCTGCGTTGATGGATGTCGTATTGATAATCGAACTACCCGGCTTCATGTGCCCGGCGGCAGAACGCACGATCCGGAACATCGCGCCGATATTTGTATCGAACGTTTTGTTCCATTCTTCATCGGTGATTGCGTCGAGCGAATCATAGGTCATCTGATAGGCTGCATTGTTGACGATGATGTCGATCCGGCCGAATTCACTTATCGCGCGCTCGACGCGTCCGTTGCACTGCGCCGTGTCACGGATGTCCCCGGGCATGAGTACCGCACGGCGACCCGCCTTTTCGACCCACCGTTGCGTCTCCTGTGCGTCTTCGTGCTCGTCCAGGTAGGAAATCAGCACGTCCGCCCCCTCGCGGGCGAACGCAATGGCCACAGCGCGCCCAATGCCACTGTCGCCGCCGGTGATGATCGCTGCCTTGCCTGCAAGGCGATCATGTCCAACATAGCTTTCCTCGCCATGATCGGGCTGCGGCTTCATCGGCGCGGTACGCCCCGGCACGGTGTCCTGCTGCTGCGCCGGAAAAGGTGGCGCAGGATGTCTGGTTCCAGTCATTGCTATCTCCCATGTTCACCGCGTTTCCGGTCTCACCGGCCTGCGGAATATGCGTATTCCGGAGCAAGCGCCCGGCCACGAAACCGCGCTGCGTGCTCACCACTTTTCTGGCGTTTTACCCGATGCGCGTCGACTGATGCCGACAGTTCAATAACCCTTCCGCTTTGTTAAGGTCAGTCAGTCGCACTGAGTGCCGCTTCGCATGCGCGCCGGATGATCCGGTATTCAATGGCGCCGACGTCGATGGATCGTTGATTGTCGAAGACGGCATGCATGCCATCGGCGTCGAGCAGGCAGCCATGACACGCCGCGAGCCGCACCGCAATGGGTAAGGCACGACTAGAAATCGTTACGCGTCTGAGAACATCGAGCACGGTGGTGTCAGCCAGAAACCACCGACGCATGGCATCAACCGCCTGTGCGGCCGACATCCACACGCGGGCCTCGGAAAACACGAGCAGGTGCAAGGCTACGAGCAAGGTGAGCCGCGTGACCTGTCCTTCGACCTCACTGGTTAATGCCCCGCGGGTTGAATGTCGGCTGTCCATCTTGGCCCCCGGACAAGTGCGTCAATTTCGTCGAAGCATGAAACAGACCTACGGTGCCGCGTAGCTGTTAATGCCCAGACGGCCTTGCCATTCCCGGCACGCTCAGCTCAACGAACGCGATCATCGACGACGTCTTTGCTGTGAATCCTCGTCGCCCGAGCCGAATGTGTCCCGCGACTGTATCGATCACGCGCTGAGGCACACCTCATGCTGAATGGGCGAAGCGAGCCTTCATGTAGAGCGGAACACTCGCACCGCATCCCTGGCCGGGACTCTCGTCCCGAGACCCGAGCGCCCGCATCCGGGTGCCGGTCGGTCAGCTGACCGATCTGCTGCTTGGGCAGTCTCCGCCGATTACCTGCTGGCGCTTCTTACCGCGCCAAGGCGATCGTTTTGTCTTCGAAAAAGGAGTCACTCATGTTTGCGCGCAACAAACGCCTGCAATACACCGTCCGCGTCGCCGCACCCAACCCCGGTCTCCAGTTTGGCGGTCCCCAGGGCGAACTCGCTACCGCCTGCGGCTACTTCACGCAGGCCGTCGCCAAAGACGACGCCCGCCGCAAGGACATGCTCTTCGATATCGCCACCGAGGAACTCAGCCACCTGAAAGTGATTGGCTCGATCGTCGCCATGCGCAACAAGGGGGCCAAGAGCCAACTGGCGGAGGCCGTCGAGGAGGAAGTCAGACTTGTACCGCTCACTCACCGCGGGAGGCAACCACTCGCATACGACCGCCCTCCTCTACGGTGGCGGCCCTGCGCTGACCAATTCGGCAGGCGTGCCATGGAGCGCCGCCTACATCGACACCATCGGCGAGCCGACAGCCGATCTCAGGTCGAACTCTTTCCACAGGGCAAGCTCCCCGGTGGTGCGAAATTTACCAGCGTCCATTTCGATCTTTCAAAGGGCGATGATGTGCGCGGCCCATGGAACGAAGGACGCGAATGGCAGTTTGACGGCAATCCGAAGCCCGCGGTCGATGGCGGTGACGGCACGGTGCAGGTGAATGTGCCGAAGGCGGACCTTGAGACACTGAAGGCCATGGCATCCCGTACCGCTTCAAACCCCGATGTCGATCCCACTACGGGCGCCGATCTGGGCGCCGGTCAGGAAACCACGACGAAGTGAGTGTAGGGATTGACGTGAAGGTCCGGTCGTTCGGTCGCGTGCGTCATTGAACCTCGCCGGCCGGACCATATGAATACACACGTTTTGTTTAGAGGCACAGCATGCTCGGCATTGTGATCCCCGCACACAACGAAGAAAGATTTCTTCCTGCCTGCCTTCGTGCGATCAGGCGGGCTGCCCGGCATCCCGGGCTCAACGGCGAGGAAGTCGCAGTCATGGTCGTGCTCGATGCATGCACCGATCGATCCACGCTGGTTGCTGCGCGATCGGGCGTCAGCACGATCTCCATCGAGGCCCGCAATGTCGGCGTGGCGCGCGCCGCGGGCGCATCGGCCATGCTGGGAAAAGGCGCGCGCTGGCTTGCCTTTACCGACGCCGACAGTCGCGTGGCGCCCGACTGGCTGATCGCTCAACTGGCGTTAAAGACTGAGGCGGTCTGCGGCGTGATCTCAGTCGATGACTGGCGCGAGCACGATGCGGCCACGCGCGAGGCGTTTTACCGGTCGTATGTTGACGCCGACGGGCACCGTCACGTGCATGGCGCGAATCTGGGCGTGTCGGCCCGGGCATATCGGCGTGCGGGCGGCTTCCGACCCATCGCGTGTAGCGAGGATGTCGCGCTCGTGGACATGCTGATCGCGACGGGAACAGCGATCGCCTGGAGCGCCGCGCCACGGGTCGTCACGAGTGCCCGCATTGTTTCCAGGGCGCGCGGCGGATTCGGCGATACGCTCGCCATGCTTGGCGATTGAACAAGCCGCAGTAGCTCTATTTCCAGCGGGCGCCGTGCGGCAAAATGGATCGTGGCGACGGGCAATGCGCTGTCACTGAGCCGCCGGGCTCGTAAATGCCTGTCGTTCGCGCCAGTTCCAAATCGTGGATTCACAACCGGATTCGCTTCGCTCCCATGGCACATGCACTCATCGTTGACGACGACTCCGCTACGCGCGAAGCGCTCGCAACAATCATCGCGGAAGAAGGTCTCACTGTATCCGTAGCGGGCGACCTGCAGGAAGCCCGCGGCCGGATTTTGCGAAGTACACCCGATGTCGTGTTTGTTGATCTCGAGCTTCCGGACGGTTCGGGCCCCGACCTTTTCGGTGATCTCGACCCGCGCTCGGGCGTAGTGTTTGTCGTGATCACGGGACATGCAACGGTCGAATCCGCAGTTGATGCCTTGAAAGCCGGCGCCACTGACTATCTGGTCAAGCCAATCGACCTCCAACGCGTGATCGCGATTCTGGACCGGCTGCCACGCACCGGCGACCTCAAGGCCGAAATCGGCGCGCTGCGCCACGAACTCCGCCGTATGGGCAGATTCGGGTCGATGGTTGGCAGTTCGCAGGCGATGCAAGTGGTGTACGACCAGATCAGCCGGGTGGCGCCGACCGCCCTGTCGGTGATGCTCGTGGGCACGTCCGGCACCGGCAAGGAAGTCGCTGCGCAAACCATCCATCAGATGAGCGCGCGTCGCAAACGGGAGTTCATCGCCCTCAATTGCGGCGCCTTCTCGCCGAAGCTGATCGAATCGGAAATGTTCGGGCATGAGCGCGGCGCATTCACGGGGGCTGATCGCCAGCATATAGGCTATTTCGAACGCGCCAGCGGCGGCACCCTCTTTCTTGACGAAATCACCGAGATGCCAATCGAGCTGCAGGTCAAGCTGCTGCGTGTACTCGAAACAGGCCTCTTCATGCGCGTTGGTACGGCGAAGGAACTGGTCACCGACGTGCGCCTGATCGCCGCCACCAATCGCGATCCGGAGCAGGCCGTGCAGGAAGGAAAACTTCGCCTCGACCTGTACCACCGGCTGAATGTTTTCCCGATCAGCCTGCCGCCGCTGCGCGAGCGTGGCGACGATATTGAGCTGCTCGCGCAGTCCTTTCTCGACGAACTGAACGCGCGCTTTAACACCAGGAAGCACTTCCCGCCCGCGGTCAGGGACATGCTGCGCTCGTACCCGTGGCCGGGCAACGTGCGTGAACTCAGGAACTACGTGCAGCGTGCGCACATCATGTCGAGACCGGGATCGGACAGCACCGCAGTCGTGCCCATGCAGATCTCATTGTCGACACCCGTGGCCAGTTCGACCATCACGATTCCGTTCGGCATGTCCCTCGACGAAGCCGATAAACAGCTGATACTCGCGACCCTTGAACAGTGTGGAGGCGTGAAAGTTCGCGCAGCAGAAGTACTCGGTATCAGTCTCAAGACGCTCTATAACCGCCTCGTGGAATACCGGATTCCCGAAGCGATCGATGACGACCGGGAACCCGGTGCCGCAGAGGAGTTCGATGCGCGCAACGGCTAGACCACCCGCGTGCCAATGGGACCCGTCATATCCTGGCACTGACGGCTATGCCTACGGTTCAGGGCCAGCAGCCGGCGTTGACGGCTGGCCAGCGCGACGCGGCCGGTTCTGTGCACCGACGCACCGCTCCGGCGGAAACATGGACAGCGTGCGTTAGCCGTGCGGCGGCGTGGACATCGATCCGCGCGATCAGTTCACGAATGCTGGCCGGTCTGCGCAAAAAGTGCGTCCAGACCCGCGGTGCGTATGCCGGCTCGGTCGCCGCCGATAGCAGCACGATGGGCAGCGATGAATGAGCCGGCTGCGACCGCGTCATCTGGCAGAGCTGGACGCCGTCAATGCCGGGCATCTGGTAGTCGGTGATCATGATTTCGATTGCCTCGTGCCGCAAGATGGCCAACGCCCGTCCGGCGTCGGCCGCTACCGTCACGCGATGTCCATCATCCTCCAGTGCTATCCGCAGCGACCACAGGTTTTCAGCGTCGTCGTCAACCAGCAGTATGTTTGCCATCGTCTCGTCTCGGCTCGCCTGCGTCGCTGGGTTCGCGCTAAACGGCGTCGTTCTCCTTTATTGAACTGCCGAAGCTGCTGCGTCCTGGGCTCCCGGTTTCATGGTGTTTTTGCCCGCGTTGCTGGAGGCCGCGCCCGCGACCCCCGCTCGCATTGGGCGTGCCGGTCCCGGTGCCACCCTGGCCTGCGCTGCCACCGCCCGCGCCTCCGCCACCATTCTCACCACCCGGGCCGCCGCCCGCACCTTGTGCGAATGCACTGCCTGCCACAGCGAGACAGACTGCCGTGATGATCAGATGCGTCTTCATGGTTTTCATGTTGCCTCCCGTTCCTCAAATATCGTTCACGCTCCCGTCGCGTGCGTCGATTGCCTGCCCTGTGGGGGCGCTTCGTCGCTCCGCCCGTCGCAGGTGCGTCGCTTGCGGGAAACGTGTCCTCGACAGCCTCGTCGACAGCGTTTTCCGTTCGGTCGTCGGGCGTCCGTCGTTCCGTTGGGTGTGCGGCAACGGCCGACTCCTTAAAAAGATTGATGTGCTTGGCGGTTCCGCAATAGACGTCCCGAAGCGGCGCCGTCGTTTGACCGCGTAACCCATGCTTCAGGAGGAAACCCTCATGCAATTCGAAGAATTTGAAAACAAGCTGGCAGCGCTGCTCCGAAGCGCCGGACCCGAAACAGTGGCAGAACTGACGGACACTGTCGTGGCCTGGTGGAATGGCGAGCGGGTCGTCTATGCACAGGCGGAGACGTTCGGCGCTGGCGCGCTGACCGGCCGGTTCATATTCGACGCGTGCCAGTGGTCCGCATGGAAGGACTGGCTTGCCGACTGGTTGAGCGATCCCGTCCTGAGTGTGCGTCACGATCTGCCGCGCGAACCATGAATCATGCCCTGCGCGAAGAAACGGCAGGGAGGGCAGATGCCAACAGAGACCTTAGTTACCATAAGCCAGCAATCCTGATCCTATGAGCTTCGCGGGAAGCGAGCGCGTTCAGTGGCGTCTGGTGATCCAGTGCGAACAGGTAGACCGAACAGTCGTTACAACTTCGGAATGCCGATAATTATTTCGGGTCGATCAATCCAGACCGGGCGCGGCATGACGATTGCGCTTCATCGACATCAGTCATGCTTTTCGTTGCTGTAGCGGCATCAGAAGCGGAGAACCCGGGGTGAGGTGTCCCTACATGCATGTCCCTTGCCTTCAGATACGACATTAAGCGAACGCGTCCTTTAGCCTCGTCGCGCCCACGCACGCGTACCTACGTAGTGACCGAGACATAAGCGCGTCCGCCAGAAGTTTTCCGTGACATTCGCCCTTTTGTTCAGGCCCCCTTCACTGGTGCAGGTCAATCATCGGCGTGATCGGCGCTTCTTCGCTTTCGGCGGCGTCACGCGGCGTTGCAGAGCCTTGCCGATTGACGTCTTGCTGTCGACATTGTGTGTCCACTACCTGTGGCCGAGTAACGCGTTCGCGCCACTTAACCACAAGCTCAATAGCAGGTTTTTCTTTATCCAGGATTCTTGATCTATCCCTCTCCTGCTGACGTATCGCGAAGACTCGGATCGCGCACGGTTTCCGCGCCGCTCTACCGATCCGCCCTGTTGCTGCGCGATACGGCACTACTCGATTTCCCCAGGTTCCGGTAACCGACCCACTATTAAAAGTTGCGATGCACGGTCTTCAGAAGGCTAACCAGACGGTCGCTGGCAGCGACCTTGGTAATTATGATAATACCGTATATACCGTTTATAGAAAGCCGCAACTGCCGGGGCTCGATTGCCTCTGATGCCGGCTCATCTGCGCGAATAAGGCAGCAACCGGTTACGCCATCTCCAGAAGATTCATGGCTCCAAGACACCGTCGTGTCCGACTCCCGCGACGGCCCGAAGCAACGGCGGTTGACGGGCCACGGTCAAGCCCGTGTAAACATCGAGGTATCGCAGCGCCATCGTCCTGGATGTGAAGCGAATTTCGAACTCATCCCGCACTCTGCTACGCGAAATATCATCGAGTTGCGCCACTGCGCGCACTGCTTCGGCAACATCGCCCACCAAGTATCCGGTCACGCCGTGCTCAATCACTTCCGGTGTCGAACCGCGATTGAACGCGATAACGGGCGTGCCACACGCCATCGCCTCTATCATCGCCAGACCGAAGGGTTCGGGCCAGTCAATGGGAAACAGCAGCGCACGGGCGCCCGACAGGAACGCGGGCTTCTCGGCCTCATTTATCTCGCCGAGGAAGTCAACGTGAGGCTGCGCCAGCAGCGGCTCGATCACGCTGCGGAAATAGGCTTCGTCAGCCTTGTCCACTTTCGCGGCAATCTTGAGACGCATACCGGCCCGGGCAGCAATTTCGATTGCCAGATCAGCGCGCTTTTCCGGACTGATCCGGCCCAAGAAGGCCAGATACGTTGGCTGCATGTGCGGCAGCGGCGTCAACAGCGAAGCTGGCACCCCGTGGGAGACCGTATCAAGCCAGTTTGCGCCGGGAAGCGGCGCCCGCTGCGACTCGGAGATTGACACTACCGGTACCTCGGAAAATACATCGAACACTGGCCGCAATTCCGGCAAATCGAGACGGCCGTGCAATGTGGTCAGGAACGGTGTACCAAGCTGAGAGAAGACCGGGAACGGCAAGTAGCTGAGATGGAAATGCAGTATGTCAAAGTCAGGAGCTTTGCGACGAACCTGTTCAAGCATCACGAGGTGCGGCGCAAGCGGATCGCAGACTGATGGATCGGAACGTAGCGACCGCGGCCAAGCTACCTCGAGGTGTGCCCGGGTGCGCGAGTCGCCACTCGCGAACAACGTGACATCATGGCCGAGGTCGATCAGGGCTTCTGTCAGATACGAAACTACCCGTTCTGTTCCTCCATAAAGCGCAGGGGGCACTGCCTCGTCTAAAGGCGCGATCTGTGCGATACGCATTGGGCGACTCCATTGCAAACCGATATCGGCGAGCACGCTGGCGACCAAGGCAGACCTAACGCTGTTTTTCTGTCATAACCCTGCGTAAGTCCGCGACGCCAGTGCCTTGGCGAGCGTGCCTAAATCCAGCATGCGGCGTTCCCAGACTGGAAATGTTTGAAGACCCATTGGTGGCCCGGTTTGCGCCTCCAGGCGTTTTGTTTTCCGCCGGGTCTGCAAGTCAGTTCATTTCCCCGCCTAACTGATTGCGACGAAGTGGCGTACGCGCTGCGTGGTCCACAACTACGCGTCGATTGCGCGGAACCAGCCGCGAGACGGCACGGGAATGTCCGCTCGCAGCGACCCGACGCCGTTCACCGCCGGGGTCCGCCCGCGCGTCCCTGCCGCGTCTGTCATGGGGACTCGGTCATCGCTGGCGTCAGCCTGTCGATGATTGTGTACCTTGTCATAAGCGCGCTCGTCGCGGCTATCGGTGCGCCACTGCTCGCCCCTCTTTCCAAACCGCATCCGTTGCAGGGCTTTGGCCTTGGCTCGGGGTCTGGATCATTGTTACAACGGTACTCACAGTTTTCATTGGCCCGTACCCGCCGTCCAACCGGCTGCGTTGCCGTGGCCTTCGCGAAACAGTCGTTCGTGTGCTCGCCGCGGATGCGTCGGTGCACATCACGGGCTTCGGTGCTTTTTGCGCCGGCAGCCACATCGGCTTGAGACGTGCTGGTGAAAGGATGCAACGTCGGTTTCCGGCCGAGCGGGGCGTTCGACGAAGCAGCAATGGCTGGCCGCTTGGAGCGCAGGACGTTATCCCGCACGATCGTAACTTGAAATGTGTTCGCAATTGATCGCCCGTAGCACAGAAGCCTGTCACGATAAATGCCTCGCCGAGGCGTCGCTTACCTGGGCACGTTATCGACCCGAGCGACATGCTGCGTGTCAGAGATTGGGCGTGAACGCCTCATGCGACTTATGGGAGACGCCGCGCTTGAGTGTTCGCGCCACCGCGTACAATGTGCTTAGGCGTTCCACTCCGAGACGTTGTGTCAAACCCGCCGAAGCCGCTTAGAAAGGCATATATGGCAGCACCTGAAAATCCGTCAAAATCAAATGTCAGCTTGCAGCCAATAGCCTCCTGGATCGCGGACCATATCAAAAGGCTGATCGCTCCGCCAGGAGACCCCTGCGCGCGCGAAGAGAGAAGATGTCGCAATCCCAGACGAGGCCGATGACGCCGGCTAGCCTGCCGCCCCGATAATATGCGCCCAGAAGATGCCCCGCTCTCCTGTCAACAAATGCGTTCACGAGTTCGCGCATGACGACGGTGCCATACGCGTTGGTTCGCGACCGCGACGCGAGATTCGCTTCGTAGAATCGACGGAACTCGCCCGGGGCTTCGACTGGACGCACCGTCAAGGTCGTCGCTGCATTCCGAACGACGTTGCGTGTCTTGCTGCTCATGGGCACCCACACCTCAGGCGCCGTGCAATCCGGACCGATATGAAACGTGTACCGTGCTGAAACGGTGAAGCCGCGCAGCGCAAAAGCAAGCGCATCTTTCACGCGATGGTCGAAGACCTGGAAAAAACTGTCGAAACGCGGCAACTGTTCGATCAGGCGCGTTGTGACGTGCATGCGATGCCGGAATTCACGCACGGGATCGGCCCCAATCGGCTTGATGACAGAGCCCAACGTTCGCGTCAGCGGCGGCAGACGCGAGACGCTCCACACGCCCTTGGGGGCGAGATAGTAAGGCATTTCACCCAGCAACTGGTTGCCGTGCATGACGGTCGTCATACCCCAGTCGCTCGTCGCAATGTCGAGCCACCAGCGCTCGTGGAAAATGGAATAGGCTGGGATCGCCGCCTGCCTCGACGAAGAAAGCGTTTCAGGTGTCCGCGCAGGTGGACAGTCTGCGGAGCGTTTTGAATACAGCTGTGAGAAATGTCCGATTGCCATAACCATGTCCCTGCGTACATAGCCGAAGCGAGTGCGCAAATTCCGCGCCCAAACTGTTTCGTCTGCATCCGCCGCATATAGCCGGTTTAGGCGCCCATAAGATGCGGAGCAAAAGCACTCCGGGTCGCGCCATGGTCCGTGCACAACGCTTTTGTGCGGCTCCGATAGCGATCTGCGTCCATCGGCTATGCGTACCGGCGTGCCTTCATCGGACCCGTTCACCCGGAGCGCCGTGCAAGAAGTGCATGCGCGACCGCAGGGCAGACATGACTGACCTGACCAGTCGACGTCGCACCCGCGACATCTGGAAGAACAACAAGGAGAATTCCCTGAGCCGACCACGAAAGGTGAGCATCACAACCGGCGTCCGGTGACGTGTTTCGCAATTCACCCAGTGAGTCGTACAAAGGCCGCATATCAAAGTCCCGACCATTGGCGAGTGGGCCCACCTGGCAACGAATTCGGTCGGCAGATTGCCTACGGAGTAGCGGTTATATGTTTCGTCATACGTGAAAATCCAATACTCGAGGCCTGGCTGACTGTGGTTGCGTTCGTTGGCGTTGCATTTCGTCTCGCCTGCTTACCGTTTGTCACGACATAAGGGTCAACGTTGGCGAGTCGATGAACGTTTACACAGCCAGCACTGTCCAGTGCAGTGCACTTTCAAGGGAGGAAACCATGAAGAAAATCATCGCAGCACTCGCATCCGTACTGCTCGTTACCACGGCATTCGCGCAGACTGCCGCGCCCTCGGACGCTGGCAAGGCACAGATGAAGGCCAACAGCGAGAAGAGTGAAGCACAGGCTACGGCCAATAAAAAGAAGGCTGAAGCTCAGAGCGACGCCGACAAGGCTCAGGCTTCGGCGAATGAGGACAAGGCTTCTGCACAGGCCGACGCCGACAAAAAGGCCGCGAAGAAGGAAAAGGCAACAACGCCGAAAGAAGCATCTGACGCACGCGGCGAAGCTATGAAGGCGCAGGCCCGGGCCGACAAGAAGAAGCACGCTGCGCAGGCCAAAGCGGACAAGAAGAAACATGAAGCCGCCCAGGATGCAAACGTGGCTCAGGCGAAGGCCGACAAAGAGAAGGTCGAGGCACAAGGTGATGCAAACAAAAAGGCCGCCGACGCCAAGGTGGATGCCGCAAAAAAACAGTAATCCCGGCTTTGCCTTCATGACCTGCAGCGGATCGACCCGCACTACAACGTGATACATGGTCTGCTCTGAGGGCGAGTCTCCATTCTCGCCCTATTTTTCGCAAACCGCGCCATGTATGATCGCCTCGCCCTCTCCTCGCCCGATCTTTAGCACGGCCCGACGAAGGAACAGGTTGTCGCATCCCTATTGGTGGAGCCCATCCGGCTCTCCAGTCCCTGATCATTTCTGCCGCATCAGCCCTGCCGCGCTCAATTAACCGCTCACTAAGGATGAGGACAAAACCATCGAGGTCCTCTGGTCCGTGATTCGCTATAAACGCAGACAATGTTTCGCCGATCGCCTGCATTGAGGAGGATTGAGTGAGAGACCTGCAATCACCGACGCTCCGCGGGCTAATTCGAGAGCGTATCTGGTCTCAATCAGAAAGCGGATAGCAACTTTGGAGCCGACTGCTCTTTGTCCCTCGCCAGTTTTCGATTCTCTCCGTCATTTAGTTGCAGTAGCAACTACTCATTTGACGCAAAGCAGTTGACGGATCAGGTGAATTTCCGCGTTCGTACCGAAAAAAGAGGCGGACATGCAGCATCGGCCGCCGATTTACGAGGGCACGATCTTTTGTGAAGTCACGTTCATTTTTTGCGCCTCACTCAGAGTTTCCCCCGCTGCGTGAGAAGGACGCGCCGCTGTCGCTTAAATAATGCACAGTTTCTGAATGTTACTAAATGATATCCGGAAAGCGAGACAAACATCTCGTCGCTATCCGCCAGATAGTTTGTCTATGGCATTTGAACCGACGCCTCCTCATTGCCTACAGAAGCGCCGCCTTCAACGCACACAAAACAGTGTAGAACAAAGTACTCCGAGACACATTTTCATAATCGTTCACACAAAGTTTCCGCAGTCATCGTGGCTCTCGCCCGCCTGCCGCGCACGCCACGTCCAACCTTCGAGGCTGCGCTGCTAGCGAATGGAAAGCGCGGAGCTGGATCGTCAAGAGGCGAAGTTCCAGCGTTACAGCTCGCCCTGCGTTCTATCTTGCTGTGCCGCGCACATCGGTCACCTGCGCCGGGACCAGTGAAGCTGACGCACTCACTGCATTTTCCCGCATTGATATAGTCTTGCCAACCTGTTCTTGAGCGCTGAACTCTCGAATCAATCTTTCATCCGGGCTTGACGACGTTATGCCCGCCATTGCAATGGCGCGATGCAACGTTAATGGCAAAGCGGGCTGCACATTGCTACCAGACGTCGCCTAGAACGCAGGTGCGGGCGACCGACCTGCACGAGGATGTCGTGCGTGAAGTGTTTATGACGTGCCTGACGCGTCCCGCCGTGATTTTGATGATCGGCGTGGTTGCTTGCCCCCGGCCCTCACGGGAATACAAGCGAGAAACGGAAGGCATACTCCTGCGAATGGCACGCGGCCGAATTTTCGCTATCGCGAGTTGCAAAGCCGCCAACGTGAACCCGGCGTACGGATCGCGAATGCTCCACAGTCCTTCAGGGTCGCGCAAATCTGTACCAGCATCGCTGGTCGCGGGTCAGCCGCGACCAACAATGTGTGACCGGTTCTACTATTATCGAGCATGCCGGCAAAGAAACAGTCCATGTACGGCTCGGTGAATCGGTTGACGGCCGTTATCGCGAACTGTTCGCCATGACCTGTGTATTCCGCATAATCCAATTCATGCGCCGGGCACATTGCCCGCACGGATCGCGTCGAAGGAGAGACTGCAAAAAGGAAGAATGCACCGGACGCGCATAGGCCCGACTCCTCGAGCGACCTCCGTGCGTCGCGAGCATCTCGATACGACCGGAATATCGCGCTCAGATACTCTGCCATCTGCTTCCCACCATGCTTCGTGTTGCCTCTCGAGGAAGCACGCCCCGTGCCCCGGCCGCCCACGCCCCGACCTCGCATGCAGCGAAACGCCGGGTTCGCGAACAAGCTTTTCCCATCCAGCCGCACGCTTCAGAAGGCGCTTTTCCGTTTTGAGATTTGCGCAAAGCTGTGGCGCCGGTCGCGTGTTTGGCTCGCATTGAGACGAGATGCCCATCGCAGCGGAGAAAACGTCCGCGGTCTGTATTCTATTTACAGGTTGTGGGCTGTGTTTTGCTCCGTCGCCAGTACGTGCCTGACGCAATTTACTCATGCCTTTGCAAGCATTTCGTTGAATACCAGCACTTTGTCAGACATGCTTTCTGACAGCGCAACCAGTTCCTCCCCTTCCTCGACGCCAGAGGGAGTTGGGACAGGTCGCAGATCCTCAAAATAAAAGTCCATCGCAGTGGCCAACGCGTCGGCGGCCATGAACAGGGCTTCGTCGATCGTGTCTCCCTGAGTGATCGCCTCTGGTACATCCCGGAATGTAACTAAGAATCCGCCTTCCTCGACCGGTTCGAACCGGGCCGGATACTTCAACATGTTTGTCTCCCTTATGTTTTCCTGAACCCTAAAGCAGCTGGCCTGCTGCAGTCAGCGTTGTGCACCTTCATCCAGTTCATCGAGCGGCGTTGCATCCCATTGCAGTGACCAGCATAGCGCATGCCATGAATGGAGGATTGATGCAAGTGATGCTGGAACGCCCGTCATCGCCGACGCTTCGCGCAGCACTGCCTCCACCGTCTGGCGGTTGATGACGTGGGAAATGTAGCGGTAATCGGCGTCCAAGCGGTTGGCGTTCTCCATCACCGGCGAAGTGGCGAATTGCTCATTGCGTCGCCGATCCGGGTGCGGCCAGCGGCGCGGCGGTCGTCGGCACGACGTTGCGCGCGAGCGCCGCGGAGAGTGCGACCTGAAATGCTGTTAGCCTGATCCGTGCGCCTGATTGGCGGCGCACACTGAGCCCTTGGGCTTCACCGCCTCACCGAGGATGATCTGTCGGGTCGCTGGCCCGTCATGGCCTGCACGACAACAGCGTTGGCTGAACGACTGCGCAGGCCATTGCGACTTGCATCAGAAGTTGCCGGCCACCTGCGACGCGTTCGCGCAGCCAGTGAAAAACACCACCGCGGCGAGGCCCACAAGCAGCATATTTTTTCACTTCGGGATTTCCTTCAAAGGTTGCCGCAGGCGCGGCGGGCGATTTGCTGCCGGGCGGGCGTTCCGGTGACAGAAGACTCGCCATCGGGAACTGCCGCGACCGGCGTGACGATCGATACGGGCCCGAACTGACAGTTGTCGTCCAGTAGGCCGGACTAGGTGAGATTGCACGCGGCGTACTGCTGCGCGGGCCAATCCGCGCCAACGAGGATGCCGCCGGCGAGCGATGCCTGATCCTTCGCCATTGGGCCAAAGGCCGAAGCGGTCATTCATCGACTCGATGACAACGACGAGACAATCGATCGCCGCACCCATGTACCGGTTGCTGCTCGGGAAGTTTGTTTCATTTGAGGCCCCTTCGGATTGATCTCGTCAGGGACGAAAACGAAATCGGGTCGCTGGTTGCACTTCATAATCCAGATGGGAAACGGCAACAGATGACTCGTGGGGCTCGTGTGCTGGGCAACGTTTGTCATTGCCGTAAGCGGAAAAACCGCCCGAAGGCGTCGTCAAGAATGCAAATTTTTCGTCTTGCCTGTCGAAAATTGAACGTTTAAATTGACGCTCCCGGCAGTCGTTCCCAATTTCCGGCGCGTGTCGGGGCCCGGTTGGTGATCGCTTATCGGGCCTTCTTTTTAAGCGCCGATTTCAGCGAGCTTGTGCGAAAAGTCGCGAGGAACCGAATGCGACAATTGGTTACGAAATGACATGCCAGCGGGCACGGGTCCAGAAGTCCTTCGCCGTGCTGATAGGCCGCATACTCGCCATCGGTCATTTGCTCGACGCCGGTCAAGAGTATGACGCGACCGATACGCGAGCCAGCGGCTGCCGGTTGCAACTACACGGTCGTTTGAAGGTCCGCAGATAGACTTCGATGATTTGCGGGAAGTGGCCGGCAGTCCGCTTCCACGCAACCTGCCAGAAAGCTGCCTGATTGAATCCAATGTGTGTTCAGGACAGCATCCGTCGAACTGCTTTGCCAGAGTGAAAGGTCGTTTTCTCCATGTCCGAAATGAACAGAACGGACCTTCGCGCTCCGCAATGTCCACGAAGACTGGATAACACGCGGCAGTGGTCGGCTTGAACCGCCATTCCTAAAACGACATTAGAAGTCAATAACGAATAGCGCATATCGACAGAAGTCGGCATTCCGTCCTGAATAAGAACCGGCGCGGAATCATCCGACATTTCACTGTATCGGAGGCACCGCACCCAGTTTCTCCGCCAGCATCCGTTCGTACACACCAAAGTGCAGGTCGACCTCCTCCTGCGTGACGGCCTGGACAAAGATGTTGACCTGCTCCGGCAGCAAACCCATCACGGTGGCAATAGCGCTCTCAAGCTCGGCGGCGCAAATCCGGTCTTCCGTCAGCGTCGTTCCGATGGCGATGTCATACGCCTTCTCGTGCCGAAAGACGATTTCGACAATGCGCGCCCGCGCGCTCATGTTGTTGTCGACGGCAAGTCGCGTCAGTTCCGCGACCTGCTGCATCAGTTCGGTCGGAAATCCTTTTGTGGAGCGCAGCTTGATGCGGTGTTTGCCAAGCGTTCTCCAGTCCGTATCGAATTCCACGGTCGTCTCCCAGTGAACATTGGTACGCGGACGGTATGGGCGCCGGCGCCGATTTTCAAGGCCAAAAAAATCTGCTGCGCCGCCTCTTGAAATTCACCGCAGACGTCCTATCTTAAGCATCGCTCACCAGTCGTTCGTGAACAACCGTTCGCGGGCGCTGCGTGTTTCAACCTTGATTGTCCGCGGCACGGGACAACCGGACTGGAGCGCGTATGCCGGTTTGTCTCCTCGCCGCAGAGGAGAAAGTAACCATGAGTGACGTGTACCTTGGGACCGACCTCTTCAGTGAACTGGACCGGCTGCAACGCCAGATGTCCAGCCTGTTCGGCGGCTTCCCGTCCAGTCTTCGTTCAAGCCAGTTCGGCACATTTCCTCACATCAACGTCGGCACAACCGACGACACGATAGAAATTGTCGCGTTTGCGCCCGGCGTCGAGCCCGCGAAGCTTGATATCTCCGTCGATAAAGGTCTGCTCTCGATTGCCGGCGAGCGGACGACCCGCGAAGCACAGTTGCCTGAGGGCACGCGGCAGTACGCGCAGGAGCGCTTCACCGGCTCGTTCCGACGGGTCATCGAACTGCCCCAGCAGGCCGACCCCGACAAGGTGCAGGCGCGCTATGTCGACGGGTGCCTGCTGATTTCTGTGGGCAAACGCGAAACGTCCAGGCCCCGTGCAATTACCGTTCAGTGACAAGGTGACATCATGAGCGACAACACGCAAATCGCCCAACGCGACCAGGACGCAGTGACGCGCGCGGAATCGGGTGGCACACGTCGTCGCGCCGCGCTGACGCCGGCGGTCGATATCTTCGAAGACGCTCACGCGGTCACGCTGCTGGCCGACCTGCCCGGCGTATCCAACGAGAAGCTGGACATCAACGTCCACGACGGCAGTCTGACTATCGAGGCGGAATCCATGGTGCCCGTGCCGCCGAACCTCGTGCTCTCACACGCGGAAGTGCGGGCGCCCTACTTCTCGCGCCGCTTCGCCGTCAGCGAAGACTTCGATACCTCGCGGATTGAGGCGTCCCTGAAGGATGGCGTCCTGAAGCTGACGATACCGCGTCGCGACGAGGCGAAGCCACGACGCATTGAGGTGCGTACAGGCTGACGCCAACTACCCGATGCATACGGTTGACCGGCGGAAAGGTATCCGCCGTTCCGCGGTCGACTGCGTCGTCGACGAACTTTCGAAGGCATGCACAAGCGGAACAAGGCAACCAACGGCACGGCGATGGGCACGGCGATGCAGTCCGTGAGGAACGACCCGTGCGACAGAAAGTGCTTAACACCGCCGGCGTTGCAGGTCGCTCGTGAAAGCCTTGGACGTTTGCGCTGAGAGTGCAGAGATGAACTTGGAAGTAAATACTTCTCCGACCGACACCGGCATTCGTGCGGCGCACCGGGAAGCGCTGATTACCGCCGAACTCGCGACGCGGGCAAGCCGGCGCCCCAACCATGGAGCGGAGGCCAAAGTCCTGAGACGGCTCGCCCATGCTCTCGCTACCTCTGATGCAGCCATGCTTGACATGCTGACATCGGAGGCTGCCCGGCTTTGCAGGGCGGGCAGCGCAGGCATCAGCGTGCTCGAGTCGCTACCGGACAAGCCGGTGAGTTTCCGGTGGGCGGCCCTCGCAGGCCACTGTGCGCCACTTCTGAATACCTACCGACCCTTTGATGACAGCGTATGCGGCGTGACGCTGGCAATGGGCAAGCCGGAACTGTTCAAGACACCGCAACGCTACTTCCCGTCGATAGAAGCCGTCTCGCCGCCAGTCGTCGAAGCCCTGCTCGTGCCCATCCCGGTTGGCGACGGGCCCTGGGGCGCCATCTGGGTAATGTCTCACGACGAAAACGCGCGCTTCGACGCAGAAGACCTGCGTTTGCTGACGAGCCTCGCCGACTTCACCGGTGCCGCGTTGCAGGTCACGCGTATGCAGGCGCTGGCGGAGAAACGGGCGACTGAAGCAGAGGAAGCCCAGGAAGCGCTCCGCCGGACCGAAGAGCGCACCTTCGAGTTTATCGCCACACTCACTCACGAGCTCCGAAGCCCAATTGCGCCCGTGGTTTCGTCACTGGAAATTCTTGGTCGCCCAGGGAGCAGTGGTTCAGCGACGGCGCGCGCGCTCGAGATAGCGCAACGGCAGATAGGCCGGCTCCAGCGACTGATTGATGACCTGCTGGATGCATCACGAATCCGGCACGGCAAGGTGGAAGTCAAGATGGGCACATGCCAACTGGCTGATATCGTGTGGGATGCCGTCCACGCCGTGCACCCAGCGATGGAGGCGCGCAAGCATCGACTGACCGTGCAGTGTCCGTCCGAACCGGTCGCATTGCACGCCGACGCGGCCCGCCTTACCCAGGTTCTCGTGAACCTGCTCAGCAATTCCGCCAGGTATTCGCCCGACGGCAGCCACATTGAACTCGCCGCTGTTGTCGAACCGGCTTCCGACGACAACGGGACGACCGCGCGAGGTAGTGTGAAATTCACCGTGACCGATGAGGGATACGGTATCCCTGCGGACAAGCTTCCCCATGTGTTCGGGATGTTCACGCAGCTCCGTTCGCGGGTATCGACAGCGGACTCAGGTCTGGGAATCGGACTCGCTCTGGTCAAGTATCTGGTTGAGTGTCATGGCGGTCGCGTCTCCATTGCGAGCGGCGATGGCCGTACAGGGACCACGGTGACGGTGGTGCTCCCCGTTCTCGAGCGGCTTCAGGTGGTTCCTCACTGGCAGCAAAGCCTGAATGACCCATTGTCTTCGGCATGAATCGCCGATTTCAAGAGCTTGCAACGTCGATGCAGGCAGAGAGGCTAGTTCGATGAAGCATCGTGTGCCCGTTCTAGGTCTCAGAAAGAGACACATATTACGGGTCGCGAAGCGGCGCGGAAGATGGGCGTTCCGGGATGCGCTCTATTTTGAGCGCCACTCACGCCTTTGACTGTTCCTGTCCTGACGTCTCCGCTTCCGTCGACGGAGCGCCGGCATCAAGTCCCAACTGCTGCCGGGCTTTCTCCCAGTATTCCTCGGACCGACCTTCCGGGCTCCCATCCCTTTCCCAAAGGTAAAAGGCAAGGGTCCGAATTTGCTCTTCCGTAACAGGGACGTCCATTTAAACCTCCTAAGTCAGCGTGGCAGAGCATGCCGATAAACGGAGGCGCGAGAGAGTCCACGCGAAGCGACCCGGTATCGCAGACCTCGATTATGGCTACAAGATGCAAGCGCGAAGAAACCGACAACGCCAATCGATTATGAACCGGGCACCAGTGAAGAGAAAGCTCGATGCGCTGGTTTCTCGGCCACGTCGCGGAATACGCCTTGCTGCTTTCGAATCACTGATACAACCGGAGAAAGACATGGCAACAAAACCGAAGGAACAGAAGCCAGCCAGTGAGAAGTCCGAAGACGACATCGACAGGGCTGTCGAGGACACTTTCCCCGCCAGCGACGCGCCGGCGACGGGTGGAACCACCCGCATCAAGTCGGAAGACGGCGAAGAAACTGATGAGGATTCGCCCGAGTAATGAAGGCGCAAGCAAGGAGGCATCATGGCAGACACTTTCAGACCGGGCGAAATCGTCACAGTGTCAGGTATCTATTCGGCCGTTCTTGAAGGGGGCGACAGCGAGGGCCGGACATTTGATGCCACATGCGTTGAGGGCGACCGCTTCCCGCCAACGCGCACTGGCGTCGGCGTGCATTACGAGCTCAAGTACGGGGCTCCGTACTCGCACCAGCATCCTGAGTTGAACCCGCGCAAGTAACAGCTTTTACCTTCATCGCCAAAGGCTATGGGCTTTCTCCTCCCCTGCATCGCAGGTACCAGCCGACGAATCAGGCACCGCAAGTTGTCCACAAAATCTGTTTGCAAGGCTGTGCACAACTTCACGAGCAGCCTGTGCAAGTACCTGAAAGGACTGGACTTGTGCGGTGCGCGCCCGGTGTGTGGATTTCGGCGGTCATCATGCGTTGGCAAGAAGTTGTGAAGTAAGGACACCCCGCGTGCGCAACGTGGCTGAACCCCGACGCCCGAACCGCGACCCACTGAAGCACGGCGCGTCCCTCTCGCACGCGAACTGTCTTGCGGTGCATCGTCGTCTCCAACAGAGGTATTGTATGGCGCGCCGCTGATAACGACTCGCAGGATACGAAACCGATATTGCACACATCCCGGGACCAAGCTTTGCTGCGTGACGAGATTCCTGCCCCGTAGCGATGGTCGTGGTTCCATCCGGTGGCGCCACGGACTTCAACCCTACTTTACCCAGATGGAGGATGTAATGAGCAGTATTTCCGGTGAACATGCGGTTGCTTCGCGGAGAGCAAGTTTCGAATCGCTGTCCGAGGCGTGGACGAAGGCATTTGGCTGCATCGAAAAGCTGACTGAGTTGAACCTGCGAGCGGTCAAATCGACGCTTGCCGAAAATCAGGCAATCGCAAAGCATGGCGTTGTCAACCAGAGACCCCCAGGAGCTATTCGCATTGCAGACACAACGAGCGCAAGCCGCTATGGAAGAGGCGCAGTCATATTGGCGGCACGTGCGCAACATCATGTTCGGCACCCAAGCCGAACTGACTGCGACCATAGAGGCCCTATTCAAGCAAAGACAGCACGACGCGCAGGTCTTTGTCGAGTCTGTCGCGAACAATGCACCGGCCGGAACCGAAGCCGCCGTGAATGCATTGCAATCCGCCGTCACGGTCGCCAGCGAGGCCACGAGCGCGACGATTGAAGCCAGTAAAAAGGCTGCCGAGCAAGCTGTGGAGATTGCCGAGAATAACGTTACTGCCGCAGCTTCCGCCTCAAGCAGGGTGACCAAACAGGCCGTTGAACAAGCCCGGGCTGCAACAAAAAGATAAACGCAAATATGTTGGGCGACGCGACCTGCCGGTGCGCGCCGCTGCACTTGTGAGCGCTCGTGATGTCAGGCGTTTCCCAGCAGTTGCAGAAGCCGCTGCTGGTCATGGGAAAGTTGTCCGAATGAAGTGAGGTGCCTGTTCACAGAAGCAACTATTAGTGCGCCGGGGCCGTTGCGCACAGGCTTTTCACGATAAGAACAAGTTCAGAAGGGGACGTACCTTTCGGGCAATATCCGTCAAAACTTTCGCTCGCAGCGTTCGCCATCACAAATTGTTCTTCAGCGCACGTGTATGCCAAAACGAGTGGTCTGGGAGCGGGTACGCAATGCCTGATTGCTTCGGCGGTCTCGAAGCCGTCGCGTTGTGGCATCCAGATGTCAAGCAGGACCAAGTCGGGCAGCCAGATTCTGATTGTTTCCAGCGCATCACCGCATCCGCCAGCGACACGGGTTTCGATACCATCAAGTGCGAGATGTCGCAACACCAATTGCGGCCCCACGATAGTCGTCGACAACGAGGACTCGCAGCGTACCAGGTCCATGCGCTTCGTTCCGGTCGGGTAAATGATTAGCCAACATTTGGTCATACCGAAAAAGACTTTCCTCGCCTGAGTTGCAGCAAGATGCGATCCTGGTCGCGTGCTGCGGTGGTTCACGAGAGAGAACGCAAATGCTTCCAGTTTTGGTTTGCTCCCCTTCCAATGTCTGGCATCCAGAATGCGCAGTGCACGACCCACAAATCTGCACTAGTAAAAAAGAGCTCCGAACGCCAAATCTAATAGTACCGCCCCCAAAAGACCAGGGGGAATCGCGCAGGGGATTTGCGAAGGAGTAGCGACCGGCCGGTTGGTCAGTGTGCGAAGCTTGCGCATGAAGCAATGCACAAGGCGAACCGTTTCATCCGCAGCTAACTGTAGTGGGCGGTGTCAGGTTGGCGGACAGACAACGGTAGAATGAAGCGATGAACAAGACGAAATCGCTTTATCACGGCCACCGCTTCCGTGCTGTTGTCATCAGCTGCGCCGTTCGCTGGTATTTCCGGTTCAACCTGAGCCTGCGCGACATTGAGGAGTTGTTGCTTGAGCGTGGCGTCGTGGTCACGTTCGTAGCGCCACTATGAGCGCAGTCGGACATTCTCGAGTTGCGCTCGATGCTCGATGGGCCGTTGTCGCGACTCAAAGCCGTGCCGCAGTGGTCCGACACTCTGCTACCGCCATTTTTAACAGCACCCCGTATCGGGCATGCGGGATGCTACTACTCAAGCGCAGTTCTGAACGTGCATGGGGCCTGTTTCAGAACTGCCAGCCCGGCGCCTTGTACGGACAGCGCCGAACTGTCTACAAAGCCAGGCGTCTATCAGGAGTGCCAGCAGCGGGACGCCTGGCTTTTTTTCTCTGGTTGCCTAGGGTTATTTGAAACGGCCGTCGGCAACCATGTCCGATAGCCGCCCTCGCAAGGGCCAGGCAGGGGAACGCCCAGCCTCTTTTTTCAGTCGCCGTCATCATGCCGTCTGATCGGGCAACGGGCAACGCAAGCACCTGCGTCGTGTCGCGACAGCTCGCCGGAATGGGAACGCCGCGTCGATGTAGCGGTTACGCTGGAAGTGGATGAGGCTCGTAGACGACAAGGTCTGTTCGCTGTAGCCATCAAACGGACCGGGATTGGGCATGAGCCTCGTGCGTTCGTCCTGCAGCACGTTTTCGACCGTCGGCTCCGGCCACTGTGGGTGACGCATCTGCCAGGCCTCGCGACACTGGCCAGCGACCCATTCGTTCAGGATCTCCACTCCCAGCGCCGCGGCGCGGCCTCGTGCCAAATCTGCCGCGGCCGGTCCTGAATGTTCTTCTCGACGATGCCTTTCTCCCAGGCTGCGGCCCGGTTGCAGCACTCCGGCTCGAACAGGTAGTGACCACACATAGCTTCGAAACGCGCGTTGACCGCTCGCTCCTTGCTCCGACCTTGTCCACGGCGGTCTTCTTGGCGTTTCAACGGGAAGGCGGCAATCGTCCCGGGCGCAGGTTCCGGCATCGGCGCGGCCACCGCGAGGCGACTTTCACTAGAAGGCGCGATCGTGGTGCTCTGCGGTCGGACGCGTAGCAAGCTCGATAGCGTGGCGAGCGCCTGCCCGCCGACCGCACGTGGGTTCAGCCAGCCGACGTCCGCGAGTTCGACGAGGCGGCGGTGCTAATCAACAGGACAAATCGCGCGCTTCGCGCGTCTCGACGTGCTGGTCAACAACGCGGGCGTCGCGCCGACGGGCCCCATTACCGAGGTCTCGATCGATGACTGGAACGACGTTATCGCAACCGATGTCACGGCATCTTCTATGGCCGCCGCGCTGCCATTCCCCATCTGAAATCCGCGCGCCGGCGGACTTGGCGGCGACCGGGGCATGAGCTTTTATAAGCGGCGAAAGGCACCGTCACCAACTTCACACGCGCGGCGGCACTCGATTGCGCGGCGGACGGGATTCGCGTGAACGCAGTGTGCCCCGTCGCTGGCACTCACCGATCTGACAGGGGACATGCTCGGCGACGAACCGTTGCTGAAGTCCTTCCGGGAGCGCATCCCGCTTGGCAATTATGCGCTGCCCGAAGACGTGGCCGCCGCAATTGCATTTCTTACCAGCGACGACGCGCTTTTCATTACAGGCGTCAATCTTCCTGGCACGGCGGATTGATGGCATCGAACGGTCAGCCACGGCAGGCTTGAGCGAACACGTGGCAATCGTGGTTCGCCGCTTGCTGCGTATCAAGCCTGCTCCATGAATCAGGGAGAAAACCTATGAAGCTCAAACGCACGAAAATAAGGCACGTTGTCATTGGCGCGGTCGTTCTGGCAGGCGCGCTTGTCATTGCACCGCTCGCCGCACAAACGGAAGCCGCGTCGACGACGGCCGGCAACCCGCTGGCGCAAGCCGACAAGGACTTCGTGCAGGCGGCCTCGTCGGCATCATCCACGGAAATCGACGCTGCCAAGCTCGCCACCTCGAATTCCGAAGACAAGGATGTCAAATCGTTCGCGCATCATATGATCCTCGACCACACGAAGCTGACCGTCCAACTGAAAATGGCCGCACCGGATGGAGTAACCGTGCCGAAGGATAACTCGGATACAGCCTTGCTCGGCTCGCTGAAGGGACTGAAGGGCAAGGCATTCGATCAGGCGTATATATCGAAGGTCGGAGTGGAGGGCCATAAAGAAGCGGTCGCGGCCTTCCAGAAAGAAATTGCGGATGGACAAGACGCGAAGTTGAAGAAGGCAGCGCAGGATGCGTTGCCGACCATACAAAAGCATTATCAGATGGCGCAGGATCTCGCCACCAAAAAGGGCGTATCGCAGTAGCGCCGCTATTGTTGCTGCAGGCACGCGGGCGCGGCTATCGCAGGCCACGAGAGCGGCTTGCAGATGTCGGCTCTATGCGATGGTGCAGCGCGTAACTGGCCGACCATAGGGTCGTCCTGGCATGAGAATCGCGCAACGCACCTCGTGATGCTTGAGGCAGGCTTGCTACTTAACCTGTGTGTTCGCGAGGCTTGTCTCGCTAACGGCTTTCGCAGCGCAGGTCACTGCCTCATGGGATTCGCATGCGAAGCCGGCGCCCGACAGCGGAGGCGGGCTGTACGCGACCCACTGCCGCCGGTCGAGTCGTCCGAAGTTCAACGGCAGGTATCAAGCGTTGGGTCGTCACAAGGTGCGGCCTACCGAAACAGCGTCCGTTTGCGATCAGCTTTCGAGCATGAGCAAAGCGACACGCTGTTCCGCTACGATTCTGGCGGGATGCCACGGTGGCGGTGACAACGGCACGGTCCCTTGCACGACTTATCGATAACCGTGGATAAGCGGTAGCAAGAACACTAGGTTCCTTGTCGGAACCGCGTTAGCCGCGGGCTTCGACTACTACCTGACGAAGCCGCTTTCGTTTGAGAAGCTCGGATACACCCTGTCAAACCGCCGGGATGGAAGGCCAGGCGGTCTGATTTGAGGAAAATTGCGTTCGCTCATGAAGCGACGGAACCTCGGACCGTTGCTGCAACTGGGCTATCACGACGAGGTGGCTTCAAAGTTTTTACGCCGCGGACACGTAAAGGTTGCTCGCGAGGGAGGCAAATTGAAAGCGGTAGCCATCAAAAGCATTCGACCAACTCAGCTGACGCACGGACTTCGCGAGATACGCCGGAAGACGCAGTTCTATGAGGCGCTGACCAGTCACGACCTGGAAATGGCAATCGCTGAAAAGCCGGTACCTGTCGTACTTGGACCGGGCGGGGCACCGTTCGCGATTGACCATCATCATGTGGCAAGCGCCCTGTGGCGCGCGGGAATAAAGACGATGCCCGCAGTGCTGGTAGCCGATTTCTCGTGGCTGTCGTATCAGGACTTCTGGTTGTCGATGGACGACCGCCGCTGGACTTATCCATATGACACAAAGGGGCAGCGGAAGAGCTTTGCAGATATGCCCGAGCATGTATGGGAACTGGAAGACGACGAATATCGCAGCCTGGCGGCGTCGGTGCGCGACGCCGGCGGCTATGAAAAAACTTCCGTCCCGCTCGAAGAGTTCAGGTGGGCTGACCTCTTCCGTACATACCTGCCGTATCCAGGGACCGACGACGAATTCGTAGCCATACAGCGACAGGCGGTCAAGCTCGCAAAGAGCAAGGTGGCGGCGGGTTTGCCGGGATTCGTGGGGAAGGTACCGGGTTAGGCACCATGACCGTGGTGTGCTCATTTTCGTGGAGCGCAGTGATTTCCCGTCTGAAGCGAAGGGATTTTCCCACCCGAAGATTCTTGACTCCGACTACGCAAGCCGCTCGCACCCCGCCCGGATCTCTATCCGTCAACTGCCGCCCGACGCCGGCGTGGGAGCCGATGCCCCCATGGCGGCGTTCGACTTTTTGTGCGCCTTCTTGTGCGACGTGGTGCCGGAGGGTGCCATCGTATTCGCTCCGGACGCACCCGACACGGTATCGGTCGAGCCCCCTGCGTTCGGCTTGCTCATGCCCGTGCCGCCCTGCCCGCCGGCGGCGCCTCCGCCACCCGCGCCTTGCGCGTAGACATTTCCTGCAATACCGATAAGCAGCGCTGAAATCAACATTCCTTTTGTCGAGCCTCGCATGGTCGTCTCCTGAAGCGCGGAGCGGTCGTTAGCACCGGAAGGTGTGAACCCGCGTTCAGCTAACCGCAAGCCCCATGCCTCAGGCATCGATGAGCAATGCCAGCGCTGACGCGCTCGATTGGCGGCTGTGCAGCCTCACAAATGCTTCGTCGCGAGGGGTGTCCATGTGTGCGTGCGAACGCCAGTCGGGTTACACCTGAGATCCTGCCCGCATGTTGACCGATCTCCCGGTCTCCGGAGAATGCCGAAAACCATCATGCCGCATCAACCCACCAGGCGATTTCGTCAACGTCCACTACCCGGCCGAAACGATTCCTGATGCCACGTCCCCATGCGCAAATGGAAGCACCAGGCGTCAGGTACTCACGCAACGCTTCGCGAGCATGCGGCGGCACGCGCAGCGACGTACCATCGTCGAGCACGGCGCCGCGCAACTCCCCTTTCACTCCCTGGACTTCCATCGGCACAGGTGCACGCGACAGCTTTTCAGGCCCGGACGCCCCGCTGTGTTGTGGTCCATCGTCGATCAATGTTCTGCCATCGCTCGCCGTCAATGAGACGGCGGAGATCATGTCAACACCGCGCGGCTTTATGCCACGGATCCGGATACGATCGCCGACCTGGATGTGACGCGCCGCCCACGTTGACATATGGGGAGGAAAGTGGGCCTGACGCGCGCCGCGAAGTACGAGTCCGTCGAGTTTTCCGTGCGGGTTCATGAGAAATCGATCAACGACACCGCGTGTTTCCGGCAGACAGTCGGGGTCAATCCAATGCATGTGATACTCCGTGGCTTGTGCCAAAGTTGATCGAAACGCCATCGAAACATCATGTGACGCTCCCGTTCACTGCGATGTCGCCAGGCCGAGGTCGTCAAGGTAAGTGGTGCCCCCCGTTACGCCGTAGATTTCGCCCGTGACAAAGCTCGACTCCTGCGATGCCAGCACGACGTAGATCGGTGCAAGCTCGGCAGGCTGACCCGGACGCTTCATCGGGACTTCAGCGCCGAATTGCTCCACCTTCTCCTGCGGCTGGCCGCCGCTTGGCTGCAGCGGCGTCCAGACGGGACCCGGCGCCACTCCGTTGACGCGAATTCCGCGATCGATCACCTGCCTGGCGAGCGCATGCGTGAATGCGGTGATCGCCGCCTTGGTCGATGCGTAGTCGAGCAATCCGGGACTGGGCTGATAGCTCTGGATTGACGTCGTGTTGATGATCGTCGCGCCCGGCGGCATGTGCGGCAAGGCTGCCTTGCAAAGCCAGAACATCGCAAATACATTCGTGCGGAACGTCGCTTCGAACTGCTCTGTGCTCAGGTCGGCAATGTGTTCGACGAAGTGCTGCTTGCCAGCAACGTTGACGAGGATGTCAAGCCCGCCGAGTTGCGCCCGGCTGTCATCAATCAGCTTGCGACAGAACGCTTCGTCTGCAATATCGCCTGGCAGCGCAACGGCCTTTTGTCCTGCCTCGCGAACGAGTCCAACGACCTGCCGCGCGTCCTGCTCTTCCGAAGGCAGATAGTTCAATGCCACGTCTGCGCCTTCGCGCGCGAAGGCGATAGCGACGGCGCGACCTATGCCGCTATCGGCACCCGTGATAAGCGCCCGCCTGCCTTTCAACCTGCCGAAGCCCTGATAACTTGTCTCGCCGTGATCGGGCTTCGGCGACATCGCCTGCGCAAGCCCAGGCGCCTCCTGCGGCTGTCGCTCGAATTCCGGGCCGGGATACTGCGTCGTGGGGTCCTGCATACGATATTGATTAACGGTGGCGCCCATTTTTCGCTCCTTTGCATGAAGTCCGTGCCGACGGCAAGCGCAAAACGCATACCACCTGTTCGACCGCGCGATGCCAAAGCGGCTAATCCTTGCCCCCCGGAATCACCGCGCCCAGTACCTGACGTGCCGTATTGGCGATCACGCTGCCTTCTTTCGGGTCGCCTTCCATCAAGGTCCGCGCAAACGCGCGTGCCTGCGCGAGCGTCACATGCGGCGGCAGCGGCGGCACTTCAGGGTCCGACTTCACCTCGAGTACGACGGGCCGTTTCGCGGCGAGCGCGGTTTCCCATGCATCGGCCAACTGCTCGGGTTTGTCGACGTACAGGCCCGTCAAGCCGAGCATTTCCGCAAACCGGTGATACGGCACATTGGGCACCTTCTGCGACGCGTCGAACTTCGGATCACCTTCCATCACCCGCTGCTCCCACGTGACCTGATTCAGGTCTTCGTTATTCAGCACCATGCAGATCCAGCGCGGATCGGCCCATTGTTTCCAATACTTCGCGACGGTGATGAGTTCCGCCATGTTGTTCATCTGCATCGCGCCGTCACCCACCATTGCGATCACGGGCCGTCCCGGATGCGCGAACTTCGCGGCAATTGCATACGGCACGGCCGCGCCCATCGACGCCAGCCCGCCTGACAACGTCGCCATCATGCCGCGCCGGATCTTCAGATCGCGCGCATACCAGTTGGCGCACGAGCCCGAGTCGCTCGTGAGGATGACGTCATCGGGCAGGCGCGGCGACAGTTCAGTGAAAGCGCGCTGCGGGTTCACGCCGTTGCTGGCGGGCTGCTGGGCGCGTTCGTCGAGCGTCTCCCACCAGCGCGAAGTCCAGCGTTCGATTCGCGAGCGCCATGTGTGGCTGTCCTTTTCAGTCAGCAAGGGCAGCAGCGCGCGCAACGTCGCCGCGCTGTCGCCGACGAGGTTCACTTCCATCGGGTAGCGCAGGCTCAGCATGTCGGCCTTGATGTCGATCTGCACGCCGCGCGCATCGCCCTCCTTCGGCAGGAATTCCGAATAGGGGAAGCCCGAGCCGATCATCAGCAGCGTGTCGCACGCATTCATCATTTCGTAGCTCGGCTTCGTGCCGAGCAGGCCGATCGATCCTGTCACCCACGGCAGATCGTCGGGTAGCACGGCTTTGCCGAGCAGCGCTTTTGCAACGCCCGCGCCGAGACGGTTTGCGACTGCGATGACTTCATCCGTGGCGTTCAAAGCCCCGGCGCCAACGAGGATTGCAACCTTATGCCCGGCGTTGAGCACGTCGGCTGCGCGTTGCAGATCGTCTTGTGTGGGAATCACGGTCGGCTGCGAATAGCCGACACCGGAATGCGCCGTGCCGTGCTTGCGCGCGGGCGGCTCGTATTCGAGGTCCTGCAGATCGTTGGGCAGAATCAGCGCCGTCACACGCCGTTCAGCCAGCGCGATGCGGATCGCGCGATCGACGAGGTGACGCACCTGAGCAGGCACGCTTGCCTGTTGCACATAGGCGCCCGCCACGTCCTTGAACATCGCAGCGAGATCGAGCTCCTGCTGATAGTGGGACCCAAGTGCTGCGCGCGCCTGCTGACCGACGATAGCGAGCACGGGCATATGATCCATGCGCGCATCGTAGAGGCCGGTAATCAGATGCGAAGCACCCGGCCCCGAAATCGCGATGCAGACACCGAGTTCGCCCGTAAACTTCGCATGGGCGCTCGCCATGAACGCCGCCATTTCCTCATGCCGCGCCTGCACGAATTCGATCTTCCCATCCGCACGATTCAACGCTCCGAACACACCGTTGATGCCGTCGCCCGGATAACCGTACATACGCTTGACGCCCCAGTGATGCAGCCTCTCGACAATGAAGTCGCCTACCGTGGTTGACATGAAAGTCTCCCGTAAAAGAACCGGATTGCCATTTCTCGGTGAGCAATCAGCGCGCCCCGTCGCCGACTAAATCACGCTGTAAGGCACATCCATTGCTCACTCTCCCTGGTTTAGGGTGCGACGGCGCGTACGCGGTCTTGGGCGCGACGGTCTGGCCACTACGGCCAGTTCGCGCTGGACTGTGCGCTCTGGGATCTGCGTGCGAAGCCCCTTGGTTTGTCTCTCGTCACTGCGCCAGGCCGCGCGCGCGACAGCATGCAGTCTGTGGCTCGCGCAGTTGCGTCACCTTCAGGGACGCCGCGATAAAGCGCACAAGCTTGTCGAGCGCGTGTCGGCCCTGCGAAACCATCTCGGCTTTCTCGCGGAGGAATAAGACACGCGTCGGCAACGCTTCTGCGGAAACTTTCCTCAAAAGCTGTCGCATGTTGCGCTGATCAATGCCGCGCGGGTTCCCGGAAAATCATGAAGGTGCATCCGCGTTCCAGACAGAGAGGCATCACGCGGCACCGCTTTTCCATTCGGACCATTCGAGCGCGAACAGCGACACGAGTGCGGCCGCCGCACACAAGGTGGCAAGCCAGCACAGGCCCCGAAGCACCCAGTGAGCACTCAGATCGCCCACGGCCGAATGCTTCGTGCTCAACAACACCAGCATGAACATGATGGGGGTGGCTGTGGAGCCGTTCAACACCGCACCCCAATACATCAGCCGTAGCGGTTCCACATGTGCAGAAGTCAGCACCACGCCGAGGGCACCGCCAAACAGCATCACGACGAGCAATGCGAGCGAGATTCGCCGGTCCGTGAGCGCCTTGTCCTTGCTTTCGACGATACCTGCGACTGCGTGTGCCGCCGAACCTGCCAGCGGCGGTAAAGCTAGCAACGCCGTTCCAATGGATGCGAGCGCCAGCACCTGCGGAGCGTATCGATACGCGACAGGTTCCAGTACGTTCGCTGCGCCGTCTATATCCGTCAGACCTCGACCATAACCATAGAGTGTTGCGGCCGCCCCGGCCATGATGAAGAACCCAACTGCGTTGGATAGTGCCGTTCGAATCAGCGTGTCCTTTCGGGTCTTGCGAAATTGCTGCTCGAGCAGCCGGTTATGTTTCGCAGACGGTTTATGTTTGGGGTCGAGCCGCAACTCTTCCAGTTGCTGCGTCGCCTGCGAGAAAAGCAGGTACGGGCTGATCGTCGTGCCCAGCACCGCCAGTAGCATTGAGAAGTAATGTTCCTGCCAGTGTAGATGCGGCACAAGCGCTGCGGATAACAACACAGGCCAAGGGATGCGCATCACGATCACAACACCGGCATATGCAAAGAGCGACAACGTCAGCCATTTCAACGCATCGGCATATCGAGGATAGGGCAACGTAAACTGAAGCGCGACCGACAACAACGTCGCCACGCCCGCGAACACCGATACGGAACCATGCCACAGGAAATGTGCTGCCACGCCCATCGCAACCGTGTCTGCGGCAACATTGAGCACATTGGCAATCAAAAACCGCGCAACTGCAAGATAAAAGAACGCACGCGGGTAGTGCTCACGCATGTTGCTGGTCAGCCCTTGGCCCGTCAGCACGGCAATACGAGATGCGACCAGCTGAAACGCGACCATTGACGGATATGACAGCACGCACAACCAGGCCAGGTCCAGCCCGAACTGCGCACCAGCGAGCGAATAGGTCGCAATGCCACTCGGGTCGTTGTCGCTTCCCGTCGACGCCAGCCCCGGTCCCAGATCCGCCGCCCACGAGTGAGCCACCGGCGGGTCACCGGTTTTCTCGTCCTTCCTGGGTCGGCTGACTATCACGTGGTGCCCATAACGCGAGCGATGCTGTGGGTCAATCATTTGCAGTCAGTGGCGCGTCGGCCTGCCCAATCCCTCGCACGCCATTTCATTCACCTGCGTCCGCAGGCGGTTCCTCCGCCAGCCAGTCGTGCACTTCAGGCCGGACGCTGAACGTCGGAGAATCGATCCATGCTTCCAGCCAGGATAGCCAGATTCTCCACTGCGCATCGTCCATGACGAACTCTTCGTAGCTGGACCCAGAAGGAGCGTCATTAATCAGGACATAGGCGACGCGCCGACCCGTCCAATACGCAACCAGTTCATCGGTGAGGTCTGCCGTCGTTCCTACGCCATGATCTCGAAGTACGGCACCAACCTTTGCTTCAAACCCTTCACGCGACATCGCCATCATCGTCCCCGCTACATTGAACAGCGACACGCGGACGCCGCTGTCGCGATTCCCCACGACCTGTGACAAGCACGGAATGAGCCTGATTTGTCAACCGCTCAGATGCACGAGGCTCGTTTGCCGCCTGGCATTATGTGTCAGGCCTCCAACTGCTTGCGGCACACCCGTTGCTGCGGATCGATCGTCTCGACCCGACGTCAGCAGGAGTTCAATATGCGACCGACAAGCGTTCTAAAGCCGCCGCAGCATTCCCGGCCGAGGCCGCACGGCGTCAAGGGCGCCGTGGCGTTCGTAAAAGATGTCGCAGGCCGCTTCTCCAGCGACCGCTGTACGATGATGGGGGCGAGCGTTGCTTTTTATTCCGCGTTCTCGCTCGCGCCCACACTGTTGATCGTGCTAGCAGTCATCGGCTGGTTTTTTGGACGCGATGCCGCGCAGGGGAAGCTCTTCCACCAGATCAAGGGCATTCTCGGTGCGGATGCAGCAAGCGCAATACAGGCGATCGTCGAACATGCACATTACTCGGGCAACGGCGGCATTGCCGCGTTGATATCCATCGCGTTGCTTGTGGTTGGCGCATCCGCCACGTTTTCGTCGCTCAATACGGCGCTCGACGTCGTGTTCCAGGCCAATTCCCCGAAAGGCATCGCGGGCGTCGCGTTTCTGTTGCGTGCGCGTCTCGTATCGCTGGGTCTTGTGATGGGTCTTGCGTTTCTGCTCGTGGTTTCGCTCGTCATCGACGCTGCCGTTCAGACGGTGGGGAACGCACTCTTTGGCAGCATGGCGCTCACGGTCTTCGCGGAGGCAGCGCAGACGCTATTCGGTCTGGTGATACTGACCGTTGGACTGGGCGCTCTGATCAAATGGCTGCCGGACACACACGTCTCGATCCGGCCCGCGTTGATCGGCGGACTGATCGCGGCGGTACTTTTCACGGTGGGCCGTCATCTCTTCAGTTTTTATCTGGCACATGCTGGCACGGCTGGCTCTTTCGGTGCGGCCGGCTCACTCGCAGTGCTGATGATGTGGCTGTACTTTTGCGCTGCCGTTTTCCTGCTGGGCGCGGAGGTGGTCGCCGCGATAAGCGGTACACCTTCTCGTGACAACAGCGACGCAGATGCGCAGGAGCTCAGTGCCGGCGGCCCGACGCAAGGCCTTTGGGAAACCCGTGCGGCTCGTAGATCGCGCCCTCAAAAATAGCCTGGACCGCGCTCCCTGATTGCCTCTCGCCTGTACCCGCCCATTTGCAGAACGCCGGCCTTGCTGGTATAGCGGTAATTGCGTGTTCGCCGACCAGACAGTCCACATGAAGCAAACATAGAGGCTGGTCACGGTCCGCCTGGTTCTGAAAACTGTTGCCGCAGATACCGCGCTGTGTGACTTTCATTCTCGCGCGCAACCTCGACGGGCATGCCGCTCGCCACGATCGTCCCGCCCGCGTCTCCGGCTCCCGGGCCAACGTCAATGACCCAATCGCTTTGCGCAGCCACCCGCATGTCGTGCTCGACCACCACCACCGTATTGCCCGCGTCGACCAGTCCTTGCAGCTGTATCAGCAGCCGTTCAACATCCGCCGGATGGAGCCCCGTAGTCGGCTCATCGAGGATGTACAACGTGTCCCCCCGCTGCGCGCGTTGCAGTTCGGTAGCGAGCTTGATGCGCTGTGCTTCGCCGCCGGATAGCTCCGTGGCCGGCTGGCCGAGTCGCAGGTAGCCGAGACCGATGTCGCGCAGTGCGTTTAGCGCGCGCATGACGGTGGCCTGGTCGGCGAAGAAACTGCACGCGGCGTCGACGGTCAGGCTCAGCACTTCGGCGATGTTTTTGCCCTGCCAGACGATCTCCAGTGTCGAAGTGTTGTAACGGGTACCGTGGCAGGTCGCGCATGGCGCATACACGCTCGGCAGGAACAGGAGTTCGACGCTGACGAACCCTTCGCCCTCGCACGTCGGGCACCGGCCTTGCGCAACGTTGAACGAGAAGCGGCCCGCGCTGTAGCGACGCTTGCGCGCGGCGGGTGTGTCTGCGAACAGCTTGCGAACGTGGTCGAAAAGCCCCGTGTAGGTCGCGAGGTTCGAGCGCGGCGTACGCCCAATCGGTTTCTGGTCGACGCGCACGAGTCGCCTGATTGCCTCCATCCCCTCGGCGATGTGACCACTCGTGGGTGCCGGTTTGCTGGCGAGCAGCGGGTCCTGTTCTTCATCGTCCGGGCCTTCGATGATTTTTCCCAGCCGGCTCGCGACCAGTTCGGGCAACGCCTGACTGACGAGGCTCGATTTGCCCGAACCCGATACGCCTGTCACCGTCGTCAGACAGCCGAGCGGAAACGCGACGCTCAGCCCATGCAGATTGTTGCGGGTGATATTGGCAACCCGTAGCCAGCCCGCGGCATCGCGAGGCGTGCGATCAATGCGCGCGGCCGGGGCGAACAGATGTCGACGCGTCTGTGATGCGTCGACATCCGCGAGTCCCGCAGGCGGTCCGCTATACACCACATGGCCGCCCGCCTCGCCAGCGGCGGGACCCACGTCGACCAGCCAGTCGGCACGCCGCATCATCTGCAGATCATGCTCGACGACAAACAGCGAATTGCCGGCTTGCTTGAGTTGTTGCAGCGCGCTAAAGAGCGCTTCGCCATCGGCGGGGTGCAAGCCGGCCGATGGCTCGTCGAGTACATACACGACGCCAAAGAGCTGCGACGACAATTGCGTGGCGAGCCGCAGGCGCTGCAACTCACCCGACGACAGTGTGGGCGTACTGCGCTCGATCGCGAGATAACCGAGGCCGAGATTGGTCAGAGGCGCCAGGCGTTCCAGCAATTCGGCCGCAATGCGCTGCGCGGCGAGCCGTTTCTCTTCGGACAGATTCGGCGTACGCCGCACGTCGGGCGAAGCTTTGTGCGCTGAACCGCCGGCAGCGACACGCTTGTCGACGGCATCGCGCATGGCGCTCTTGCTGAGCACGGTACCTTTGCTGGCGCCTCTGCCCGTCGCCGTGGTGTCTCGCTCCAGCCATTCGCCGCGCGCGATCGGTTCGAGCATCGCGGCGAGTGCCGAGAGCGGCAACCGTGACAGTTCGGCAATGTCCAGCCCGGCGAATTTCACCGAAAGCGCGTCCTTCTTGAGCCGTTTTCCGAGGCAATCCGGGCAGTCGTTTCCGACCATGTACTGCGATACGCGCCTCTTCATCAGCGCGCTTTGGGTGTGTGCAAAGGTGTGCAGCACGTGACGGCGCGCACCCGTGAACGTGCCCTGGTAGCTTGGCTCGTCCTTGCGTTTGAGCGCGGCGCGCGTCTCTTTGGGCGTGAGTCCCGCGTAGACAGGCACCGTCGGCTGCTCGTCAGTGAAGAGAATCCAGTCGCGATCTTTTTTCGGCAATTCGCGCCACGGGGTGTCGACGTCGTAGCCGAGTGTCACCAGGATATCGCGCAGGTTCTGTCCGTGCCATGCTGGCGGCCACGCGGCGATCGCACGCTCACGGATGGTCAATGTGTCGTCAGGCACCATGGATTTCTCGGTGACCTCATACACGCGCCCGAGTCCATGGCACGTTGGGCACGCACCCTGAATCGTATTGGGTGAGAAGTCTTCGGCGAACAGCATCGGCTGCTTCGGCGGATAGGTTCCGGTGCGCGAATACAGCATGCGCACGAGACTCGACAGCGTGGTAACGCTGCCCACCGATGATCGCGCGCCGGGCGTGCCACGTTGTTGTTGCAGAGCGACGGCGGGCGGCAGCCCTTCGATTGCGTCGACTTCGGGCACGCCAACCTGTTCGATCAGGCGCCTCGCGTAAGGCGCAACCGATTCGAAATAGCGCCTCTGCGCCTCCGCGTATAACGTGCCGAATGCCAGCGACGATTTGCCCGAGCCGGATACGCCGGTGAATACGACAAGCGCGTCTCGCGGGATCTGTACGTCGATGTTTTTCAGGTTGTGCTCGCGGGCGCCACGCACGCGTACGAAACCCGAGCGGGCCTCGGCGGGCGTTGGCGCCGAGTTGGGTTTGCTGCGGACGTCATCCATCTCGGTTTGTCGTGAGGTGCGTAATAAACAGGTTGTGCAACCGGACCCTTATGTGCACGGACCATGCCAAATCACGCACGAGGCTGTGACATACGAGCGTCTTATCTCCGTTTCGCGATATCGTTAAAAGTGACGCCAGCACGTATCTCCTGTCTTGATTGGAATCCAGTACGCAATGCTTTCAGGACAATCCCGCTCTCTCCGGGCATTGCAAGCCATGCCCGCCACAAGGCATCTAAAATTCCTAACCGCAGGGGCAGCCCACTCTCGTCGAACCATAATGCTTTTCACCTGAGCATCTGATGGATCAGTTCGACCAGCACTGCGCCGTCGTTGCCTTTCTGGTAATAGCCATCGAAATGTTCCATTGGGCCGCGACCTCTCAATTCCAACTCCGCGAAGCCGGTTACCGCGACGATGAAAATGTCCTTTAAGGCATGCATGCCGCGAATGATCGACGCAATGGCAAAGCCGTCGTGTTCCTCCATGCCTATGTCGAGTAATACGACGTGCGGTGTCCAGTAGCTCAACAGATCGATGGCGGCTATACCACCTAGCGCAAACCGGGCCTCAAGGCCGGCGGAGACCAGTAATGCGACAAGTGCGTGCGCGCTCGACTCCCGGTCATCGACGACAAGCACGCGCCCAGTCCTGCCCTGAAGGGAGCACTGCCGGTCCGTCAGGCGATGGACATTCTTCGACAGATTGGTATCTAGCATTCGTAAATCCCCGAATGATGTTGCGTATCGATGTTTGAGCAGCAGGTAGCATCAAAACAATTGCCAACACAAGGATAGCAAACCGAAAAGCGACGACAGCGCTCGACCTGCCATCTCTGTGGGGCAACGCCCCGTTGAGACCCTTGGCAGTCTTGTCTATCTATGAACAAAGCGAGTCTCGGCAAATCGATGTGACCTACTTCCCCAAACTCTGCCTGATGCGCTCGACGTCCCGGCTCGTCACGGGCGGCGCATCGTTGCCCCACGCATTGCGTACGAAGGTCAGGACGCGCGCCATTTCCGTATCGGTCAGCTTGCCCGCAAACGGAGGCATTTTCTTTGGTTCAGGTCCGCTCTGCGTATGCGGTGCCTCGCCACCCTCGATCAACAGACGCACGAGCGAATCAACCTGTGCGCTCAACACGGCAGGATTGCCCGCGAGCCGCGGATATCTAAGCGCTTCGCCCATTCCATCCGGTTTGTGACAGCGGGCGCAAAAGCCCTGATAGATGCCCGCGCCGGGCAACTCGACCTCGCCCGTATTCAGCGCGCGCACGCTGCGCAGCGCCGCATGCGACCGATCGTCGAAATGCCCGGAAGATTCGCGCGCTGACAAGCTCTTTAGATAACCGGCGATCGCGCGCAAATCGTCGTCGGTCAGATATTGCGTGCTGTCCTCGACGACCTGAACCATGCTGCCGAACGTGGCGAGTCCGCCGCCATGCCCGTGCTTCAGGAAGGACACGAGTTCGTCATTGGAAATGCGGCCGAGCCCCGAGCCCGCGTCGCCCGTCAGATTCGGGGCGAACCAGTGGTCGCTCGTGCCGCCCGTCAGATAGCGCCGCGATTGCTCGTCGTAGCCGCGCTCTTCGTAAGCCGGTCCGCGCGGCGTATGACAGGCGCCACAGTGTCCGAGCGACTGGACGAGATAGGCACCACGGTTCCATTGCACGCTGCGTGTCGATTGCGGCACGAATTCGTCGTCGGGCGCAAACGCGACGCTCCAGAACATCAGCGCCCAGCGCTGGTTGAACGGAAATGGCAAGGCGGTGCGCGGCGCAGGTTTCGACACGGGCGCGACGCCGTGCATGAAATACGCGTAGAGCGCGAGCATATCGTCGTCGTTGATCTTCGCGAACGACGGAAACGGCATCGCCGGATAAAGCCGCCTGTTGCCGGGCGCGATGCCCTCGCGCACCGCGCGCTCGAAATCGTCGTAGCTGTAGCGCCCTATTCCGGCGACGGGATCCGGCGTGATGTTCGACGACCAGATCGTGCCGAACGGCGAACCCATCGCGAGGCCGCCCGCGAACGGCGCGGTGGGATGCGGCGGCTCCTTGCCAGACGGACCGCCCGGCGGCGCCGTGTGACAGCCTCCGCAATCGGCCGCCTTCGCGAGGTATTCGCCCTTCGCGATCAGCTTCGCGTCGCGGGTATCGACGCGCGCGGCAGACGTTTGCGCGCCGACGCGCTGCATTGTGCCCGTTGTCATCCACGCGGCTACCGCGATGGCCGCGACACCGACGACGAAAACGAAAGTCGTCTTCATCGCCGTCACCAGCGCCCGCACGGTGACACGACCAGCACTGCGAGATCGGTCGTGACCAGCCCGAACATGAACATCGCGCTCGACAAAGCACTGACGCGTGCGAGAAACCATTCGAGTTCCGTGATCCGGCGCGCGCGCACATCGAGTGCATCTCTCCGCCTCGCGCGAGTGAAGATCACTGTGCGCCATGCGACCACGACACCCGCCACGCCCAGCGCGAAGCACGCCACGCTCAACACCATCAACGCGGGCATCATCCACGCGGGCGGCGCGGCTGGACGATCCGGCGTAGACATCGGACAGGCCTGCGCCGTCAGCACTTCGCCGATGAACATCTGCGCGAACCATGCGAGCGGCGTCGCCAGCGTACCGGCCAGCAGACGCCACGAATGAAGGCGCGTAGCGTCCTGACGCAGGGTACTGTCGCCGTTCGTACGCTCGATCATGTCCGCGCCCTCAGCACATATGGCGACAGATAGAGCGTCGTGAATATGAAGAGCCATACGAGATCGACGAAATGCCAGTACAGGCCGCCGATCGTCAGCGCGAGACAGCGCTTGTCGTCGAAATAACCGAGCGCCGTCCAGAGCAGCAGCAACGCTAGCACGACGAGTCCGACCGCGACGTGCGCAAGGTGAAAGCCGGTGATCGTGAAGTACAACGAGCCGTACAGGTGCGTCGTCAAACCATAAGGATGATTGCGCCACTCCTGGAACTGGATGCCGACGAAGATCACCCCGAGCAGCAGCGCCGTACTCATCGACGCCACCGCCCAATGGAGACGCCGCTTCACGCAGCGTTCGCACAGCCATACGAATACGCTGCTCGATAGCAGGATCGCCGTGTTCGCGAGGCCAAGCCCGAGCTTCGGCAGACCTTCGGGCGGCCACATGCGGCCGCTTTGCGACGCGAGATATAGATACGAGAAGATCAGATAGCCGAACAGCGAGCCCTCCGTGACGATCAGCGCGAGGCATCCGAACCAGCCGCCCGAGCGCTCACCCGCGCTGCCGACGGGCAGGCGCGTCGGACGTTCGTAGTCGTCGCGCAACGCGTCGCTCATGTCAGCTCCCTGCATCGCGCACGCGCCGTGGCTCGCGCTGGATCAGACTGCGCTCCGGCCACAGCCACATGACGAGCGACGCCGCGCAGCCCAGCAGCATTGCGGCAGCGAACCACCATGCGAGCAGCGCAAGGGCCGCGAAAAACAGCGTCGCAAAGACGCTCAGGATGAAAGGCGTATATGAATCTTCCGGCATCTTCAGGATCACATCGGGCCGTGCTTCGAGCGCCGTCGTACCGAGCGCTTCCCGGCCCTGATCGAGAATGAAGCCCTCTGCGAGCGACGAACGCATGCCGTTCTGATCCTCCTCTTCGATTCGTCCCTCCCACAGCGGATGCCGACTCGCGACAGTCGGTGCGACAGCGAAGTTATACGGCGGCGGCGGTGAGGAAGCCGACCATTCGAGCGTCCCGGCATCCCAGGGGTTGTCGCCCGCTGGAACGCCGCGCCGCAAGCTGACTACCAGATCGCACAGGAACATCAGGATGCCGAGCGCGAGCACGAACGACCCCACCGACGTCACCAGGTTCACTGTGCTCCAGCCCATATCCGGCGCGTAGGTGTAAATGCGGCGCGGCATTCCCAGCAGCCCGGCGATATGCATCGGAAAGAACGCGACATTGAAGCCAACGAACATGATCCAGAATGCGAGCTTGCCCACGCGCTCGCTCATCATGCGTCCCGTGAATTTCGGAAACCAGAAGTACACGCCGCCTATCACCGGAAACACGTTGATGCCGAGCAGCACGTAATGCAGATGCGCGACGACGAAGTAGGTGTCCGTGAGTTGCCAGTCGAACGGCACGGCCGCCGTCATCACGCCCGAAACACCGCCGATCACGAATAGCAGCACGAAGCCAGCGAAGTAATAGAACGGCACGCGGAACACGGGACGTCCGGTCCAGATCGTCGCAATCCATGCGAACGTCGCGATTGCGCTCGGTATCGAGATCGCCATGCTCGCCGCGCCGAACAGCGATAGCGCGAGCGCCGGAATGCCCGTGGCGAACATATGGTGAATCCACACCACGAAACCGATCAGCATCGTTGCGATTGTCGACAGCGCAACGGGGCCGTAACCCACCAGCGGCCGGCGACAGAATACGGGCAATGCATCGGAGACGATGCCCATCGCGGGAAGCACGACGACATACACCCATGGGTGCGCGAAAATCCAGAAGAGGTGTTGCCACAGCAGCGCGCGTCCGCCGTTCAGCACGTCGAAGAAGTGCGTGCCGATGCGGCGGTCCATCCACAGCATCAGGAATGCGAGGCTTACCGATGGCACCGCGACGAGATTGCCGCATGATGCCGTCATCGTGCCCCACACCAGCACGGGAATGCGATCGAGCGACATGCCTGGCGCGCGCATGCGCAGCAAGGTCACGACGAAGTTCACGGAGGCCACTGTTGTCGAGATGCCGAGCAGCACCATGCCGAGCGCGTATACATCGATGTTCGGCCCGGTGTCGTAGGCGAGGCCCGACAGCGGAACATAGTTGAACCATCCTGCGTTGGGCGCCTGCCCGAGCGGAAAGCTTGCATACAGAAAGACGGCAGCGAACAGAAAGATCCAGTACGAGAACGCATTGAGGCGCGGAAATGCCATATCGCGCGCGCCGAGTATCAGCGGCCACAAATAGTTCGAGAAGCCAGATAGCACGGGCAGCGCGTACAGAAAGATCATCGTCACGCCGTGCATCGTGAAGAGCTGGTTGTATTGCTCCGGCGTGAGCACGGTGTTATTCGGCAGCGCGAGTTGCACGCGCATGATGAGAGCCTCGACGCCGCCTGCGATCAGGAATATGAACGCCGTGACGAGATAACGGATGCCGATGCGCTTGTGATCGACGGTGGACAGCCAGCCGCGCCAGCCCGGCGGCGTTTCCCACAGTTCGCGCAGTCGCTGCTCGGCGGCACTGCCGCGCGCCACCGCCCCGCGTTGCAAGGTGCGCTCGAGCGGCGGGATCACAGTCGAAGAGGAGGTCGTGTCGGCCATGCGTGTCCTGTCAGTGCAAGGTCGCGAGATACGCGGACAACGCAGCCGCTTCCGCCGATGTCAGCATGATGCTGGGCATCAGCGAATCAGGTTTGATCCGTTGCGCGTGGCGGATCCAGTCGAGCCGATTTCCAGGAGTGTTGGTCAATGCGCCCGCCGCGATCAGCCTGCGCGCGTTCAGATGCGTGAGATCGGGCGCTTGTGCGCCGTTCGCGTCGGAGCCGCGTATCGCATGACAACCGGCGCAACGCTCATGAAAGAGTTGCTGTCCGCGCGATGCCATTGCGTCGGAGGCAACGGGCGTCGCGGGCAGTGCCTGCGCGCTGCGCCAGGCATCGAAGGCCGCGCGGTCCTGTGCGACGACCTCGAACGCCATATGCGCGTGCTGTGCGCCGCAAAACTGCGAACACTGCCCGCGATAGACGCCCGGCGCGTCGGCCTGAATCCATTGCTCGTTGATCTGGCCGGGAATCGTTTGCGTCTTGCCCGCGAGTAGCGGCACCCAGAACGCGTGGATGACGTCGGCGCTTTTCAGCACGATCTTCACCGGCTGACCGACAGGAATGTGAATCTCGTTCGCGGTGACAAATGGCGGACCGCCGTCCGTGCCGCCATATTCCACTTTCCACCACCAGTCGTAAGCCGTCACGGTGAGCGTCAGTGCCGGCGCGCGCGGCGGCGCCGCCACGGAATCGAGGGTGACGAGCGTGTAGACGAGCGCCGCCACCAGAAGGACCGAGGAAATGGCAGTGCCGGCATAAACCCAGCGCAGCGCGACCGCTTCGCCTTGCGCGAGATGATCGTCGGTTTGCGCAAGGCGCCGTCGTGCAATCGCGATCGCGAGCAATAACGCGATGATCGCGATCACGGACATCGACAGCGTCGCGAGCGCCCAGCCGAGATGCATCGACGGTTCGGCGGCTGGGCCATAAGCGTGAAGAAAGTAATCGAGGGGCGCTCCGAGTGCGTTGCGTTGCACAGCCATCGACCCGACGGAAGCGGCGATCGAAACGCCGGCCCTCACCTCTTTACCGTTGCGGTCCACTTCTTCCGGCTTCCGATGCATCCGCTTGCGTTCCGCCATTTCGATGCCTGTCTGTTCACGAGACGACTCGCCCGACCTGGTTTAGCAAAAAACGGGCACGCCCGGCGGACGCGCACTGAAGGGTCGTCGTAAGGAACAAGGCATGGACGGCGGTAATTCGAATATGAATACCTGGCAATAGGATCGCGCGACCGCCGTACGATTTACGTCACGATGTGCTGTATTTACACATCGCGCGTAAAACAAAAACCTCTCGAGCCCCTCGGCGTCGCGGCTCACTCAAATTTCTTCCAACTCCGGTTCACGCACGATTCGCACGGGAATAGACTTGGCGGCCGGCACTTTGCTCTCTTTCGCATGATGCGAGAGGGGAATCAGCGGGTTGCACTCAGGGAAATAACCCGCGATACACCCCTCAGGCAGATCGAAACTCACTACCCTGAAGCCATCCACCTGACGCTTCATTCCATCCGGCGAGACCGCTTCGAGGGATATCGACATGCCTGCTTCGAGCCCTTGACGAGCGATGTCCGCGGGATTCATCAACACGACCATCCGCGTGCCGCTGATGCCGCGAAAACGGTCGTCGAGCCGATAGATCGTCGTGTTGAACTGACTGTCGCTGCGCAGCGTGAACAGACGTAAATCGGTGGCGCCGCGCTCCGGCATGTCGGGGTCTTCGTTCAACGTCCCGGGTACAAGAAACTCTGCCTTGCCGCTCTTCGTTTGCCATTTCCGTTCGCGCGCCGGCAGTGGGCGGTGAAAGCCGCCAGGCGTCCAAAGCCGCGCGTTGAAGTCGTGAAAGATGTCGGGATAGGTTTGAGCAATCGCATCGCGGATCAGCGCATAGTCGTTGCTCCATGCTTCCCAGTCGACCGATGACTGATCGAGCGTCGCCATCGCGATGCCCGCCACGATGGCCTGTTCAGACAGCAGACGGTCGCTTGCCGGCAACGCGACACCGCGCGAACCATGCATGCAGCCAGTGCTGTCCTCCATCGAAACCGCCTGCGGCTTGCCGAGCCGCCTGTCGACCTCGATGCGGCTGAGGCACGGCAGCAGATAGGACACTTCGCCATGCACGAGATGACTTCGGTTGAGCTTGGTCGCGACGTGCACGGTCAGGCCTAGTTTGCGCCACGCCGGCTCGATCGCGTAACGGTCCGGAACCGACCTGACGAGGTTGCCGCCAAGCTGCATTACCGCCCGCACGCGCCCGTCCATCACCCCCTTGCACGCATCGACAGTCGCCATGCCTTCATGACGCGGTGGTTCGAAGTTGTATTGCCCGGCAAGCTTGTCGAGCGGCGCAAGCGACGGCTTTTCCGTGATACCGACCGTGCGCTGCCCTTGCACGTTCGAATGGCCGCGTATCGGCGATGGACCCGCGCCGGGCTTGCCAATGTTGCCGCGCAGAAGCAGAAGATTCACGATCATCCGCACGTTCTGCACGCCCATCCGATGTTGCGTGAGCCCCATACCGAAGTGTGCGATCACGGCCTTGGCCCGCATGTACTCGTCCGCGGCCGCCATCAGCGCCTGCCGCGGCAGGCCGCACGCCTGTTCGAGTTCCTCCCAGCCGATGTTGCGGACATACGCGTCAAATGCGTCGAAGCCTGTCGTGTGCTCCGCGATGAAGGCCACATCGATGATGCGCGCGCCGCCTTCCGACTGCGCCCGGTCGTCCGCTTCGATCACCGCCTTGCAGATGCCCGCAATCGCGGCGGAGTCACCGCCCGCCTTCACCTGGTGGTATTGCGTACTGATCTGCGTAGCGCCCGGTGTGAGCATCTGCAACGGCGATTGGGGATTCACGAAGCTGACCAGTCCCGGCTCGCGTATCGGATTGAACGTGATGATCGGCACACCGCGCTCGCGCGCCGCCTGCAGGTCGTGCAGCATGCGCGGACTGTTGGTGCCGACGTTCTGGCCAAAGAAGAACATCAGATCGGTGTGGGTGAAATCGTCGAGCGTGATGGTCCCGACGCCAACGCCAATCGCCTCTTTCAGGCCGACACTCGTGCTCTCGTGGCACATGTTCGAACTGTCGGGCAGATTGTTGGTGCCGTACATGCGCGCGAGAAGCTGGTACATGTAGGAGGTTTCGAGCGACGCACGCCCCGACGTATAGAACACGACGGAATCGGGATCGAGCGCCCGCAACTCGCGTCCGATCTCACCGAACGCATGTTCCCAGGTGGTTTCGATGTATCTGTCCGTGGCGGGATCCCAGCGCATCGGCGCACAAAGTCGCCCCGCTTCTTCGAGATCGTGGTCATGCCACGCTTCGAGTTCGCTCACGGTATGCGAGGCAAAAAATTCCGGATCGACACGGCGCGAAGTCGTATCCCATGCGGTCGCCTTCGCGCCGCTTTCGCAGAACTCGAACGGATGCGGATAAGCCGGTTTGGCCCACGAACAGCCGACGCACATGAAGCCGTCGGGCTTGTTCTGATGAACGAGCACGCGGCTCGTCGTGACGGGCGCACGCTCGTGCACAAGGGCGCTTGCCACAGCCTTGACGGAACCCCAACCTCCGCTTGCGTGCTGATACGCATCTGACTTCTTATGGACGGTGCTCATCATGCGCTCCATGAATTTCGTGGAGACGATGCGAGCATCCGCCGTGCCGTTAGCCACAATCGGCGCGACGCGCGACCAGGTCACATATGTCCGCGGGTGTCCGTGTGATAGCCGCAGTGGGCTGCGTCGCTAGCCAGATTGCCAATCGAGAAAGCGCCTGAAGGACACAGACATTTCGATGAACGTAACGATGGCTGGACGAAGGCCATAGTTGCGGCACGGAAACTGCTGCCAGCGATCACGGGCCGACGTTCGAGCCCTTCCGGTGCGACGAATGGCGGTGACCATGAAAACATATGAAAACGGACAGGCCGAGCCGGAGCTTGTTGTCGAAGATGAAGCGGAGCGCTCATGGTTGAAGCGCCTCGGTCCCGGATTGATTACCGGCGCGGCGGACGATGACCCCAGCGGAATCGCAACCTACACCCAGGCGGGCGCGCAGTTCGGATTCGGTCTGCTGTGGACAATGCTACTCACCTACCCGCTCATGGTCGCGATCCAGTCCGTCAGCGCACGGCTGGGGCGTGTCACTGGCCGTGGACTGGCGACAAATCTCCGCCGTCACTATCCGGCGCCCATTCTCTATGCCGCCGTATTGGTGCTGCTCGTCGCCAACACGATCAATATCGCCGCCGATCTGGCAGCCATGGGGGCTGCTGCAAAGCTCGTGCTCGGTGGACCTGTCCAGCTTTACGTCGTGCTTCTGGGCACTGCCTCTCTCCTGTTGCAGGTCTTCGTTACCTATGAGCGCTACGCACGCTTCCTGAAGTGGCTGACACTTGCGCTGTTCGCGTACGTGGCCATGGCGTTTGTCATCCCGATCGACTGGAAGGCGGTAGGAGTGAGCATCGTCAGGCCACCCGTCAGCTTCTCAGGCGACTACCTGACGACAGTCGTCGCAGTGCTGGGTACGACGATCAGCCCGTATCTGTTCTTCTGGCAGGCGTCTCAGGAAGTCGAGGAGATCCGTTCACACCCTTCCCAGCAACCGCTATTACGCGCGCCGCTGCAGGCGAGCGTCCAGCTCAAGCGGATCAACATCGATACGTGGGTTGGTATGGCGCTGTCCAATGCCGTTGCGTTCTTCATCATGCTATCCGCTGCTGCGACGCTGCATGCCCACCATGTCGAGGTGAAAACGACAGCCGACGCAGCTAGCGCGCTTAAACCGATCGCCGGAGAAATGGCGTTTGCCCTCTTCAGTCTTGGAATTGTCGGAACAGGGCTACTCGCCTTGCCTGTTCTCGCAGGGTCGGCAGCCTACGCGGCGGCGGGCGCGATGAAATGGCGCAATAGCCTTGCCTTGCAGGTCAACCTGGCGAAACCGTTTTACGCAGTCGTTGCAATCGCACTTCTTGGTGGCGTTGCGCTCACATTCGCGCATCTCGATCCCATCAAGGCCTTGTACTGGAGCGCCGTCATCAACGGGATCGCGGCCGTGCCGATCATGGCGCTCGTGATGCTGATGGCAGGCAGCCGGAACGTGATGGGGAAGTTTGCCCTGAAGGGTGTGTTGCTGTGGATTGGATGGCTGGCAACGGGCGTCATGGGCCTGGCGGCGATCGGCATGTTCTGGCCGACCTGAGGCAAAGGGCAGAGCCATGATGGCAGCACAATGAAAGTCCGCCGAAAACGTAGTGCCTCCGCGACGCCTCGCGCGATCTACTATGCGCTCGCGTCCAACATCGCGGTGGCCGCCTGCAAATACGTGGTCGCGTTGCTGCCTCTGGCTGAAGCGATTCATTCGAGTGCCGACTGCCTCAACCAGCTGATCATGCTTTACGGCAATCGCCGCGCGCGCATAAAGCCCGATGAACAACATCCGTTTGGCTTTGGCCGCGAACAATACGTCTACGGTATGCTCGTCGCGATGCAGCTTTTTGTTGTTGGCGGCCTTGCTTCGGTCGCCGTCGGAATCGTTCGCGCGCTTCGTCCGTCGCTACTCGATAGTCCATATCTCGCAGTCAGTGTCTTGTGTGCTTCAGGTGTGATTGAAGGCCTTGCGCTACGCGCGACGATTCGCACGATCGAGCCGCGTCACCGCGCGCACGGCCTTCGGCACTGGTTTCGCGAAAGCGGTCGGCCCGCAGTGATGCTCGCCGTTGGTGAAGATTTCGCGTCGGTAGTCGGAGTAGTTGTTTCGCTCATCGCCGTAGTGGCATCGATGCTCAGCGGTAATCCGCTATTCGATGCGATCGGCGGTATCGGGGTGGGAATTGTTCTGATGGCTACTGACTGCCGAATCCGGGCGGTCCTTCATATGGATCGACCTGTCAGTGCATACGTGAAAGAGTACGAAGCAGGGAACCCCTTCCTGGGTCACGCGAGGCAGCACGCCCCCTCCCGCCAGCCGCTCCATTGCGACCAGTTGACGATCGGGTCGAGTTCCGTCCGGTCGGCAATCTGGTCGGCGGAGTCCTTGACCAGCATCAAGGTCGCAAATTCGTGAGCGCTAAGCATGCCTGCCTCCTGATAGATCGACTGGGTACGATACAGATCGCGCCGGTTAATGCGTCCGCTTTTGGCGACGTACGGCCGGTAGCGCGTCTGGCTGCTGCGGTGGGAGTTGATAGTAAAAGGAGGTCCGGGACGCGGCAATTCAGGTCGTCCCGCATATTTGACATCTTCGGGGCAAGACCTGCCGCTCATGCGGCGCAAGTGGGCTTTCGCATGATGGCGGCTGCGTGACACCGTACGGGACTGGTCTTTACTATCGATAACACGTTCGGCTCGCGTCAGCTAGGCACTTCTGGTATGCCGTCTGGCAATCCCGGGCACATCTTCTCTGCTGCTCCGCGAGGTTATCAGGCTCGTTCGACCGGCCAGCAGAGGCGCATTGGCATCGCGTCAACATGGAATTACACGTGGCGGTCTGAACGGACATACAGCGTTGATCAACTTGCGCGATGGTGTTCGAAGCGCAAACCACCAGTAGAAAGAACATTGAACTGATGAACTGGATGCGCATGCGTCGCTCCCATCGCTGGTTTGAACATATCCTTCCCGACCCTTGCTGACGTCGCGCGATTGATTCAGGAAAACAGCGTCGGGGCACAGCGCTAATTCGAGATCACCCTCGGCCATGTATCGCCGGAAAAGGCGACATATCTCTTCGGGGTTCCTGGCGGACATGGGTGCCCGCAGCCTTGATCGATTCGACCCTCGAAAAACTGTTTGAAACTATTTAAGCCTCTTTTGCGAGATCTTCTGCGATCTGTTCTCACGGATATTCTCATCTTTTGTTTATTCATGTGGACTCTCTAATTGCGGCATGTCGGTTGCTTTAAAACAGCTTGCACCGTCGAATAAAAATAAGAAACCTTGTGGCTCACTACGCCTCGAGAACGGCGGATGTTTCTGAACAGCACTGGCCACAACCGTGTATTCCAAGGGAGGAAGATCATGAAAAAGATTGTCGCGGCTCTCGCATCCGTATTGCTCGTTTCCACGGCGTTCGCACAAACTGCGACGCCTTCGGAGGCCGGCGAAGCGCAATTGAAGGCAAACAGCGAAAAAAGCGAAGCGCAAGCTACTGCGAACAAGAAGAAGGCCGAAGCTCAGAGCGACGCCGACAAGGCTCAGGCGTCCGCGAACGAAGACAAGGCTTCGGCGCAAGCCGACGCCGACAAGAAGGCGGCGAAGATGGAAAAGGCAACGACGCCAAGAGAAGCGTCTGATGCTCGCGCAGATGCAGCGCGGGCGCAGGCCAAGGCCGACAGAAAGAAGCACGATGCGCAGGCCAAAGCGGACCGTAAAAAGCACGAAGCAGCCAACGATGCGAACGTTGCTCAGGCGAAGGCTGACAAGGATAAAGTCGAGGCGCAAAACGACGCAAACAAGAAAGCCGCCGATCAATGGGTCGACGCTGCCAGGAAGCAATAAAGCGCAATAGCGCCCTTCCAGGGGCGGGCGAAAGTGCTCGCCCCCTACGCCACATGCCTTGAACGCGATCCGTGGACCGAATCACCGATCAACGCAATGTGAAGCCAGCAGCGTCAATGGCCCGTGACGCGTTCCCACCCATGCCGTACAGCAGCCTTGAAACGTTCCCACCCGCTTTCAGGGTAACGCGACTCCCAATCCTCGCGAGCGCTCGACTCAACCCGTTGCCAGTCCTGCTCGCGATATCGCTCGTCCTGTCCGAGCGTGGCGCCATGTGTGTAGGCGCGCCGATATTCGTCATAGGAGCTGCCTGTATCCGCGTAGTGAGCGTCGAAGTCTTTCCGGAACTCATCGTCATAGGGGTCTTCTAAGGGAGTGCCCATGATGGGATCGCCCACCAGACCTGTCATGGACGACCGTTCCGCGTGTACCGCGTTCGTGGTGTTATCCGACAGGTGGGTTACGCCGCCTTTGAGTTGCGCGGGTACATCCGAGGATGTGCGGGCGAGCCCGACATCGGGTACCGCCGAAACCTGCCGCTGCGTCTGTTGCGTTGACGATAGTGTCTCCGGCTCCGGCGAGCGCGTCGTTACCTGCTGCATCCCGCTGACCGTTGCCGGGTAGGCAGTGTCTCCCGGTTCATCTTTCCATGTGCCCGGGACATCGCCGGTAGCCGGCGGCACGACACGAGCTGACGATGTGTCGCGCAGCGAGGCCGGCGCTTCACTCGCTGCCGTCGCGAACGCCATGCTGCGCTCCGCTGTACTGCCTCCCTCCCGCAGCATGGGTGTGGCTTCGGCGCCCGCCGCGCCGCTCGTTTCGCTGGTTGTCGATCGCAGTTGCGCGGCGGGATCGGCCGCCGTCGCGCTACCGCGATGCAGCGAGTGCATTGCGATATCTGCCTTGCCGGACCCATTCCGCCAGGCATTCATCCGCTCTTCAATGTCGGCTGCACCCATGCGGCGCATGACATTGCGAGCCAGATCGACCTGCATTTCGGATACGTCCGCACTGACAATCGTCCCACCGCGGCGAATAAATTCCCTATAGTCCTCTGCTTCCGGCGGGTACTCGCCACTCTCGAAGAGCCGCGCGAATAACTGCTCAAGTTGATCAAATACTGGCGTCTGATGGCGCAATCCGCCACTGCCCGGTGTATAAACACGCGGCCCTTTTTCGACGGGCGCACTGACCGACGCCGAGTAGAGGGAAATATCCGCCTGAGCCACGCCAGCCTCGCAGAGTGCCCGTTGCGCCGAACACGCATCGACATAGCTGTCGTACACCCCTATCACGGTTTGTCTCATATGTGCCTCCCTACCATTTTGGAGCGGCCTTCCTTCACCGCCGTACGGTCCGAGGATGCAACACATGTGCCCGCAAAGGAGCGCGTTGGTAGGCCAGTTTCTGTCATGGGTCCCTGCCTTGAGCGATCGATCCACGCGCTGAAGTCGGAGTTGCCGGCAGGCGCGCGCGTACGACCGTCACGTGTAGACCATGGTAACTAAAAGGAAGGAGTCGAAATACTCAGCGCTTTTTTCGTTGCAGGCACGATGAACTTCGGCGAGCGCAGGCGCGACGCTTGCTCAGCGGCGCGCCTGTCGAAAACCAGGGCACATCCGGTGGTACATCGTATTTGGGCAGGGTACGATAAAGTACGGCCCTACCGTGCACAGGAACACCGTATGCCCAGCAAACATGCGATTAGCGTCTCCCTGACGGAGCATCTGGATCTGTTCGTGAAGTCAGAACTGGCTGCGGGCCGCTATCGCACCGCCAGCGAGGTGGTCCGTGCCGGGCTGCGCCCGCTCGAAGAACAGATTGCGCAACGCCGTCCGCCAGCGGCACCGTCCGGGTCGGCTGGCCGGAAACCCATTAACGGCACGAGCTCCGCTCGCCGGTCCAGATCCGAGTAACCGTTATGTCTTCCAGTGCCGATTCCAACGGCGTCGAGAGCACACACCTGCCACACGCGCCGTCAAATCATCCGGGCGCTGTCGAATCGGCCCCTCCCCATCGTTAGCTTTTTGGGTTGCCCATGGCGCCTTTCGCCGCGAGCGCGCGATTTCCCTCGCCAACATGATGCGGCCGCCCCAACATATGTCTTCTACCCGTGCGGCTTCAAGTCGGGGTGGTTGTGCGAATAGGGCGCTCCGTGCTTCAGTTCGTAGCTTGCGCCGACGCCCGTGCGTGTTCGCGGGAAGCGGTCGCCTTCAACACACGTTGCTTCAAACGTTCGGCCTTCATTGTCGCCTCCTTCAAGGATGACCGAATAGATGCCCGACGTCTTTACCGTTTCACCGGGTTTGAACGTGTCCGCCATGCTGCCTCCCTCCTGCACGCGCGCCTCTCATTACTCAGGCGCATCTTCATCACTTTCCTCGCCGTCCTCCGACTCAATGCGGGTGGTGCCACCTGTCGTCGCCAGCGGGTCGCTGGCAGGAAAAGTGTTTTCAACAGCCCTGTCGATGTCGTCTTCAGACTTGTTGCTGGTTGAGTTTTGCTCCTTCGGTTCTGTGGTCATGTGCATCTCCGCTAATCTTGAACGATTTTCAAACAGCAAGGCCTATTCCGCGAGTCCAGCCGTGCTGCAAGTCGCTCAACACTGCCGCGAAGCGTAGAGTCAGATTCTCGTTCCGCCTTCCGCGTGGGCCGCCGGTCGGTCATTGTCGCCGTGGCATCATGCACTACTGCCCGTCCGAATATGTCTCGCGATGTAATTCGGAGGTATCAGTCTCGACCATGCGCCCGTTGCTTTCCATTCTCAGTCACTGATAGCGCCGGTGGCTGATTCAATGACGAAACCAACGATGACAGTGCGTGCCACCCTGAGCAGGTCAGGGCTGCAGCGGATGGGAGTCGATGCGTGCCTTCTTTCTCCCGGCTGCCCGATGGATACGCGAAGTCCGTTTTGTTCGTTCAGGCCCGTGACGTCTGTGACCAATACGGTCGGCGGTTATAGTACTGGTGCAGTTGCGTTCCCCAAGTCGCGTCCGCCATGGATGGCCAGTGGTCCTTGTCGAATCCCGGGTCATCCTTGATTCTTTGTGCGGTGATATCAACCCGAAAGCACTTCTCTGTTGTGTCGAGGGTGAGTGCGCTCCATGGAATGGCGTGCAGTGTATCGCCCATGCCGAGGAACCCGCCCTCTGACAGCACGGCGTATGCGACGCGCCCGCTGCGCACGTCAAGCATGATGTCGGAAATCTTCCCAACGTGTTCGCCATCGGCGGTTATCACCTTGTTGCCGTCCAACGTATCGGCTGCCATTACGTCCGGCTCGGGACCCTCTCCAACTCCCCCGCCGACTATCCGCGCGCCGGCTTCGCCGGTCCTGCCTTGTGGGTCCAGTCTGCTCATGATGTCCTCCCAAAATGAGATTTTGTGGTCATGGGGCCGCATTCGGCATGCCAGGCATTGAACGTGGAGCAAACCGAACCTGGGAAAGCGTTTGCGTTCGCTCTCTTCTGACTCCATTGGTAGCGCGACCAGGGCCGCATCTTGCTGGAACCAGGGCAGGGAAGTCATTGTCGGCGTGGCAAAATGTTGGCTAACTCTGCATCCCGGCCCCAGGACCATTTATATTGGCATATACGTGCGCTGAAGAACAATTTGTTATGGCGAATCTGGCTAGTAAAAACTTTGACGGGTATTGCCGAAAAGGTACGTGCCCTCATGAGCTTGTACTTATCGTGAAAAGCCTGTGCGCAACGGCCACTGCGCACTGATAGCCGTTTTTGTGCGTCATTTCATCCCGCGCAACTCCGCATGACCGGCAGTGGCTTCTGCATCCTGTACCTTGGTAATGCGGCACATCGGAGCGCAAACCAGTGCGGCGGCGCACATCTACCAGGTCGCAGTACCGGTGCTTCGCATAGCCGAAGGTTTATGCAAGCCCTTACGTGTTCGCATGCGGCGCGAGGCGACGCGCACCAAGAGGACGTGTCGCCTGATATGTCATTTACGGCTTTGTTGCAGCCCGGGCCTGGTCAACGGCCTGCCTGGTCGCCCTGCTTGAAGCGGAAGCCGCAGCGTTAACGTTATTTTCGGCAATCTCCAGCGCCTGTTCGGCGGCCCTTTTGCTGGCTTCAATCGTCGCGGTCGTCGCCTCACCGGCGACCGTGACAACGGACTGCAGCGCGCCTACTGCCGCTTCGGTTCCGGCCGGTGCATTATTCGCCACCGACTCTACAAAAGCTTGCGCGTCATGCTGGCGCTGCTTTAACTGGGTCTCAACGGTCGCGGCCAGGTCTGCCTGGGCGCTGAACATGATGTTGTAGACGTGCCGCCAGTACGACTGTACTTCCTCCATAGCGGCTTGCGCCCGTCTGGCGTGCAATGTGAATAGCTCCTGCGTGTCGCTGGATGACAAAGCCACGCGCGCAATTGCCTGATTTTCGGCGAACGTCGATTTGGTCACGCGCAAGTTCAGTTCAGTCAGCTTCTCAATACAGCCAAAAGCCTTCGTCCACATGTCGGACAGGGTTTCGAAAGTAGCTCTTTGCGAAGCAACCGCTCGGTCACCAGGAAGACTGCTCATTACAACCTCCATCTGTGAAAAATTGGCGAGGCGTCCGCGAAGCTGTTCGATGCAACCACGAACAACGCTCCCGGGCAGGAACTGGTTGCACAGCAATGCCCGCTCCCGGCTTCACCGGGATGCATTCCAGCTTGCCGACGACACGCGCTTTCGGTGTCCCTCGCGCTACGGCCCGCCCTCCACTTGATTGGGCCTTTTTTCCGGCTAGCTGAACCGTGTATAGGGATGGAGGGAGAGTTGTAGCTCTTACTCCTGGACGCAGACATTTCTGGCGCTAGAGCGGCGGACTTCTTCTGGCCGATGCGGTCCCGGACCGACCACGTCCGCGACGCAGCGAGCATCCGGCAGCCGTATGAGCATTGGTGTGGAAAATGCTCGACTGCCAGGTTGAGTCCACCTGTTGCATGCCGGCCGTGGCTACCATTCTGCTCGTCGACGACGATACGAAAATCCTTCATTCGCTTCAGATACTTCTCGAAGTCGAAGGCTACCGGGTGCTGACTGCCCCGGACGGAGAGGTCGGTGCAGCCATCACGGCGATGCAACGCCCCGACCTCATTGTGACTGACTGGATGATGCCGCATGTCGCTGGCGTCGAATTCTGCCACCGGCTCAAGGATGACCCGGCAACATCGCGCATACCCATCGCGATGTTATCCTCAGCGTTGCATCCCGCACCCACTGCGCCGCCATGGAACGTATTCCTGCGCAAACCTGTTCCCGTCAAACGCCTTCTGGAAGTGATTGCCAGCCTTCTCGACGAGAGGGTGCTTTCCGTCCGAAGCACGGACATTGCACCTCCGGCGACGGACGCCGGATTGATGCAGCGTACGGACCCAATGAATTGAAGCGGTCGGGTGTTTTATGGGCGCAAGCAGGGCGCCAAGCCATGGCCTCTGGCTGACGATGACGTAGGATTGCGGGGCTCATTAGACTCGCTATCGCGGCAGAAGGAAACTTGTCGAACGGCAGCCAGCGGCTTCGAGGCGTCAGCACCCGCCCGACATGGCCGTAGCCGACTGCGCGATGACGGCGTCCAGTTGAGTCGCGCCCGATTGGCAGATGGCCGCGATGCGAGGCGATTGCTCGACCTAAACGCATCGCTTCACAGACGGATGAGCGCGTCGGCTTATGTCGCCTGGATGTTTGGGGCCTGCCTGGCCTTAGGTCGGCCGAGTTGCACATCCAGACTGGCTTTCTGGGTGAAGCGACCTTGACGGAGGTGACGCAGCGGAAGCCCTTCGCGTAGTCGAACCATTCACCGGCCGCTATGCTTTGGGCGCCCCCAAAAGTCCTGAATTACAAACCTCAGATTTTTAGCCGTTCCCTCTCGAAGAGCGGCCACTGGAACCTGACGCTCAATTTCGCGTAGTCATGGCCGTTTGTGTTTATATTTCTGCTGGACAGGTAGCCCGGCAGGTCCCTCGCATCGCGCCTACGGGAGGCGGCAAACGCTTCGGCCAACATCAGCGCAAAACCTTCAACTGTCGAGGGGCGCAAGCGAATACGCTGGCGCAGGAAGTCCGCCCACGCGAATTTTGCATTGAGCTCCCCCGGGTTTTCAAAAACGCCGGCGGTCCGAAGGCATGCCGCCAGGCTTTGAAAGACGTCGTCCGGCAGTTCTGCGAGCGAGCAGGGAAGCTCAGCGACCCGAATCTCTCGCCCATGTTCGTCGAACGGATGCATCCAGCCTCTGTTCGACAAGGCTCGAAGGAACGAATCGCCGTCGAGGGCACTGAAATCGTCGGTTATCCGCACGGGCGCTTCCGGGATACCCATGTCGTGCCACGCACGCGCCCAATGATGATGGTCAACTACATGCATGAGTCCTGCTGGTCCAAGGACAACCCTTATGGCCTGTTCCTCGAAAAAGGGAGCACGGTCGTTATCCGGCAGTTCAAGATAGCGTGCCCGTTTGGTTTGCATGTGGACGTAGCCGATGGCGCCTTGCGTCGGCCTCAGTAACGTCCAGTGCACGCGTAGCAGCGGGCCACGTTCCGCTTCCACCTCGCCTCGAGACTTCGGTCCATCATTCATTTCGAGCCCCCGCTCAGATGACGCGCTCTCTTTGCAGGCATGCCCACAGCGTTCCGTGTCGGTTCGCCGCGCCAGTCGGCTCGAGAGCTAGACGTGGAGCGTATATGCGCTCAGGAAAACCACCAGCTCAAACGTACCGCGCTGCGGAGTTCTTCGCCGGTGGCCGAGACGGACAACATCACGGCCAGCACCACGGAGGCAACGACGAGTGCCAGTATGGTGTAACAGCCCGGTTTGACCGGGCGGCCCGCCCACTTTGCCCGTGGCACCGCGCACGCGAATGTCTTGCCGGTACGTCGCAACTGGTCGATGGTTACCCGCATGGACGGAGGCCGCGACCGACGGAAAAGCGTGTGCAATTGAGGAGTCGCCTCGCTGAAATACGCAATAGATAATTTGAGTAACATGGGACTGCTCGCGTCCTGCCCGCAGGCGTTGCCGACATATAAGGCGATGTACCTGATGCGCGGGCAGCCTGCGCCTATCATGCGCACCACGCCTCGCGAGCGCCGTCGCTGCAGGCTAATCGAGCATTCGACGCTCCCGGCTCACGCACGAAGGCATCACAGGCCTTCCGCCACTAAAGCGGATGATGGGTCAGCTTTCATCGTAGTCGCAAAAAAGCCTCGCCCCGCGCGTTGTCAGCCGCCGCGAAGATGCCGGCAAGTTCGCAGCTGCTCGCAACGCATTCGAAGCTGCTGTCTTCGAAGGTGAAAATGAAATGGCGCAGCGCAATGGCCGGTGAAATGTTCGGCCACCATTCGACAACGAGACTTGATGCCAGTACCTCGTATGCGCCATAAGGACGCAAACCTTTTGCATACAGGACGTGCTGAGCCAAGTCCTCGTCGCTGGGTGGACCGAGGCTCTGGAAGACGGCGCCATTGAACCGGATAACGCAAAAAGGTTCCTCGTTCTGGACGAAGGAACCATACCGGGCCCAGTCGGAAGGTGCAATGCGGTAGACGAGGATGGCACGACCTTCCTCAGCCATGACAGACGGTTCCGTCGATGCCGATGCGGGCATCGGAACCGTATCGAGCAGCACAGGCATGTCGCCTGCCCCGCCCACCAGCGTCCCCGTTGTCCCCGAATTCACGGCACATACGCATCAAAAACCGCTTACTTAGCAATTCTAGCGAAATCCGAATCATAGGGGGAGAGGCGCGTGCCATCGTCAGCGACCATTGGCCGCCGATGCGGGCCGCTTCATCATACAAAACAAAAACAATGCGCTACCGGATGCGGGACTGCCCTCCAGAATTCCCGGCAATGCGCCGGTCATGGTCAGGGGCGCCATGATACATACCGAATTTCGCGTTGTCGTCAGTGACCGGCCGCGCGGACTGTATAAGCGGCCTGACGCTTGAAAATTTTGCGCCGCGTCTTGAAATTCCCCGCAGACGCCCTATCTTAAACATCGCTCAGGCAGTCGTTCGTGAACTCCGTTCTCGGGCGCTGCGTGTTTCAACCTTGCTTGTCCGCGGCTATGGGGCAACCGGACTGAAGATGCCGGTTCGCTTCCTTGCCGCCCGAGGAGAATGCGACCATGGGTGACGTTTACTTTGGGACCGACCTCTTCAGCAACCTGGACCGGTTGCAACGCCAGATGTCCAGCCTGTTCGGCGGCTATTCGTCAAGCCTTCGTTCCAGCCGGTTCGGCACCTTTCCCCATATCAACATCGGCACGACCGACGACACGGTAGAAGTCGTAGCATTCGCGCCCGGCGTCGACCCCGCGAAGCTCGATATTTCCGTTGACAAGGGTCTGCTCTCGATTGCCGGCGAGCGGATGACGCGAGAGGCCGAGTTGCCAGCCGGCTCGCGGCAGTACGCACAGGAACGCTTTAACGGTTCTTTCCGGCGCGTCGTTGAGCTCCCACAGCAGGCCGACCCTGACAAGGTGACGGCACGCTACGTCGACGGCTGCCTGCTGATTTCCGTGGGCAAACGCGAAGTGTCCAAACCCCGTGCCATTGCCGTCCAGTAGTGAGGTGACATCATGAGCGACAACACGCAAATCGCCCAACGCGACGAGGGCGCCATGACTCGTGCGGAACCGGATGACGCACGCCGGCGCATTACGCTCACACCCGCCGTCGACATTTTCGAAGACAGTCACGCGGTCACGCTGCTAGCCGACCTGCCCGGCGTCCCGAAAGAAAGGCTGGAGGTCAGGGTTCACGACGGTAGCCTCACCATCGAGGCCGAATCCGTCGTGCCTGTGCCGCCAAATCTCGCGCTCTCGCACGCTGAAGTGCGGGCGCCTTACTTTTCGCGACGATTTGCCGTCAGCGAAGACTTCGATACGTCAAGGATTGACGCAAGCCTGAAGGACGGCGTGCTCAAGCTAACTATTCCGCGTCGCGATGAAGCAAAGCCCCGCCGGATTGAGGTCCGTACAGGCTGATTGCCCAACTCAACGATTCAGACAAGTCGACTGCGACATGCGACGTGCCACCGCAGTCGAGTTGTAGTCGATGGATTTCGGAGCGTGCATGGACGGGACAACGGGGCACAAAGAACGCGGTCCCCTGCAGGAACGCCGTTTGCTATGACGTAGAGTCTCGCCGCCGATTTGCGTCCTGGTATTGACGCCCCGACATGCTCGCGCGGAGTGTGCAGACATGAACTTCGACGTCAATACATCCCCGATGGACATCGGTATCCGAGCCGCGCACCGCGAGTCACTGATTACCGCCGAACTTGCCTCACGAGCAAGCCGGCGTCCAAACTATGGCGCAGAAGCCAAAGTTCTGCGACGGCTTGCGCATGCGCTGGCAACCTCCGATACCGCGATGCTCGACATGCTGGCATCGGAGGCCGCTCGCCTGTGCCGCGCTGGCAGCGCAGGAATCAGCGTGCTGGAGTCGCCACCGGACCGGCCTGCGAGCTTCCGTTGGGCGGCGTTGGCGGGTTTTTGTGCGCCCCTTCTCAATACCTACCGCCCGTTTGACGACAGCCTGTGTGGGGTGACGCTGACGATGGGCAAGCCCGAGCTTTTCAGGACACCGCAACGTTATTTCCCATCCATCGAAGCCGTCTCGCCACCCGTCGTCGAAGCCCTGCTGGTCCCCATTCCGGTCGGCGACGGTCCCTGGGGCGCCATCTGGGTCATGTCGCATAGCGAAAACGCCCGCTTCGACGCGGAAGACCTGCGGTTGCTGACGAGCCTCGCGGACTTTACAGGCGCAGCGATGCAGGTCGCGCGCATGCAGGCGCTGGCTGAAAAGCGCGCAAACGAAGCGGAAGAGGCTCAGGAGGCCTTGCGCCGGGCAGAGGAGCGCACCTACGAGTTCATCGCCACACTCGGCCACGAACTCAGAAGTCCCCTTGCGCCTCTCATCTCGTCGCTCGATATCCTAGGAATGCTTGAGAACAGCGGGGCCGCGGCGTCGCGCGCGCTCGAGATAGCGCAACGGCAAATGGGCCGACTCAAGCGGTTGATTGAGGACCTGCTCGACGCGGCAAGAATCCGGCACGGCAAGGTAGAGGTGAAAATGGACACCTGCCAGCTCGCTGATATCGTCTGGGACGCCGTGAACGCCGTGCAACCCGCAATGGACGCACGCAAACATCAGCTCAGCGTCCATTGTCCAGTCGAGCCGATAACGTTGCGCGCAGACGCTGCCCGATTGACCCAGGTCCTGGTGAACCTGCTCAGCAATTCCGCCCGATACTCGCCAGATGGCAGCCACATTGACCTCGCCGCTTTTGTCGGGCATGCGCCTGGCGGACAAGGGGTGACGTTCCCGGATGCAGTGCAATTCACCGTGACGGATAACGGATACGGCATCCCGCCCGACAAGCTTCCCTATGTGTTCGACATGTTTACCCAGCTCGGCTCGCGATGCTCGACCGTGGATTCCGGTCTGGGAATCGGACTGGCGCTTGTCAGATATCTGGTGGAATGCCATGGCGGCACAGTCTCCATTGCAAGCGGTGACGGACGGAAAGGCACGGCCGTGACGGTTGTGCTCCCGGTACTTGAACGGCTTCATGTTGTTTTGTCGCCCCGCCTGGCAGGACAACGCGAATGAGCGAGGAAACAGGTCAGTTCGTACCGTGACGCCTTTTTGCCGTGCATGCGAGCCCGGCCGGAGCACTTCCAAACAGAGACGAGCGAGTCAACTCCCGGCTTGCCTGGCACGCCGGCAAGCGCGACCGGGACAGGTTCTGTCCGAAAACCCGGTTGCGCAGTCCGATAGCCGGCGTCGGCAACTACGGCGAATCAAGTAATTCATGAGGACGAGGGGGCGACATTGCGCGCCCCAGAATGATAGTGAAACCCTCGGGGAAGTCGCGTGCGGAGTCTCTGTGCGCAAGTGCACGAATTGCAGCATCGCATTCCGAGGCAAGCTTTAGCGACCGCCGCGAACGGATATCACTTGCCTCGCTCAGGCCTGTAGTCAGGGTATGGCGTCCAACACTGGCACATATACGATGCATGTGACGAGCGCCTACCAGCGGTTCTGCTAGCGCACTCGCCGCGGGGTTTCCGCGTCGGGACCGGTTACCACCGCCCCACGGGGAGGTACCGACCCGGCGGCCACCCCGCGTTCGACGGTCGGCTGATGCCGGTAACCGAGGGCTCCTGCGCCAAGGGCAATAACAGCACCGATAGCCAATGCGGCCACGGAGAACCAGCTCGCGCGGGCGACCGCTCGTGTCGCAGTGTCCGCTGTCTGTCGTGCATCGGCTTCCGCCTGTGGGCTGGAGGTCACAGCGGCGACTGATGCAATAGCGTTACGCGCCTGCTGCGCGAGCGCATTTACCGCGCCGCTCCCCGCATTCGACTGGCTCGCGGCCGCGCCAACCGTCGCACCCGCCGACGCGATATTCCCCGCGACGCCGACCGCGCCGCCGACCAGTGAAGCCATCCCGAACACGACAAACAGAATCATGACCGCCCAAGCGAGTAGTCCATGCATCCAGCCAAGTACCGGCGCACACCGACCGGCGAAATAGGCTCCGGCAAACACGGAAACGACAGTTGTCGCTATCAGCCAGACGCCTGACCCGAAACCAAACGTCCGGGCGGGGTTCGGCTGGGATAAGGGGCTAAGCAGTGAAGCTCCGATTGCTGCACCCAGCACGCTCATCAGCAGATAAACAACGAGCGAGATGACGACGCCCGTGAATCTGCACCCCACGAAACGCGGGGCAATCCTTCCTGCGTTACTAGAAGTTGCATGGCCAGTCTCCCGTTGAATCACCATTCCGCCGGACAAGCCCGGCACCCACCAGAGCGCAAGCGTCGTTCCACCGTTGCTACCAACTACGCCCCCGACATCAACGCTAGCCAGTTCCGGTCGCCAGACGAAATTGAAAAGGATTTCGCGGACCCCGTCAGCTTCCCGCCTGCCAGAAGCTGCCATCTTGGAACAGTTCAAGTTGCTCTGGGATGAGACCAATGCTTGTGTCATCCGGGCTAGGGCTGTCGCATCTCCTTGCGGTTCTGATAGCCCGCGCCATGCAGGTCGCACGCTGCCGCAGCGGTCATCCCACCAGAGCGAAGGCTTGAGGATGTGACATTACTTCTGTACAGCAGTATTTTTGCCGGGCGCCTACGGTACGGCCTTTCCGAACACCGACGCGCATAGAGCCCAACGCCTCATCACCTTTGCCAAATGCAGGAAGAAAATTGCAAAGTGGCAATTGAACCACACTCGCCGCGCTACCCGCACCTTGCCAGGAGTCCGGCCAGGGGTCGCATCCATTCTGGCCAGACGCAGGTAGCAGCTATACGGGCTTGCTGCAAGCTTCTATTTGCCAAGTGCTTCCGCCGCGACCTTCTCTTCTGCGAGCAGCGACAGCTTTTCATCGGTGCTCTTTTCTTCTTTTAATGTTTCGGCCAGCAGTTGCGCGGCAGTTGCCTCGCCTAACTGGTTCGCCAGCGCAATCAGAGAACCGTACGCAGCGATTTCGTAGTGTTCTACCTTTTGCGCGGCGGCAATCAGCGCCGTATCGAGAACAGGGCCTTTTTCAATTTCATCAATCTGCTCCTGTCCTTCCTCGACGAGCCCTTCCATCGCCACACATTTGATGCGTTTAAGCTTTACGCCGGTCGCTGCGACCACTTGGTCTATCCGCTGAATCTGTCCGTGTGTCTCTTCAAGATGGCCTTCGAACGCCGACTTGAGGTCCGGGCTCGTTGACGCACGCGCCATCTTTGGCAGCGACTTCGTCATCTGTTTTTCGGCACTGTAGATGTCGGATAGCGAATGGATAAACAGGTCCTTCAGGGTCTTCGTCGTCATGGCCTTCTCCTTTGAGTAGCGCAGAACCGTAATCACCGTGACTGCGGTGACATCCCAGTGCATCCGATGTGCCCACCGACGCGTTGCAGGAGTTCTGGCGATTACAGGCGAGTCTTCGATTCAACGTACTTTCCGGTACAACTAGGGCCAACAGCGCGCATCAACGCCTTGCCAGCGCCCGGCAGGTGCAGCAATGGCGAGGTACATATGATGCGCGATTAACCGACTGGCGCTTTGAACGAGCACGTCGAGGTTGGCCGGTTTGCGGAAATAGACACACCCGCACGGAGGACCATCCGCGGGTTCCGGCAATGCCGAGAGCAGGATGATGGGTAATTCTCGCGTGGTCGGCCGGCTCCTGACCTGACGGCACAGGTCCAGACCATCCATGACAGGCATTTCCCAGTCGCTCACGATGAGTCCACGGAAACAGCACGCAAGTTTGTCCAGCGCCTCTTTCCCGTTCGTCGCGAGCTGAACGCTATAGCCGTTTGCTTCGAATACCGACTTAAGCGGCAACAGGTTGTCAAGCTCATCGTCAACCAGCAAAACTGTAGGCATAAGACTTTGGCCCGCCTCGAAAATCCATCGTCTCCGTTTCCCGCAACCGTGTACCCATCGATGCGGCCAGGCGGGAAAGCGACAGCGCCGTTGAACCAGCACTCGCGCCGTGGCCTAACCAGGGAATTGGGCACACGACATGCTCTGCGCTATGCACCGCGACCGCCGGTCGCTTCGTTTGGAGATGCACGATGAACAAGGACCAAGTCAAAGGAACTGCGGAGAAGGTCAAGGGTAAGGTTAACGAGGCCGTTGGCAAGGCGACGGGCGACGCAGCACAGGAGTTGAAGGGCGACGTGCAGCAAGAGGTTGGCCATACCCGTAAAGACGTTGGCGATGTCAAGGAAGCCGCGAAGGACGTGCGCAAGCATTAGCGCGAGTCCTGCGTCCGTAGTGGGCAGCGCTGAGGCTGCCCCTTATTTCTTGCCGCATTGGATCGCCGTCTGCCTCCGCTCGACCAGTTTGCAGTTCTGCTGGAGTCCGGCACAACTGTGCAACTGGTTGGCTATGCTGGCGGATTAACATACCGCTTGTACAATCGAATGACCTATTGCTTCGACCTCGAACATGAGTGCACGGCCAGACGGCATCCGCACGAGATTGCGCAAGCGCGACCCACCATCGCGGTAACCCACTTCCTCCGGACTGCCGGGCACGCGAGCCGAGCGGGTACCGGCGAGTGGCGACGACGCACCTCATATTGATCAAGGCCGCATTCGCCCTTTGCGGCCTCGAATCCCACCTCAATTTCCCATCGCCTGCCGGCGACGTTGACCAGCGTCTGACGGGTAACCTTGGTGCGGGGTGCGTAGACGACGTAATACGCGTGTTAACGGGTCTCGTCGAGACTACGTCGCACCAGCAGGTAATGCCCAAAGCGACGCTCCTCGGCGCTCAGTTGCAGACGCCATAACGGCGTGAGTGCTCAGTCATATAGTCGCTCACCTTTTGCGCCGATTCCCGCCGAAAGGCGGCGCCAGGCCTGTGGTGGCAAGGCTTGCGCAATCTTGTCGGGGCGCACATAAGTCGGGCCTTGCCACCACAGAGGTTCGCTCTTCTTAACCGCCAGCACGAATGGTTGCGCGCGCGACTCGAGCCACAGCCGCAAGGGACGGTCACCGCCATACACCTCATCTCCGGTGACCCAGCCGCAGGGTACTCCCGAATCCAGTGCCCGTTCAAGCATCCGGCGCGCGAGCTGCGGCTTGGTTGCAAAGCCCACGGTGTCAGGGATACCCGCTGCCCGGCAACGAGGACGATCATCGATCCACGACTGGGGCATATACAGTTCCCGGTCAATAAATGCGCTACCCCCGTCGCCTGCGTAGCATAGGAACACTCCGATCTGGCTATTCTCGATGCGACCTGCTGTACCACTGTATTGGCGCTGTACACCGGCAGAGTGTTCACCCTTCTTGAGGAAACCCGTCTCATCTATGATCAGCACGGCATCACGCTCGCCGAGTTGTTCAACGACATAGTCGCGAAGGATGTTGCGAGCTGCGTCAGGATCCCACTGTGCCCGCTCGAGAAGGTGCTGCACGCCATCGGGTGTGGCTTCGCCGATCCATTCTGCGAGCTGCCAGCCGTTTTTGCGCTCGACTGAGCCCAGCAAACCTTTTAGATAGGCTAGCGAACGCTGTCGCGGTTCAGCACGCCTGAACAGGCCAGCCAGTCTCCCATGCAATTTATCCAGTTCATGTTCCCATGCTTTTGCAATCTCTTTCATAGTGTCCTATACAAAGTAGTAATACTAACTTAGTATAGGAAAAATGACTACGGCTGTAGTGTTAGAGACGGATTCAAAAAGGCTACTCCGTCCGTCTGAAGATGTTCCAGCAGACGAGGGAGCAACCGAGTTTGAGAAATGCTTCGTGAATGTCGGCCCGACGTTCGAAGCGAATGCGAAGACGACGGAAGTTGTGAAGCCACGCATGAGTACGTTCGACAACCCAGCGGAATTTGCCCAGACCACTGCCGTGTTCTGTCCGGCGCCTGGCAATCACCGGCTTGATGCCGCGCTCGCGAAGTTTCCGGCGATGCGCCTCGGAGTCATAGCCACGGTCTGCGTAGATGACCTTGGGTTTCTGAAGCGGCCGGCCACGTACGCCACGAACCGGTGGAGTGGCGTCAACCAGCGGCAGCAGTTGGGTGACGTCGTTGCGATTCGCGCCTGTCAGAATCGCGCTGACAGGAACGCCATTGGCGTCTACGAGGATGTGGTGCTTGGAACCTGGTCGCGCGCGATCCGTGGGGTTCGGACCAGTTTTTCGCCCGCCCCAACGGCTCGCACAGATGAAGAGTCGACGGCTGCTCGCGAGAAATCCAGTTCGCCTGCCTCGCGTAACTTCGCCAGCAGTAGCTCGTGCAATCGCTTCCACACGCCGGCCTTCTGCCAGTCGCGCAACCGTCTCCAGCAGGTTGACCGAGCCAAATCCCAACTTTGTCGACAGGTCGTCACCTTTGCGCGCTTGATGGTCATGTCCAGCCGTGCTGCAAAGGCCCGTCTGGAGCGACTGTGTTTGAGCGTGCCTTGCAGATGTACATCAAGATTAAGACCACGATTCATGGCGTGTAACCCTCGGATAAATCATCCTGACCAAAACTGTCTACTTCAGGCTACGAAGGTGTGACATCACTCCGACGATGCTTTCAGTCCCACGACATCACCAGATTCATCCGGCTTAGTCTCCGCTTTAAGTTAAACGCACGCCGACCGTCGCAGCGGTTTGGTTTTGCGAACTTGACGTGCCACCACTCGAAGTGGGATTGTAGATGTATGCGTTGCGGCCGCTAGAAGCGTGCTGGTACACAACCTGAGCGCGAGTACGCCCGCATTCGTCCTCTGGGTGCCTCGGCCCATGACTGGCTCACGTCTTTGGCCGCTGGCGCCGCGCGCACCACGGCCGAGCTGTCCGACATCGTCAACGTGCTGCTCGAGGAACTCGTGTGGCATCGCTACGAACTGCCGCCGCTCGCCTCGCTCTTGCGCATCGCCAGCCACGCCCGTAGCCAGCTCAACGAGGCCACCGTAGCCAGCTCAACGAGGCCATCTACCGCGCGTTCGCCCAGGCTCTGGACGAACCGCTGCGAACGCGGCTCGACGACCTTTATAAAACTCGGGCGGCCCGCACGCCGTGGGATGAGCTCAAGCGGGAGCCGAAACGCCCAGGCCATTCGATTGCGCGAAACGCATGCACCCGCGAAGCCTTTTTGCGAGCGGTTCGGCGTCATGCAACCGCCATTTTCAGACCAACTCCGCTATTTAACGGACTCGAACGGAACAGGAAGAACGGCGCGCCCGCGTAGTCGTCGCTAACGGCACCCGCTGCGTTGACTGTGCCCGGCGCGTCGAGCTGAACGTAGGCTGCGGCGATCTGAAAACGACCGGCGACGTACCTTGCGCCCGCGCTAAACGCACGATTGACGGCAAACTCACCCGACGCGTTGCTAAACGCATACAGCGCTTCGAAATCGACACCGCGCATCGTCGGCGATACGTACTTGATTGAATTGCTATAGCGCCAGCTGCGCATCAGATTGTCTGCATCGCCCGGAGTCGCGAGAAGCCCGCCGATCGCCACGCCGGCCGAATAGGCGGTCAGGTAGTCCCAGAACATGTCGTACTGACGGCCTGCGGTCAACGTGCCCATGGCGTTGTTCGACAGACCCATATACGCTTGCCGGCCGAACATCCGTCCACCCTGTCCGAATTTTCCGTTCGTGACGTCGAAGCCGTTCTCCAGTTGCGCGACAGCTTTCGTCCCGCCGCCAAGATCTTCCGATATCTTGAAGCCTAGCCGGTTGTTCTGGTTCGCCCCGCTCAGCAGCTTGAAATTGTGCGCGCCCTGTTCGTTGTTCACCTAGGTCAATCCTTCTGACACGAGTCCATAAAGGGTCACGCTGCCTTGCGCAAATGCCGATGATGATGCGCAGAAAGTCGCCGCAAGAATCGCGATTTTATTCTTCACTGACGGTGCTCCATCCATAGGAATACGAATTTTATTTTTTAAACTGATTCCACAGCGTTTCTCCTTCGTGTCGGATCTGATTCGTCTAGTGCGCCTGCGGAGCAGCGTGCGACAACCTCGCGACACCCGGCGTGACTGCACCCGCAAGCAGCGTAACGACCGACGCCACCATCACATACAACGCCGGCGACGCGAGCGATCCCGTTTCACGAATGAGCATGGTGCCGAGCAACGGCGCAAAGCCGCTGAACGCCACGACCGCGACGTTATAGGAAAGCGCGATGCCGCTATAGCGGATCTGGACCGGAAAGTGATCGGCCAGCACGGATGCCCACGTACCGCTCGCCAACGAAAACACCAGCGCCGCGAGTACGAAAAGCACTACCAGATTCACGCTATGCGTGCTCAGTGCGAGATAGAACGGATAGCTCAGCACCAGCAACAGCACCGCCGACGCACGCAGGATATAGCGGCGAGGCACCTTGTCGCCGAGCCAGCCCGCGAACAGCAGACCCACCGAACTGACGATGAGATACGCGTTTTGCGCCAGTGCTGCCGTACGCGGTGCGTAGTGCAGTTGTTGCACGAGAAACGCAGGCATATGTCCATAAAGAATCCCGTTGACACCTGCCATCACTGCGATCGCCATCACACCCGCGATCACCTGCCGCCCGTGATGACGCAAAGTCTCCCGGAACGGCTGCTTGACCACCGCGCCGCGCATCCGTTCGAACTCGGGGGATTCATCGAGGTTCCGGCGCATCCAGTACGAGACGATTCCGCACAGGCCGCCAAACAGGAACGCGACACGCCAGCCATAAGCAGCCGCATCGGCACTCGACATGCACGCCTGAATGGCGAGATTCACCAGCGTCGCGAGCAGCACGCCGACATTCACGGCACAGATGATCACCCCGGCGGCGAGTCCTGCGCGTTGAGGCGCAGCTTCAACTGCATAGGTAATGGCGCCAGGCATTTCACCGCCGACACAAAAGCCTTGCACGACGCGCAGCAGAATCAGGATGATGGGCGCCGCGATGCCCCAGCTCTGATAGTTCGGGAGCAGACCCAGGCCTATCGTGGCCGCCGTCACGACCACGATGGATATGAGAAACACGGGCCGGCGTCCATAACGATCGCCCCAGCTACTCAGGACGATTCCACCCAGCGGCCGTATTACATACCCGATTGCCAGCACCGAAAATGAAAACAGCAAACTCACCATCGACGATGCATTAGGAAAGAACTGCCCCGCTATATAGTGCGCAAAAAATCCATAGACGATGAAATCGTAGAACTCCAGCGAGCCGCCGAGGCTCGCGATGAGGATCATCTTCCACTGTGCGCGTGAGATGCCGGACGCGACATGTTGATTGCGCGTGACACTGACTTCGATGTTTTCCACTGACTCCTCCAGATAAGGACGTTTGGCTCTTCGGCCAAATGCGTGTAGATGGCTAGATGCGTGTTGTTGTCATGCGAGTTCGCTCTGCAAATGAGGAAACGCGTCGCACATCAGCGCGCGCAGGCTGTCGGCGGCGCTATGGGCCATTCCGTACACGTAACGGTCCGGTCTCACAAGAATCGCTTCGGCACCCGTTTCACTGAGCCACTCGCGCAACGCGGGCGCTTCGTCATCGACGACCGCGACGTCAGCTCGGGCCGCGAGTTCCACGATGTCGGGATACATCGCGCGCAATCCGGATGCGAGCAGCAGTGCGTAGCGGTAGCCCACGCTGTCGTCCAGCAAACGTTCATCGCTCAGACGTGGCTGACGTGCAATGGTCCCCGCGAATGTCTGTTGCCTGCCGAGATGCGCGCCCTCGCCAAGCCTCGGTTGAGGCGTGACGAAGTTGCGTATCGCCGCCGTGGCTTCGTCGTCAGTCGTTGTGCGGACAGATGGACGCGACTGGATCACGTTGCCCAGTTCGACCGCCGTCTCGATGAATTCGCGCACATGGGGCGAGCGCTCTGTTTCATATGTGTCGAGCAGGCTGTCGTCACGATCGTCGCGAATAACGTGCTCGAGCTTCCACGCCAGATTGCTCGCATCGCGAATGCCCGCTGCCATGCCCTGCCCCATGAAAGGCGGAGTCTGATGCGCGGCATCGCCCGCCAGCAGCAGGCGCCCGTTGCGCCAGCCCCGCGCGACAACCGAATGGAACGTATAGACAGCCGAGCGTTCGATCGTCGCGACTTCGGGCGTGATCCAGCGCGAGAGTTTGTCCCACAGCCATTCGGGCGACTGCAGGCGCGACGTGTCGTCGCCCGGCATCACCATCAGTTCCCAACGCCGGCGATTGTCCGGTCCGCGCGTGTAGGTAGACGGCCGCTGCGGATCGCAATACTGGATCGAATAGTCGCCCAGATCGGGGCGCGGCGTTTTCAGCAAAACATCGACGACGACCCATCGCTCATGCGACTTGAGATCGTCGAGCTCGGTGCCCATAAATCGGCGCACGATCGAGCGTGCGCCGTCGCAGCCCACTACGTAGCGCGCCGTCGCGTGCCGCAACTTCCCGCAGCTCGTGTCTTCAAAGCGGATCGACACGCCCTCGGCCGTCTCGTCAAGGGCGAACGCTTCATGCCGCAGCCTGATGTCCACGTTCGGCTGAGCGGCAAGCCACGCGCGCAATACGCGATCGAGGTCGGGCTGATGAAACTTGTAGCTCGGGCACCAACCGAGCGGGCCAATGCAGGTAGGCCGCTGCCAATCGATTAGCAGCTTGCCCTGCGCGTTGATGAACTTCATTCCAGGCCCAACGAAGAGGTTAGGCAATAACGCATCGGACAGCCCGATGGTCTGGAATACACGCATGCACTCAGCGTCGAAGTGAACCGCGCGGGGCAGCGCAAAGACGTCCGCGTCCCGTTCGAGCACGAGGACTTTCATTCCCTTCAGTGCGAGCAGATTGGCAAGCGTTGCGCCCGTCGGCCCCAGGCCGACCACCGCGACGTCGTACTCGCCGAGGGTGGGTTGTGTGGGTTGTTGCATGTTGATCTTCCTCTTTGACGAGGGGCGCCGTGCGCCCCGCGCGGACACGCTCAAGCCTCGTCGGCGACCGGATTGCGCAGCACGCCGACGCGATCGACTTCGACTTCGACGACATCGCCCGCTTTCATGAACAGCGGTGGGTTGCGCTTTGCGCCGACGCCGCCCGGCGTGCCCGTGACGATCACGTCGCCAGCAAACAGCGGCGTAAAGGTAGACAGGTAGGCGATCTGTTTCGCGATGCCGTGGATCAGCATGTCGGTCGTGGCGCGCTGCACTTCCTGGCCGTTGAGACGCGTGACGAGCGTCATGGTCGTGTTCGGCTCGATCTCTTCGCTCGTGACCATCCAGGGGCCGAAAGCGCCTGTCCGGTAGAAGTTCTTACCCGGTCCCCACTGGCCCGTGTGCCGTTGCCAGTCGCGTACCGATCCATCGTTGTAGCAGCTGTAGCCCGCAATGTGATTCCACGCATCGGATTCCGCGATACGCCGCCCGCCGCGCCCGATGATGACGGCAATCTCGCCTTCATAGTCGAACTGGGTGGACTCGGGCGGCCGCAGCATCGGCTGATCCGCGCCCACCTGCGAAGCGGGCAAACGCATGAAGATCACCGGATTTTCCGTGGTCTCGCGATTCGTTTCCTTCACGTGTTCGGCGTAATTCAGCCCTACGCAGAAGATCTGCTCAGGGTTCGGAATCACAGGCTCGAGCGTGACTTCAGCCAACGGGTAATCGCCTTTGTCTTCGTTGATGACGGCTTGGACTTGCGCGAACGCATCCGCAGCGATGAGCGATTTCAGATCGGCATAGCGTCCATCAAGACGTTTGCGCAGATCGAAGACCGAGCCGTTATGGACCGCGCCGAATGATGAGCCTTGATGGGTCGAGAAGCTGACGAGTTTCATGGTGCTCCAGTGATAAAAGTTGGACGTAAGACGATTCGCGAGCGCTGATTTATTAGTGCGTTTATCGCTGTTTGAGAATACACTACGAAAAATGCAGTTCACAACGCGATTTTTACCAGGGTTTATCACTACAACTGGAGGTGACATGTCATCGACCACTCTCGGGCGAGCCGGACTCTCGCTCAGCCACATGGGTTTCTACGTCAACGACATGGCGAAGATGGAGGACTTCTACGCGCGCGTACTGGAGTTCACGGTGACGGACCGGGGCAGTCTCGACACGCCGCACGGCAAGGTTGGCCTCGTGTTTCTAAGCCGGGACCCGGTTGTCCATCATCAGATCGTGCTGGCGAGCGGGCGGCCCGCGCAGTTGCCATTCAATCCCATCAATCAGATCTCCCTCGAGGCGGACAGCCTGGCTACGCTGAGGCTTTTCTATCGGCGTTTCGTGGAAGAAAAGATGGAAGAGATCTCGCCGGTTACGCACGGCAACGCGATCTCGTTCTACGCGCGCGACCCCGAAGGCAACCGGCTGGAGATCTTCATCGATACGCCATGGTATGTGGACCAGCCGATGCGGGTCCCCGTCGATTTCGCATTAGCCGACGACGCGCTGATGGCTTCCGTCGAACGGCATGCGCGAGAACTGCCGGGCTTTCGCCCGCGCACGGAATGGGTGGCCGAGATGGCGAAAAGGATGGGTATTGGTTGAAACCCGCGCCGCGTTGACACTGCTGATGCTTAGAGCAATCAGCCGTCGTGCCGGCGCTAGCCTTCGATCACGGCTCGCGCACGCGATGAGGTGCGGGCCGCCGCTTCCTTGATGTTCTCGATCAGGCGGTCGAGATTGAGAAGTTCGAGGCGCTGACTCGGCACGATCAGCGCCAGTGAACCGACGGCTTCGCCGGAGTCGTCCGTGAACAGCGGCGAAGCGAGCGCCGATACGCCGTCTTCCAGTTCGCCGTTAGACAGGTACACCCCTGCGCGCCGTATCTTGAGCAGGTTCGAGCGGAACGCTTCCAGCGAATCCCCGAGTCCACTCGACTTGATTTCCTCCGCATGCTGCTCGAACAATGCGGCCAGCTTCGCTTTGGGGAACGTCGAAAGGATCGCCTTGGGCGCCGCACCCAGAAACAATGGACGTGGCCGGCCGCGGCCGTACCGCAGATCGAGCGTGGTGTCGTGCGTCTCGCGATGCGTGTCGACCAGTTCGTCGCCGTACCAGCGGGACATCACCACGTCGAAGCCGGAGTGCGACGCCAGCTCGCGCATGATCGGCTGTCCCGCCTTGAGAAGCGGATCGGACATGCGTAAATGGTAGTCGAGCCGGATGATGCGCGGACCCAGACCATACTCGCCACCCGTGAAGCGCAAGAGCATCCCGGATTCGACCAGTTCCCGCAAATAGCGATAGGCGCTCGGCACTGAACAGTCGAGTTCGGCTGCGACCTGTTCGGCCGTCAGATAGAGCCGCGACTCGGTAAATAGCTCGAGTAGGGAGAGTAGTTTTGCAATGCTCGACATTGAAAGCCGGTCTCGATCAAGGGCTATTGATTATACCGACCACATTGTCTCCTGCCCGAATAATGGACAACAGCCTCAGATTAACGGGCATGGTGTGGAAACAAGCTGGGAGCAAGTATATCTGTATAGGAAGGGTATGCCGCCGTCCAAATGGCGGCTGACGTAGAACGAAGGGGATCCGTCTCCGTTGTGTCAGGAATTGTGTCAATCACGGGCGCCCAGCCCGTCGCCCGGGAAAATGCGCTGAGGGAGCGTTAAAAACCTTGGGGTTTCAGCGCAGGGCGCCTAGGATTTCGCCAATCAAGGCCGCCGGAGTTGGAGATGAAAATCACAATTCGCGTCGAGATCACCACTGATTGGGATGAAACAGATACGTTCGAAATCTGCCAGCTCGAACGTCCCTATCGCCAACTTGAGCCGGAGAAAGTCGGGCTGTCGTTGGCCGAAGGAAAAGATTTGCTGCACAGGCTCCAGAAGGTTGTGGTCGCAGGTGGATACGGTCTTCGGCACCGCGCCCTTTCGCATTGCCCGGATTATCTGCTGTCCGTGCGAGAGGCCGTTGCAGATGGAGTATCCGTACAGTCCGATGACCGAATTCATTCCGGAGCGGGCGACCGCGGAACTACTATCGCTTGAGGCCAGGCTTTCGGCACAGATGCCGTATCGGCAGGTCGTTACAGTGATACGCGAGTTCCTGCCTGCGCGGGCGACACTGAACCATGTGACCGTGCGAAACAGGGCGCTACGCGTCGGTGCGCGTATAGAAGCGGTTCAGCCAGCTGCATGTCGCGCCCCGAAGGAAGAGACGGAGTGGACCCTGACCGTCGACGGAGGATTCGTTCGAGGGCGACGTAAATCTGAATGCCCCAGCTTTGAGGTTTTAACGGGCCGCTTGAGCGCCAGAGGGCAGACGTCGCGCGTATTCGCGTTCGTGAGAAACAGGTTGCCGGATATCGTGGCCCGGCTCACCACCCTTGTGACGACCACAACCGGAAGCGATTAACCGAAACTGTCGGTCATCACCGATGGTGCCAGTGGCCTGCAGTCAATCGCCTGTCGATTGCCGTTTTCTCCTACACCTGTCCTGGACCGGTTCCATATATCAATGAGGGTGAGGTATCTCGAGCAGATCATCAAGGGCATGCGTGCACGAACGGAAACGGAAAAGGCCGCCCGACGTGTGCTGATCTCCCGCGTTGACAAGCTGCGCCGGTGCTTCTGGCATGCCAAACTGGAGAAGGCGAAAGACCGGATGCAGGGCATCCTGCTCCTCTGTCGAGTGATCGTGGCTGAAACGCCGGGCGTTGTAGAAAGTCTGGCGCAGCTCGACTACCGGACTCGAGAGCTTGTTGAATACGTCGAAGCGAATGGCGGCTCAACGATCAACTACGGCGCATGACACCGCCTTGGCAAACCTATCTCGACCGCCACGGCCGAGTCTGCAGTCAATCAGGTGCTCTCTCGTTTTCCCAGTAGATCACGTACGGAACCGTCAACTCGCCCGGGGCAACTAGATGTTGAACATTGATCCCGTGGCTGAACGCATATCCCATGTAGAGCGCCAAGTGCTCTTCATTTACAGCGGAACTCAGTCGCCTGGGATTGAAAAAATTGCCGAATTTGATCACACATTCCCCATTCCTTACTGGATCAGCAGATTGTCAACCATTCACGGCCACACGTCGAGTGACTGCGATTGGCCGAAAACGGAAGAGCGCTCACTCCACGCCAAGGCTACGCACAACGCGACGGGATCGCTGACATCGAACCCTACTGACGTCGCGCTGCGCTAGGCCCGGGGCGGCCGATCGACTTATGGGCGACGTCGGCGGCCCACTCGGCGCAGCCAGCAAGGGTGCGCGTCCGCGTCGACTTTCCAAACAGGAACTCGCGCACGGGAAGCTCGCGTTGTGGAAGACTAAGATCACCGCAAACTGCTGAATAGCTGAATCACCAGATCGCGCAGCCAGCGATTTCCCGCTTCGTGGTGATAGCGGGCGTGCCAGTGCTGACGCACTGCGAATCCCTCCACCGGCATCGGACACGGATGCACTGACAGGTCATTCACCTTCGCCAGCGTCTCGCCGATATGCCGCGGCAGCGTGGCAATCAGATCGGTGCTCTTGATGATGGCCCCGAGCCCGAGAAACCCCGGCAGCTCGAGTACCACGTCCCGTTCAACGTTCTCGCGCACGAACGCCTGCTCCAGCAGTTGCGCTCCCGTCCCTGCCGCGATCGCGACATGACCTTCCGCGCGGTACTGCTTGAGCCCGAGCTTTCCGCGCACGCGCGGATGATGCTTATTGATCAAACAGACCCAGTCCTGCGTGTATAGCTGCTGCTGGTAAATACCACCGCCAAGCCAGGGTATGTGGCCGATCGCGAGGTCGGCCTCGCCCGATTCCAGCGCCCGCTCGGTATTTCCGTCGATCCTGGCCGCTTCAAGACGGATTCCCGGCGCTTGCGCACGTACGTGCGCCAACATTCGAGGAAGGAGCGTGATGTGGCTCGCGTCGGTCATACAAATGCGGAAGCGTCGCTTCGCGGTGGCTGGATCAAACGCAATTTCCCACGCAGCGAAGCGACGAAGTGATTCGAGAATTTCCCTGCATGGGCCAATCAACGCATCCGCTTGTGGTGTGGGCGCCATGCCACCCGGTGTCCTGATAAACAGCGGATCCTGCAAATGCTCGCGCAGGCGGCCCAACCAGATGCTGACCGTAGGCTGACTCTGCCCAAGCTGCTCGGCTACGCGAGTGACGCTGCGGACGTCGTAGAGGAGATCGAACAACTGGAGCAACTTGAGGTCGGGAAGCTCGTCTGAGTTCATAGTACTATTGTTCTACGCAATGACGCTATTGTAATCATTGCGTTGTGGGAATGGACGCTGGCTTGTATCGTGGGCACTACGTCGACGAGCGACGATTGAGAATCACGATTCCGGGCCACAGCACGTCATGAAGAATCTTCCACCTTCGCGGGCTAGCACACCCTGCGATTCCCCGGCGTCCGGCATGGAGCCGGATCTGATGAGACGTCAACTCGTGAGCAGACCGGGAATAACAAAGGCATCGAATTGACACGCCTGCCCGCTATTCCGATGACGGCTGAAGCCGGGGTCGCGCTGATGGTCGCAACGACGGCAACGTTCGCCGCGAGCGATTCCGTTGTCAAGGCCATCGGGACGGCTGTACCGCTCGTTGCCCTGCTTCTCGGACGTTACAGTTTCCAGGCGGTCGCCCTGGGCGTCTGGCAGGCACGGCGTGGCGCCCAGCATTTTCGCGACGCCGGTGTGTTGAAACTGCAACTCCTGCGCGCTCTGCTTCTCCTACTCAATTCAGCCTGCACATTTGCGGGCTGCGCTACCTGCCGCTGCCCGTCACCACATCGCTCGCGATGTTGGCGCCATTGATTTCGACGATGCTTGCCGCGATCCTGCTTAACGAGAACGTATCGAACAGCAAATGGTCGATGGTCGTTCTGGGCTTTATCGGGATGCTGATCGTGGTGCGGCCGGGTAGCGGCGAATTCAGCTGGACAGTCGCTTTTCCTATCGGCGCCGCAACCACCTTCGCATGCTTTCAGGTCGTGTCCAGCAAGCTGTCAACCGCCGGTGACCCGATCACCACCAATTTCATTACTGCACTGGTTGCCAGCCTTGTGCTTGCCGCATTGCTGTGGGTCGATCAGGCAGGCCTGCTGCCTGAAATCCGCAAGGTGACGATCGGCAGTTGGTGCCTGCTTCTCGTGATGGCGACGCTCGCAACCTTTGGCCATCTGCTGATGCTGCAGGCATTGCGCAGAACGCCGCTGGCCGTGCTCACTCCGTTCGGCTACGCACAACTCGCTTTCGCAACGCTTTTCAGCTGGGCGTTCTTCGGCAAGGTCCCCGACATATGGACTGCCTTGGGGATGATCGTCATCGCCCTGAGCGGAATGGGCACCGTGTTGCTACACGCGCGCGGCCGGCTTCGATAGACATCTGCGAACGAGCCGTGCCTCTCCCGGCGTGGCTGTGCGCCGATCGACAAACACCAGGTCACCATCTGTATTGCCTATCGCAATGACGTCATTGTATCCATTGCATATCCGACATGAGCATCGAATCGTATCTTGATCTCCATATTGAGGAGACGGCAGTGAAGATTGCAATTCTGGGTGCGGGTGCTCTGGGCTGTGCCATCGGCGCGGCGCTGACGGAAGGCGGCAACGAGGTGTGGTTGCTGAACCGCTCGGCGGCGCATGTCGAGGCGATGCGGCGCGACGGTCTGCGCGTAGACGATGCGAAAGGTTCGCGTCGTGTGGAAGTCAAGGCCACGACGCGCGCCGCCGAGGTCGGCGCAGTCGATCTGGTGGTCGTGCTGGTCAAGTCATTTCATACCGATGCGGCGATGCGCGGCGCCCTGGCGCTCATCGGACCCGACACGCTGGTCCTGTCGTTGCAGAACGGTCTCGGGCACGAAGATGTGCTGGCGGATATCGTGGGTCGTGGACGCGTGCTGGCCGGCAAGACCTATGTCGGCGGCGTGATGCGCAATCCGGGGCACATCGAGTCCGGCGTCGCTGGCAAGGCGACTTACATCGGCGAACTCGGTGGCGGGATCACTCCCCGCGTGATGGCGATCGCTGAAACCTTCAACGCCGCCGGGCTGGCCACCACCGTCAGCGACAACATCGTCGGCACGATGTGGGACAAGTTGCTCGTCAATGTTGCAACGGGCGCGCTGACAGGCACCACCGGCCTCACTTACGGCCAACTCTACGATGAGCCGCTTCTGAAGACGGTTGCGCTCGCGGCAGTCGCCGAAGCAATCTCAGTCGCTCAAGCCGCTGGCGTAACGCTCTCCACCACTGATCCTGAACGCCCGTGGACGCTCGCTGGCGAAGGCCTTTCTTCTGCCTTCAAGACCTCGATGCTGCAAAGCCTCGAAAAAGGCTCCATCACTGAAATCGACTTTATCAACGGCGCGGTCGTGCGCTGGGGACAACGGCACGGCGTGCCGACGCCCGTCAACGCGACGCTGGTCGCCTGCATCAAAGGCATCGAGCGCGCCATGACCGACCGACAACGCAGGGAGACAAATGCATGAACGGCAGCAAGGCATATCTGGAGCATGTCGCCATCTGGGTGAAAGACATTCACTGGCACATCCGCTTTTTCGAAGACGTGTTCGGCATGACGATGCGCGAGGTCGACGGCACCGTCGAGGAACCACGGCAGTACTGGACGCTCGGCGGTCTGCAATTCATTCATAACCCGCACCATGACGCGCCCGAAGGCCGCCTCGGTCATCTCGGCGTGATGTGCGAAGACATGGAAGCGGCGCTCGCCGCCGCGCAACAGTATGACGTCAGCGAAATGCCGCAAGGACGCAACTGGTTGCGCCTGCCGGACGGCCTCGCCGTCGAACTGATTCAGGCCAAGCCCGCTTCATGCGTGGCGCGGGCACTGGACATCAATCCGCGTGCGGAGGTTTGAGATGACGATCATCGATAAGTACTGGGACGATGCCAACGAGGGCGACGTGTGCGTGAGCCCGACCTACACGGTGACGAAGCAACGCATTCTCGCCTACGCCGACCTCACCGGCGATCACACGCCGGTTCACGTGGACGAGGAATACGCGAACGCGAGCCACTTCGGTTCGATCGTCGCGCACGGTCTGTTTGGCCTGTCTATCGCCGATGGGCTCAAGACCCAGAGCGACTACCGCTTCCTGCCCGGCATGTCGCTCGGCTGGACGTGGGACTTCAACCTGCCGATCAAGGTCAATGACGTGCTGCACGTGAAATTCAGAGTAGGCACGATGCGCGCGAGCAAGAGCCGTCCCGGCTGGGGGATCGTCGTACTGCCGTCCGAACTGATCAATCAGGACGGCCTTGTCGTCCAGCATGGCGAGCATCGTCTGATGGTGCCGCGCCGACCGGGAGCATTCTGATGCAAGCACGTCCTCTCGAAGGGATTCGCGTCGTCGATTACAGCCATTTTCTGGCCGGTCCGTATGTCGGACGCTGTCTCGCGGCGCTCGGTGCCGAAGTCATCAAGGTCGAACGCCCAGGCAGCGGCGACGCCGGACGTCAGCACGCGACCGTGCTCGACGACGAGCAGAGCGGCTATTTCCTGCAACTGAACATGGGCAAGCGCGGCGTCAGCGTCAACATGCGCGACGCACGCGGCAAGGCGTTTATGCAGCGGCTGTGCGACTCGGCGGATGTCTTCGTCGAAAACTACCGGCCGGGTGCACTGAACAAACTCGGGCTGGGTTATGACGAACTGTCCGCGCGCAATCCGGGCCTCGTCTACTGCTCGATTTCCGCCTACGGCCATACGGGACCGGACGCACATCGCGCGGGTTTCGGTCTGATTGCTGAAGCGAAGAGCGGGATCATGCAAATGATCGGCACACCCGGTGAACCGCCACCGTTGATGCGCATTTCGCTGGGCGACATGTACACGGGCATTCACGCGGTAGCGGCAATCAATGCCGCACTGCTCGGCCGCGTGAAGAGCGGGCGCGGGCAACACATCGATATGGCGCTGTACGACACGCTGGTGTCGATGCATGAATACGCCGTGCAGTGCTACACGATGCAAGGCATCGTGCCGGAGCAGACCGGCCACGATATGCCCACATCGACGCTCTATGGCGTGTTCCGTGCCGCCGACGGCGACCTCGTGATCGCGGCTCAGGTGGACGACGCCTGGAAGCGCTTCGCGGCGCTGATCGAGGCGCATGGCGGACCGGACGGTTTTGGCACCGACACCCGCTTTCACGCCCTCGCGGGACGCAATGCGAACCGGCTGGACATTCTGTCCGTCGTGAAGCCGTGGGTGGCAGGCCGACCGGTTGCGCAGGTGCTTGAACTGCTCGATGGCATCGATGTGCCGTGCGCGAAGGTGCAGCGTATCGATGAGGTACTTGCCGATCCGCAGATCGTCGCCCGCGGCATGGTGGTTGAGCAGGAGCACCCGCGCTACGGGAAATTGCGTCTGCCGAATCTGCCCTTCCGCTTCTCGGACTGCGACACGACGATCCGCGAAGTCGCGCCGGATCTCGGTCAGCACAATGCGGAAGTGGCGCAATCGCTGGGCTTCGGCGCCGCCGAAATCGACGCGATGCAGACAGATGGTGTGCTGTATTCAAAGGTGAGGCCATGATGACTGACCAATACGCGGTGATCGGCAATCCGATCGGCCACACGAAGTCCCCGTTGATCCACGGTCTCTTTGCAGAAGAGACGCAGCAGGACATGTCCTATACGGCGATCGAAGGTCCGCTGGAGCCGCAGGACGCGTTCGCTGCGACCGTGCACGCATTCATCGCAGCGGGCGGCAAAGGCATGAACGTGACCGCGCCATTCAAGCTGAAAGCGTTCGCGATGGCCGACGTGCGCAGCGAGCGCGCCGAACTGGCTGGCGCTACTAACGCGCTGAGCTTTAAGGACGGACGGATCATCGCTGAGAACTTCGATGGCGTCGGCCTGCTGCGCGACATCGAGGTCAATCTGAACTTGCCGATGGCCGGCAAACGCGTACTGGTCCTCGGCGCGGGCGGCGCAGTGCGTGGCGCATTGCTGCCCTTCCTTGCCGCGCGGCCCGCGGAACTGGTCCTCGCCAGTCGGGACATCGCGAAGGTGCGGGCGCTGGTCGAGCAGGTCACCACGAGCGGGCCGCTTGCTGCCTGCGGCTACGCCAATCTCGAGGCGATGGGACAGTTCGACCTCGTGGTCAACGCGACGTCGGCCAGTTTGACGGGCGAACTCCCGCCCGTTCCACCGAGCGTTTTCAGCCCGACGGGCGCGGCCTATGAACTGGCCTACGGCAAGCGGCTGACGCCGTTCCTGAGACTCGCTCGAAACGCGGGCGTACAAGGTATCGCGGATGGTGTGGGCATGCTGGTGGAGCAGGCGGCAGAAGCGTTCGCGTGGTGGCGCGGCGTGCGGCCCCAGACCCGCGTCGTGATCGATCGGCTCACGGTGCCACTCGACTGAGAATGCAACGGAGCGAGGAATGAAAACGATCCTGATGCTTCACGGTATCAACCACAATATGTTTGGCAAGCGCGACCCGGCGCAGTACGGAACCATCACGCTGGCGGAGATCGACGCCAGGCTGCAGGCTCTCGGCGTCGAGCTTGGCGTGCAAGTGGAATCGTTCCAGACGAATAGTGAAGGGGCGATGTGCGAGCGCATTCACCGCGCCTTAAAGGAGCGCTGTGACGCCGTACTGATCAACGCCGGGGCGTGGACACACTACAGCTACGGGATACGCGATGCGCTGGCTATTCTTACCTGCCCCGTCGTGGAATTGCATATGTCCAACATCCACGCCCGGGAACCGTTCCGACATCACTCGGTATTCGCCGAGATCGTCGATGGGCAAATCTGCGGCTTTGGGGTTGAGAGCTACCTGCTCGCCTTGCGAGCCGCCGTCTCCCAGAACCGACACACGTGAGGGGATCGCAAATCTGGCATCAACACGGATTGGAACCGATGCGGAGTTCGCGGACGCTGCCTTTTCAGATCACGTGCGCCAACACTGCGGCGCAGCGGCCGAATGACCACGTGCAGAATCTCGAGCGGCCGTTCGATCGTCTGTAGTCGATTACCGACGAACTATCGGAGTTGGCCGGCGCACTCGGAGTCGGGTTAGAAAGTTGATCGGGTACGATTCCTCACGCATGAACTGCCATATTCGACCTATTCCGTTTGCAAGGAGCATTCGACTTCCTCGACAGCGGCCATTCGCGGCCAACGAATTTGACCGATCTCGCATGGCCGCAACATGGTCGAAAAGCACCGGTAGATCATCGGGCAGGTTTCCAAGCGAAGCCGACACCGGACAGGCATCGGCGTGCGATGGGTTCAGTTATCACGCTAGCCGCCCTCGAGGTACAGAAAATCGCAACACTGGAATTCTCGCTGGCCATCACGCACGTTCGGGCGTCGGGTGACGGTGACCATCTGTTTGATGCCATCGATGTGGATCGATTCCTTCAATTCGCTGATCCGGTCATCTGTCGCGCGACGTGGATTGCGCTCATAGAGATCACCACACCGGTCACCCTGAGCCGAATCGCCGAAACCAGCGTGCGTGTCACTGGCGTTACCAGGCACTCGCGACTTCGCATCGAAACTATTTGCGGCGGTGCGCCGCGTTCTTTTGCAACTCCCCGACCGCGTTCTCCTGTGTCATTCCTGCGGGGAATCGTGGGGATACGGCGGGGCACAAAAATTCAAATGAAAGGAATTCTGTGGAGTTCACCAATTGATGTCGCATCAAGACAACCAATTCTTGTCGTATTTGAGGTCCTAACTCTCCGTTTATACCCCTAGGAAGGTTACGTACCCACCTATTCGTGTCGCATTGACATGCAGACGCTTAAATTTTCGAGGTTCCGTCCCTTTATTGTAATTGCCCCCTAGGGAAAGTGATCCCTCGGAACGGGCAAGCCGTTTCGAATGACATACACGGTTGTTGGCGCACCTTTTAGATTTCCTTCGGGATCAAAGGAGTACGTGCCGGCTATCCCCTTGTATTGTTCGTTCGCCAGCTGCGCGATCAGTTTGCTTTTGTCACTCGTCGTCGCTGCTTTCGTCATGGCGTCGGCCAACATTTTCACTCCATCGTAGTAGTTGACCGCATAAACTTGCATGTCTATGTGATACGTGTCCTTGTACTTCTTAATGAATTTCCTGCCTTCCTCAGTCTGGTCCAGGGCGGTGCCGCCTTGAGAGCAGTAGACAATCGAGGCCGCCTCGCCTGCCACTTTTCCCATGTCCGGCAAGCGCATGTTGCATGCAGACTGTATGGTTTGCCGCCGCGCTTGTCGGGCGCAATGTAGTACGCATTGTCGTCGAAGACCGGGTTGACTGCTTTTTCCGGAATGAACGCCATGATCGCGACGACGTGACTCGCGCCATCCGCGAGCGCTTTCAGTTCGACAGCAGTTAACACGACAAACCCGGCCGTTCGAACCCGTAGCCCTGGCGAATGCTTTTGTCGCCGTCACAACCGCTGCGCCGCACGTAACGGTCTCACGTTGTCAAATAACTGCGAAAGCGCGTAGGGCTCGACAGGTTTGACGAGGTGATGGTCGAAGCCTGCATGCCGCGATCGCGCGACATCCTCGGGTTGACCGTACCCCGTAACCGCGATCAGGGTTACTTTAAGCATCTCCGGCATCTTCCTTAGGCGAAGTGCGACCTCATAACCATCCATCCCCGGCAGCCCGATATCCAGAAGCACAACGTCCGGCCGTTGCGCCATGCTGGCTTCCAACGCACGCGGGCCGTCAGGCGCGGTGCGCACGCGGTGGCCGTTCAGTTCAAGTATGACGGCCAGCGAGGATGCTGCGTCAAAATTGTCGTCGACCACCAATACATTGAGGCAATGCGCGTTTGCTGGCTCAACGTGCGCAGGCGGGACATCGTGTTGCGCCGGTGCATCGGCGACGGGGAGCATAACCACCATCTGCACGCCATGTCCAAGCCCTTCGCTTTGCGCTCGCACATTACCCCCGTGCATGTTGACAAGTGATCGAACAACAGAAAGGCCGATACCTAGTCCTCCCTGGGCGCGGTCTAAAGCTCGATTCGATTGCGAGAAAAGTTCGAAAACCTCTTTCAGTTCGTCCTCTGCGATGCCCGTGCCGTTATCTTCGATTGTCACAGTGACGGTACCTGAATCGGCGCTTACGCGAATTGCAATCTGACCGCCGTCGGGCGTGTACTTCGCCGCGTTATCCAAAAGATTGCCGAACACCTGGGCGAGGCGCGTTGGGTCGGCCTCAAGGTACATTGGTTTGTCCGGGTAGTGCACGGTGAGTGTATGTTGCCGCGCGTCGAGTGCCAGCTTCGCAACATCGATAGCCGCGTCGAGAATGCTCTTCAGTTCGACCGTGCTTCGTTTCAACGTGATCTTTCCCGTGGTAATGCGAGACACGTCCAGAAGATCTTCCAGCAGGTTGGCCAGATGACGACTCTGCCGTTCGATGATTTCACGTGCCCATCGGACACGAACTGGGAGCATGCCGTCAACCATGCTGATTGCTTCTGCGGCATTCCTTATTGGGGCAAGTGGATTGCGCAGCTCATGTGCGAGCATGGCAAGAAACTCGTCTTTTTGGCGCGAGGCCTTCATAAGCCGGGCATTGGCCTCGGCCCGGTCGGCGAGCATCGCACGCGCCTGATACTGTCTGCGCCTGGCTCTAAGGGCACTACGCGTTGCGCTGACGAGCGCCTCGCCGCTTACGGGACGCTCTATGAGCATGACATTCGCCAGCGTCTCGAGGTGTCGGCCTTCAACTGTCGATATGCCCTTCTTCCCGTTGCCGACTAGCAGCAGGAAAGGAAAATCCGACCACGGTGGTTGACCTCTCAACCATTCGTCAAGCGACTGCAAGGCGTGCGGATCTAGCGCTTCGTCAGCAATCAGGGCGCATGCAGCTCCCTCGACGAGCAGTGCGACGAGTTCTCCGACGTTGAGGCAAACCACGCACTCCACCTCTTCGCGGGACAGCACGCGCGCGATAACCTCAGCATCACGCCCTCGCTGCGCGACGATCAGGATCCGTTCTTCCAAGATTCACTCCCGGTCGTGCGGCCGGTCACCCAGCAAGGGCTGCGTGCCGCGGTATGACGGCAAGCCGGCGAGTATGCCTTCGAAGTCCCTGAGGGGCGGTCCCACGCGTAATCCACCAGAGTCGACGCGAAACTCTCGTATCGTGCGTTCGTGCTCGCTGGTGCGGCTCTTGAGTACCGACAATGCAGACAGCACCTCTCCCGCGCTTTCAAAAAACCGGAACAGTACCAGCGCATCGCTCAGATAGCTCAGATCAATCTCGGAAGCCACATTACCGATGAGTCCATGCTGGCCCAGTACAAGAATCGTCGTAATGCCCTGCTGATTAAGGTAACT